>DATJXI010000129.1:0-5033 GCA_035500275.1 Roseiarcus sp. | reverse complement strand
CGTTCAACCTAGAAACGGCAGTTGAGGTTTTGCGCGAAGGCGGAAGGCGCGCATTGTCAGGGGCATGAGGCGCGATTCGTCATCTTCTTCGGCTCACCGGTCGGGTGAACAATCTCTGGTTGTGGCGAGGGCGCCGCCGGGAGGCGTCGATCTCGACAGTTTCTTTGGTCCGATCCGGGTCGAATGGGACCATGAAGCGGCGATGACGCCGCATGGGCAGCTGCCGTTCTTCATCGACTTCCTCAAAACGGCCGGACTGTTCGACGCCTTGGTGGCCGACTGTCCGCTGCGCTACGTGAGCCCGAACGCTGCGAAGCGGCGGGACCTTCTCGGCACGGCGATGCTGTCGATGCTCGCCGGCCACAAGCGCTACGCGCATATCGCGGCGCTGCGCTGCGACGCCGTGCTGCCGGAGCTTCTCGGGATGAAGAGGATCGTCAGCGAGGACGCGATCCGGCGCGCCTTCAAGGCGATCGACGAGAAGGGAGGGGCCGTCTGGCTGCGCCGACACCTGCACTATTGCGTGGAGCCGCTGCTGGCCGAGCCTTGGATCCTCGACGTCGATACGACGATCAAGCCGCTTTACGGTCATCAGGAAGGGGCGGTGCTGGGCTACAATCCCAAGAAGCCGGGACGTCCGAGCCATTGCTATCACAGCTATTCGATGGCTTCGACGCGTCTGGTCCTCGATGTCGATGTCAGTCCCGGCGACGAGCATGCGTCCAAACACAGCGCGCCAAGCCTGTGGGCGCTGCTTGATCGTCTGCCGCGCGACCTGTGGCCGGCGCTGTTGCGGGGCGATCGCGGCTTCGGCAACGAGGCGATCATGCGCGAGGCGGAGGCGCGGGAGCTTCCGTTTCTCTTGAAGCTGCGGCTGACCGCCAACGTCAAGCGCATGATCGAGAAGCTCGCCTCGTCGCGCGAATGGGTCGACGCCGGCCAGGGCTTCGAGGCGAAGGAGAGCGAGGTTCGGCTGGTGGGTTGGAGCCGCCAGCGGCGCGTGATCGTGCTCAGGCGGCGCCTGAAGGACGCCGTGGGGCTTCGCTTAGGCGACGATGCCGGCTCGCCGCAGCTTGCGTTCGTCGAGATCGGCGAGGCGACGGAGGTCTACGAGTACTCGGTTCTGGTCACTTCGCTCGATGAAGCCATAGAGGCGTTCGGTCAGCTCTATCGCGACCGGGGCGACGGGGAAAATCTCTTCGACGAGATGAAGAACCAATGGGGTTGGGGCGGCTACACGACGCACGATCTTGCCCGCTGCCGGCTCGCGGCCCGCCTGGTTGGGTTGTTTTACAACTGGTGGAACATCTTCGTCCGCCTCGCCGAGCCGAGCCTCCACCGCGAGGCGATCACCAGCCGCCCGCTGTTCCTGACGGCGATCGCCACCCGCACGCGGCACGCACGGCAAACGACGATCCGCGTGACCAGCTCGCACGCCAAAGCCGAACCCGCCGCCCGGGCGCTTGCGGCCGTCGCCGCCTTCCTGCGGGGCCTGGCCAAAAATGCGGAGCAGTTGACCCGCCTGCAAAAATGGCGGGCGATCCTGTCGCGCGCCTTCCAGGCCTTCCTCAACGGCCGCATCCTCCGCACCCCGCCCCGCCTCGCGCCGAGTTGATGCAACCCAAACGCGAAAAATCGCTGACCGCCTAAACTCAAATCGGCCAACTGCCGTTTCTAGGAGCCAGTTGCAAATTTATTTTGAATGGCGATTAATTGAAGCCAGTATAGATAGGCTTTAATATGCTGCTTTTCAAGTCCATCTGCAGAAATATATGTCGCTTTACACGAAGATGATTGGCAGTAAGCTTGGTCTTGTGCTTTTCTGATTCGTAGCCAACATCATGTCCGACGATCCGCTCGACGCCATGAAAGCCCGCTGGATCCATATCCAGGGCTCCCTGTTTCCTTGGCTGCGCGAGGAAGTCGACCCGATGACAGAGGCGCTCGGGCGTCTCGTCACGACGCTCGATGTGATCGGCCTCGAAGCCTTCGTTCCGGATCCGCCACGCGGCCCCGGCCGCCCGCCCGAGGATCGGCGCGCCCTCGCCAGAGCCTTCGTCGCCAAGGCGGTGCTGGGCATTCCCACCACCACCGCCCTGATCGAGCGTCTCGCCGTCGACAAGCCGCTGCGTCACATTCTCGGTTGGGAGCGACGCGCGCAAGTGCCTTCGGAAGCCACGTTCTCTCGCGCCTTCGCGGAGTTCGCGCAGGGCGATCTGCCAGACAAGATGCACGCGGCGCTGGTCGAACGCTCGCTCGGCGGGCGCATCGTCGGCGTGATCGCCCGCGACGCCACTGAGATCGAGGCGCGCGAGAAGCCGACGGCGAAAGAGGCCGACGACAACAAGGACGATCCGCCGCCCGACGGCGCTCAGCCGCCGCGCAAGCGCGGACGCCCGCGCAAAGACGAGCAACGGCCGAAGCCCGAGCCGACGCGGCTCGAGCGGCAAACCGCGCAGACCGTCGGCCAGATGCTCGCCGAACTGCCCACCGCCTGCGATGTCGGCTCCAAGAAAAACAGCAAGGGCTACAAGGAAACCTGGATCGGCTACAAGCTGCATATCGACGTCGCTTGCGGCCAGATCCCCGTCTCCTGCGTGCTGACTTCCGCCTCCGTTCACGACAGTCAGGTCGCCATTCCCTTGATGACCATGACCGGCGCGCGGGTTTCCTATCTCTACGATCTCATGGACGCCGCCTACGACGCCGCCGCCATTCATGACCATAGCCGCACGCTCGGCCACGCGCCGATCATCGACCGCAACTTTCGCGCCCAGCAGGAAGTCAAAGCCGAATGGAAACGGGAGTTCGACAGGATGAAGTTCATCCACATGCCCGACCCAGATGACGTCATCTATGATTTCCGCACCATGGTCGAACGCGTCAATGCTCGATTGAAGGACGAATTCGGCGCCAGGTTCCTACGCGTGCGCGGCGCGATCAAGGTCAAATGCCATCTCATGTTCGGCATCGTCGCGCTCGCCGCCGATCAAATCCTCCGCGTCGCCAGCTTCAGGCCAGCGCCAGCCTGAGCCGCGGGCGCCCGCAAACCAAAACCACGGGAAATTCCTCGCCCTCAGGGAATTCTGCAAGAGGCTCTTCCGGAATCCCGCCAGCCCGTCCGGGTCCGCGCGCGCGAGGGCGACGTCTCTGTCGAAAACTTCCGGAGAAAAATCGCCGGGGTCGATGAGGCCGTCTTTCGCTCACGGGACGGCCGGCGCGCCTCGACCCGGCATCCTATGCGCCGGCGGCGGCGCGCTGAGTCAACCGGGCGCGGGACGTCTCCGATTGAATTTCGATTTCGGGCGGAGTTTCCCCCGCGATCGTGGTTCGGGAACAGCCGGAATCTGCTGGACGCCGGACCTTCGGTGCGGAGGGGGCGTCGACCGAAGCCCCAACAAAACGTCGCGATGGTGGGTAGTGGACATTTCGATTGGTCAAGTCGGCGGCCGACCTTGTTCAGGGCCAAAGCGGAGAGTTTGCCGACGACGTTGAAGGTCGATCTGCCGCGGAGGGACATTGATGCCCCGCTCGGCCAGGCGCCGCGTCGACACACGACGATCTTCCCTAAGTCTGAGGCCCCGAGGGCGTGGCGCTCGAGGTCACGAAGACCTCGACTGACATGCTCTCCAGAGCGTCGCTGCTTCCCGCATAAGCGCCCGAGACTGGCGTCGCTTGCCGGATGTCGCGCGCAACAGCGACGGGAATAAGGTTTGCGCCGCCGACGCTGCGGTTGGTTGGATCAAAGCTGATCCAACCCGCGCCCGACACAAAGACCTCGCCCCAGGCATGGGTCGATCCGTCATCGGTCGATCTCTGAAGCATCTGATCGGGATTGAAAAGGTAGCCTGAGACCAGCCTTGCGCCGAAGCCCAGACAGCGCGCTGCTTCGATAAAGAGGACCGCGAAGTCCCGGCAGGAGCCACAACCGCGGTCGAGAGTCTCGATTGGCGACTGGACTCCCTCGTCTTCCCTGCTCTGGTAGAGGATCGCCGCAGACACGCCGGCGCTAAGGTCCTTGAGCAGCGCAAGCGTATCGGTCCGATCACCGCAGACAAAGGCCTGCGCCCAAGTCGCCAGGCGTCCGGCCGAATCCGTATATTGCTGCCGGGTCAGCGAGCCGAGGTCCGTCCATTCGTCGTCCGAATAGCGAAAGGGATAGACGATCGCGGAAGCTGCGATGTTGAAGACCGGCCATGCGGATCCCTCAAGGCGAAGCTCCACCAGGCTGTCGATGACGAGACTGTCGCTCGCGCCTTGAAACACGGCGGTCGCAACGGCGTTGCCGAATACGTCATGCGCCCACGTGACTTGAGCCGTCGGCGAAACAGTCACAACGCATGAAATCACCTGCAGATCGCGGCTCTCGCGCGGGCAGAGCTTCAACCGATGCGGCCAGAGATCGACCGACCGCCGATATCGATACGCGGTCCGATGGTGGACCATGAGTGGAATCATCCGGCGGTCCTATGTTGCAGTGCGGCGGCGGCAAAAGGGGCGTCTTAGGATCGAATCTGATAGGAAAAACGCCAGAAAATTGGATTGCCCGTCAATGCGGCGCTGACAGTGTCTGCAATAGATAGTGCCTCTTTCTGAGAATATTAGATCCATGACGAACTACCTCATGCAAACCGAGGTCACATATATCTTTAGTATTATGAGAAAGACCGCGATTCCGCTCTTATATCCCAGTTTTTCTTACCTATATATCAGAATGACACTGACGGATGCGCTAAGGCGAGACGATGACGACCCGGAGCAAGGACACGACGCTGACATTTTCCAAGGCGTTCGCGCTGCCGGAGTTGGATCGCCCGTTACCGGCCGGGAGCTATCGCGTCGTTTGGGACGAGGAAGATATACCCGGCCTTTCCTTTCTCGCGTTCAGGCGAGTTGCGACAATGCTGCAAGTTCCGGCGTTGTCGGCGCCAGGCGGCCGGATTGAGATGTTTCTCGTCAACCCGGACGAACTCGCTGCCGCCCTCGAAGCCGATCGCGTTGCAGCATGAGACGCGCCTCCACGAAAGCCAACG
>DATJXI010000128.1:0-2101 GCA_035500275.1 Roseiarcus sp. | reverse complement strand
CCATCGCAGAACTTCGCCGGCCAGATTGTCACCGAGTTCGAGGCCGCGGCCGCGGAGGTACACCTCGGCCAGTGTGCGCAAAGGCGCAACGCATCACGATCGAGGACACAGCAAAGCCGCGTGACGACGTTTCTTAGCCTTGGGGGCCTAACCGTCATTTCTCGAACTGGGTAGCGCATCGGGTCGCCGAATCAGGCAAAAGTTGTTTTGCGAGAACGACTTGCGCTGATTTGGAGAGGCGGCCCGATGCAGACGGAGTGTAGCGCAGAACGGAGCATGTTTGGACGGGTCGAGGGTCGGTCCGTTGTGGCGGAGTTCGACGGCGGCGCGCTGACGTCCGACGCGGGCGGCATGCTGTTGGGCGCCGCCGACCAACGTCTGGGCCTGGTTCGCCGGATTGCGCGATGTTTCCGCGACGCGAGAGACCCGAGGCTGGTTGAGCACTCAGTCGCCACGCTCATCGGGCAGCGCGTGTTCGGCATTGCGCTCGGCTACGAGGATCTGAACGATCACGACGAGCTTCGTCACGACCCGCTGATGGCGGTGCTGGCGGGCAAGCTCGAGGCCAGGCGCGAGGATTGCGCGCCGGTGGCGGGCAAATCGACGCTGAACCGGCTCGAACTGTCGCGCGAGAGGCCCACGAAGTACCGCAAGATCGCACATGAGCCCGCGGCGATCGAGGCCCTGTTCGTCGACCTGTTGCTCGAGGCGCACGACCGGCCGCCCCAGCAGATCATCCTCGACCTCGACGCCACGGACGACCCGCTGCACGGCGATCAGGAAGGCCGCTTCTTTCACGGCTACTATGATTGCTACTGCTACCTGCCTCTTTACGTGTTCTGCGGCCGGCATCTGCTGGCGGCCAAGCTCAGGCCGTCGAACATCGACGCCAGCGCCGGCTCGGTTGAGGAAGTGGCGCGCATCGTCGCGCAGATTCGCAGGCGTTGGCCGCGAACGCGCATCCTGCTGCGCGCCGACTCTGGGTTCGCCCGCGAGGCGCTGATGGCCTGGTGCGAGACGAACCGGGTGGACTTCGTCTTCGGGCTCGCTCGCAATGCGCGGCTGGTCGAAGAGATCAGCGTCGAACTCCTGCAGGCCGAGGCGGAGGCGTCCGCGACCGGCAAGCCCGCTCGCCGCTTCAGGGACTTCCGTTATGCGACGCTCGACAGCTGGTCGCGCCGGCGCCGGGTCGTCGCCAAGGCGGAATGGACAAACGGCGAGGCCAATCCGCGCTTCATCGTCACCTCGTTGAACAAGGCCGAGACCAGCGCCCGCTTTCTCTATGAGAAGGTCTACTGCGCCCGCGGCGAGATGGAGAACCGGATCAAGGAATGCCAAGGCGACCTGTTCGCCGACCGAACCTCGACCGCAACCCTTTGCGCCAACCAGCTGCGGCTCTGGCTCGCCTCGTTCGCCTATGCGCTCCTGTGCGCCCTCAGGCGCATCGGTCTCGCCCACACCCAGTTCGCCGAAGCGACCTGCGGCACGATCCGGCTCAAGCTCCTCAAGCTCGCAGGTCTCGTCCGCGTCAGCGCGCGGCGCGTCAAATTCGCGCTCGCCTCAGCCTGTCCCTACGCCGACGAATGGCGGCTGGCCGCCGCCCGCCTCGTCACAACCGCCTGACGCGTCGCCGCGACGCCGAACAAACGCCGGCAATCCAACCCACCACCCACCGGAGACCCCCAAAAGACCGACCCCATCCGCGCAAACCGCGCCAGGGACGCGCTCGTCCTCGCCACCGCCACTGCGCAATCATCGTCGGGTCGCGAAAGACCTAGCCCCTCCTATGAGAAATGCGCGCTAGTCGCCGACGGGGCGGGCAAGGCGGATTCGCGCTCTGAAAGGTCGGCGCTCGGGACCCCTCGCGGAAGCGGCAATTGTGGCAAAATTTGGAACCATGCGTTTTCTGCATGAGTCCGGGACGGTGTCCGCGCCACAATTCCCGGGACGGAAACAGGGATATTTTTGCGCCGGAACAGCGAGAATTGATTCCATAACAGGGAGAATTAATCGCCGTAACAGGGACGCAACACAATCTTGCCCCAGTCCACGCATCGGCTGTGGCGACCATGTTGCGGCCGCATAACTTCGTCGGGCAGAG
>DATJXI010000127.1:0-5437 GCA_035500275.1 Roseiarcus sp. | reverse complement strand
CGCCCGACTTCTGATGGAAGGCGCTCTCGGCGCCGGCGTTGCGCCGCGCCCGCTCCAGAACCGGGTGGACCCGTTCGGCGAGCTGCACGCCGTCACAGGGCGCGGCGCGTTCATGGGCAACCGCGGCGGTAGGATTCATCGAGACGACCGGACCCTCGGCCGGCCCCGTTGGACCTCGAAGCGCTGGATCGTGTGTCTCTGCGAGTTCCGGGGCCGGCGCAGGAACGTTTGGCGCGACGGATACACCGAGCTCTTCTTTCTCGACGAGCCGACCGCGCTCGCCGCCGGCCACCGGCCCTGCTTCGAATGCCGGTGGGAAGACGCAAAGGCGTTTCTCGCCGCATTTCCGGGCGCGCCGCACGGCGCCGACGCGATGGACGCCGTCCTGCACGCGGAGCGGCTTAAGGACGGAAAGCAGCGCCTCTGGCGCTCGAAGCTCGGCGCGCTGCCCGACGGGGCGATGATCGTCTGGCGGGAAAAAGCGCACGCCCTCCGGGGCGGGCAGCTCTGGCCCTGGAACTTCGCGGGCTATGAGCCGCCGCTCGCGCTCGCGCCGGAGCTCGAAGTTGCGGTTCTGACGCCTCGATCGACATCAGCGGCGCTCGCGAATGGCTACCGGCCGCAGTGGGCGGGGTCGGCCTTCGCCGCCGCTTGACCTCGACCCCCGCCTTCGGTCGTATGCAAAAAGATAAGGAAAGGGGAGGGCGCTGTGGTACGGGCGATTGTTTTCGGCGCGATCGTCGTGTCCGTGTCGGCGTCCGCCGCCATGGCGGGAGACGCGAGGGGCGAGTGGGCGCGCGACGACGGAAAGTCGAAGGTGCGCATCGTCTCGTGCGGCCGCGATGCGCTCTGCGGCTCGGTGACTTGGCTGCGCGACCCGAACGGTCCGGCCAAGGTCGGGCAGCAGGTCTTCTTCGACATGAAGCCGTCCGGCGACAACGCCTGGACCGGCAAGGCCTTCAATCCGGAGGACGGCAAGACCTATTCCGGCAAGATGACGATGTCGGGCAACCACCTCGTCACGGCGGGATGCGTGCTCGGCGGCCTCATCTGCAAATCGGTGAACTGGACGCGGGCGCGCTGAAGGCGACACCGAAGCCTTCAGTGCGACATCAAGACCGGCAGCGACTGCTGGCGGATGAGGTCCATGCTGACGCCGCCGAACAGCCCCTCGTAGAGCCGCGAATGGCTGAAGGCGCCGGCGACGATGAGGTCCGCATCCTGGGTGTCGAGGCTCGCGAACAAGGCCTCGATCGCCGTCAGGTCGCCGGTGTTGGTCCAGTCCGAGACATGCGCGGCGACGCCGTGCGAGGCGAGATGGTCGATCAGCCGCTCGGCCGAGCCGCGCAGGTCGCTTGGGCGCGACGAGAAGCAGAAGACGGTCACTTTGCTCGCCTGCTCGAGGAATGGCATGGCGTCGTGGACCGCGCGCAGGGCCTCGCGGCCCCCGTTCCAGGCGATGACAATGTTTTGGCCGATCGCCCCGCCCTGCCAGTCGGGCGGCAAAATCAGCATGGGCGCGCCGGACTCGGTGAGGGCCCGATCGAGCAGGCCGCGCCGGATGAATTCGCGGGCCGCGCCGCCCGGGGCGGGCGCGACGATGAGGTCGACGCAATGGGTGAAGGCGTCGCCTTCGTCCGCCTTCTCCGCCGGCACGAAAATCGCCCTTAATCCCGCCTCGGTGGTCGTTGTTTCGAACATCAGGGCGGTGGAGTCGGCGCTCTCGGCCTCCAGCGCGCCCGTCCCGGCGTCCACGCCCACGAGCCTCGCCTTGTGCGTCTTGGCGAGTTCGAGAGCGAGGCGCAGCCGCTGGACGGATTCGGCAGTCGGATCGAGATAGACCAGGATGTCCTTGTAAGCCATCGCTCCCTCCGCTCGCGCTTCCTCTGCTGTCGCGCGCCTCGACGTTTAACATGCGAGCCAACGCTGGTCGAAGCCGGTCACGCCCGCTCGATCGCAATCGCCGCGCCCTGGCCGACCCCGACGCACATGGCGGCGAGCGCGATGCGGCCGTCGCGTCTCTTGATTTCAAGCGCCGCCGTCCCCGCGATGCGGGCGCCCGACATGCCCAATGGGTGACCGAGCGCAATCGCCCCTCCGTTGGGATTCGCATGCTCGGCGTCGTCCGGCAGCCCTAAGCCGCGCAGGCAGGCCAGCGCCTGCGAGGCGAAGGCCTCGTTGAGCTCCACGACTTCGAAATCTGACGGTGAAAGGCCGAGCCGCTCGCAGAGCTTCCTCACCGCCGGGATCGGGCCGACGCCCATGACGCGCGGCGCGACGCCGGCGGTCGCATAGCCGAGGATGCGCGCGATTGGCTGCAGCCCAAGCGCCTTGGCCGCCTTCGCCGACGCGACGACGAGCGCGGCCGCTCCGTCGTTGACGCCGGAGGCGTTGCCGGCCGTGACGCTGCCGTCGGGCCGCACGATGCCCTTAAGCTTCGCGAGGGCCGCAGCCGTCATGTCAGGGCGAGGGTGCTCGTCTTTTGCCACGCGCGTGACCGCGCCCTTGCGGTCCTTAATCTCGACCGGAACGATCTCTTTCGCGAACGTTCCCTTCGCCTCAGCCGCCGCCGCGCGCTTTTGCGAGCGCAGCGCGAACGCGTCCTGGTCCTCGCGCGAGACCCGATATTCGTCTGCGACGTTCTGCGCCGTCTCAGGCATGGAGTCTGTGCCGTAAAGCTTCTTCATCAGCGGATTGACGAACCGCCAGCCAATGGTCGTGTCGAACACTTCGGCCGAGCGCTGGAAGGCGGTCTCCGCCTTGCCCATAACGAGCGGCGCACGCGTCATGGATTCCGCGCCGCCCGCAATGGCGCAGTCGATCTCGCCCGCCTTGATCGCGCGGGCGGCGGCGGCGACCGCCTCCATGCCCGAGGCGCAGAGCCGATTGACCGTCGCGCCAGGAACCGTCTCCGGCAAGCCTGCGAGGAGCAGCGCCATGCGCGCGAGGTTGCGGTTGTCCTCGCCGGCCTGGTTGGCGCAGCCGAGGAACGATTCCTCGACGTTCTCCGCAAGGCCCGGATGCCGCGCCAGGAGCTCCCGGATCGGGATTGCCGCGAGATCGTCGGCGCGGACGCTCGCGAGCGCGCCGGCGTAGCGGCCGATCGGCGTGCGGACGTAATCGCAGATGAACGCCTCGGCCATCACGCTGCCATCCGCCTGACCGGCGCGATGCGGACTTGGTTGATTGCGATGGCGCGCTTCGAGAGGCCTTCGTGACGCCCGTACAGGTCTGTCATCGGCAACCTCCCTTGACCGCCCCCGGCGGCGCCTCTACGCCTCTATGGCCGCCCCGATTATGGGTCAATAGACGGCCGCGCAAACGCGAAGTCTCGGGAGGGAGCCATGAGCGCTGACGTCGCCGAATCGCCGCAGCCGGTTTTGCTCGAGTCGCTCGAAGGGGGCGTCCTGACCCTGACGCTGAACCGGCCCGACCGGCTTAACGCCTTCAACTTCGCCTTGCACCAAAAGCTTGCCGAAGCGCTGAAGCGCGCCGCCGCCAGCGACGACTGCCGCGTCGTGCTGCTCACCGGCGCCGGGAAAGGCTTTTGCGCCGGCCAGGACTTAACCGACCGCGTGGTTGCGCCGGATGGCGCCCGCCCCGACCTCGGCGAGTCGATCGATAAGCGCTACAACCCGCTGATCCGGACGCTGCGCGCCCTACCGATGCCGGTCGTCTGCGCGGTCAACGGCGCTGCCGCTGGGGCGGGCGCCAATATTGCGCTCGCCTGCGACATCGTCGTCGCCGCCCGCTCGGCGCGATTCATCCAGGCCTTCGCGCGGATCGGTCTTATTCCGGATTCGGGTGGCACCTGGTTCCTGCCCCGCCTCGTCGGCGAAGCGCGCGCCCGCGCGCTCATGATGCTGGCCGATCCGATCTCGGCCGAGGACGCGGCGGCCTGGGGCATGATCTGGCGCGTCGTGGACGACGATGAGCTGATGGGCGTGGCGCATGAGATCGCCCAGCGCCTTGCGGCAGGGCCGCCGCACGCCTACGGCCTCATCAAGCGCGCCCTCGCCGCTTCGGCCTCGAATAGCTTGGACGAGCAACTCGACCTCGAGCGCGACCTCCAGCGAGAAGCGGGCGCGGCGGACGAATATGTCGAAGGCGTGCGGGCCTTCATCGAGAAGCGCGCGCCGAACTTCCGGGCGAAGGCGAGGGCATGACGCCCGAGGAGGTCGCGCGAAAGTCGGTCGAGGCCTTGTGGGCGGAGGATCTTGCGGCGCAAGGGCAGGGCATACGGATCGAGTCGATCGGCCCCGGCCGCGCGTCGCTCACGATGACGGTGACCAAGGCCATGGCCAACGGGCACGGCATCGGCCACGGCGGCTTCGTCTTCCTGCTCGCCGACACCGCCTTCGCCTACGCCTGCAACAGCTACAATCAACGCTGCGTCGCGCAAACCTGCTTCATCGCGTATCTCCGTCCGGCGAAGCTCGGGGCGCGCCTTCGCGCCGAGGCGCGGGAAGTGCGGCGCGTCGACCGCAGCGGCGTCTACGACATCAGCGTCACCGATGAGACCGGCGCGGCGATCGCCGAATTCCGCGGCATGAGCCGCACCGTGCCGGGTTCGCTCTTCTGAGGAAGGTTCAGATAAGACAATGCTCGATCTGGCGCCGAAGAAGAGCGACCTTGACCCCATTGAAATCGCCTCGCGCGACGAAATCACGGCGCTGCAGCTGACGCGGCTGAAGGAGACGTTGCGCCTCGCCTACGACCATGTGCCGCACTATCGGGCAAAATGCCTGGCGGCGGACGTCGCCCCGGAAGACTGCGCAAGCCTCGGCGACCTCGCCAAATTCCCCTTCACGACGAAGGCCGATCTGCGCGAAACCTATCCGTTCGACATGGTGGCCGTTTCGCACGACAAAATAGCGCGCGTGCACGCCTCGTCCGGCACGACCGGAAAGCCGACCGTCGTCGCCTATACGAAGCGCGACCTCGACGTCTGGTCGGACGTGATGGCCCGCTCCATCCGCGCCGCCGGCGGGCGGCCCGGCATGAAGGTCCACGTCGCCTATGGCTACGGCCTCTTCACTGGAGGCCTCGGCGCGCATTACGGCGCCGAGCGCCTGGGCTGCGCGGTCATTCCGGTCTCGGGCGGCATGACCGAGCGCCAGGTGCAGCTCATCAACGACCTCAAGCCCGAGATCGTGATGGTGACGCCTTCCTACATGCTCGCCATCCTCGACGAGTTCCGAAGAGCGGGCCTTGATGCGCGCGCCTCGAGCCTGCAGGTCGGCATCTTCGGCGCGGAGCCCTGGAGCAACGCGATGCGCGCCGAGATCGAGGAGAGTTTCGACATGCACGCGGTCGACATCTACGGCCTCTCCGAAGTGATCGGGCCGGGCGTCGCCTGCGAGTGCGTCGAGTCCAAGGACGGGCCCGTCGTGTGGGAGGATCATTTCTATCCTGAGGTGATCGACCCCGAGACCGG
>DATJXI010000126.1:0-3636 GCA_035500275.1 Roseiarcus sp. | reverse complement strand
GGCCGGATTTCGCTTCACGGCAGAATTTATCGAAGTTGCGTTGGCCTCGCAGAAGCGTCGCTTTTCGTAGATCGTGGAGCACTGCCGGATCGGCCGCGACGCGCGCCAGCCCCGCGAGCAGCGCCGGTCGAAACTCGATCGGAAGCGTGGCGATCGCGGCATGTGTCACGCGCCGTTTGATGGGTCGCGCGCGCGCATCAAATTCCGGGAAAAGCGTGCCCAAAACCCATCCGACGACAGGATGTTCGTGTTCGCCGGCGATGGGCTTCCAAGTCTGAACCAACAGCAGCCGCAGGATTGCGATCGGGGACAGCTCTGCGCGTCTCTCGTCGCTGAGATATTTCTCGATGATCCGTTCGCCTGCGACGGCCTCTGGCCATAGGCCTTCGAACGGCGTCGTCTCCAAGAGCGTCGCCCGACTGCCGCGATGTTCGTTTGTGTCGGTGAGGGCTTCACCGCAAACGGGGCACGTAATTCGCCACGCCTTGCTCCAATGTTTTGAAACGGCGCCTTCCGCGCCGTCTTGCGCGTAGCGATCGGCGCAGTGGTGGCAGATTTGCGGTTGCCTGCCGCGGCTGATGAGATCGCCAACTCGGCCGTCGCGTTTGTCGATATGGGTCATGTCGATCAGCGCGGTGGGATCGCACTGGAACTTTTCCGCCAATCGAGCGACCTGCCCCAAGCCGAGACGATGGTCGAGCGCCGAGAGCCGGATGTCGCCTAGACCTAGCCACTTGGCGAAGAACGGACCCGTTACGCCGTAGAACCGGGCGTGCCGGGCAAGCCAGGACGAGAGCAATTCATCGCGCGCGGCCTTGAGGACCACCGGCAAGGGTTTGGCGTTGGCCTCGATCCCGGCGCTCACTGGAAGGCCACCTCGTTTTCCGAAATCGGCTTATAGGTCTCGACGGCCATGTCGGTGATGCGTTCCTCGCCTGTTTCGATCGCCTGAATCGCCAAGTCGTTGAGCATGCGAAAAATGCGGGAGCTGACGCCGCCGCTGAGTTGGAGGACGCGGCGCAGGCCCTTCACGGTCAGCACGCTCGGCTCCCGCAAAGGGAGATTGCGCACGATGGCGAGGACGAGTTGTTCGAACTCTTTGTCGCCGGTCCATCGCGGCAAAGTGACCGCGTCCAAGCGGCGCGCCAATTGAACGTCGCCGTTGATGGCGTCCCTCGCCTCCAAGATCCCAAAGCAGACGAGCGAAACCTTCAGCTCGTTGCTCAGAAAGCGAAGGGTGTTCAGGACGATGCGCTGTTCGCGCCAGGATCCAGCGAGAATATTGTGTATCTCGTCGATGATGAGGATTTGGAAGCCGATCTCGCGAAGAATGTTGAGGGCGCCCCGCTCCACATCGACGATGCCGGCGCGTGGGCTCAGGGGCGCGTCGACAGCGGCGAGGAGTTGAGAAAAGAGTCTTCGCTCGGTGGGGCGTCCGCTCAGCTCGACGCCGAGGACTTTGTTGCGGTTTGGCGACGAGTCGGCTTCGGAGCCCGCCGCGCAGTCCGCTTTGAACTTGTCGACCAGCATGGACTTTCCCATGCCGCTGTCGCCGTAAACGATCAGCGAGGGCATTCGCGTCGTGCGCGGATGCTTGAGCATTTTGGTCAAGTGCTCGAGAATCTGGACGGCTTTTGGATAGGCGACCCAGCGCTTCGATTGGATAAAATAGATCCGCTCGTCAGTCGCTCCGGCAAGGATGTTCGCCGCTTCATCCGTCAGGTGGCTTGGTCTGAACATCGGCGCGCCGTCCCAAAAGCTCCAGTGCGCTGGGTATGCGCGAGTCGATGCCGGTCATCGACCCCGTGTCGAAGTCATCCCCGACTATTTGTGATGATGGCGGCGTCTTGCGCGCCGCCGCCGTCTTGGCGATTGCTTCGGCGACAATTTGGCGTTGGGCAAGCGCCGTTCGCATGATCTGGTCGTCGTCACGCTCTCCCCTGCCCTTCTTCAGCACCGCTTTGCGCGCTAACTTCCATTCACGCAGGCTGATCGCAGGAAATCCAAGATTGCGCGTGCGGGCTTCTATGAAATGGCCCGACGATGGATGCTGAACAAAAATCCGCGACACGTCCCTGGGGTCATATTTGATCAACAAGTCCGCCGCGTGCCTGCCGACCTCGGACGACAAGGCGTTCGACCAATAGGGCAGATCATGAATCCAGATGCCGTCCGGCCTCAGTTTCCGATAAGCGTCGGGAAGGAACGACACCCAGAAGGCCATTCGGTCTTTTGGCATTCTCAGCGGGATCGACGCCTCGTGTTCGTCCCAGACCGCAATGGGCGGACGCCGAAGCGCGCTGTGTATCTCCTGATTGTACCGCCCTGCGATTTCCCAGCCCAGGGCGCATTCGAACTCTCGGAACGTCATCGCCGAGAAACGAGCGGGATCATTGTCCTGCCGCGCCGCGGGATTGGAAAAGGTCGTCCCGGTATAAAAATGCACGCGCCCCATGATCGTGCCGATCAGCCGCTCGATGTGACCGCCGTAGTGCGGCGCGCCAGTGGGCCGCCAAATGAGCTTTATGCCCTCCTCCCGGCACGCCCACGAAAACGCCCGGCTTCTGAAGTCGGCGCCATTGTCGGCGTGAAGCGCTTCCGGCAGTCCTGCCGCCGGCCAGCGCGCGTCGATCTCGTTCTCTTTCAGCCACGCGCCCTTGTCGTAGACGGCGTTCAGCATGCAAAGTCCAATGGATACACGGGACGGCTTGTCCATCGACAAATGGAATCCAACCACCATGCGGGTGAAAACGTCGATCGCAAGCGTCACCCAAGGGCGAGCGCCCATCGCCTCGCGCGTCGTCTCGTCCACCAGGAAAAGATCGACCTCCGTGTGGTCGATTTGCACGACCTCTAATGGCCGTGACGCGACATAATGGCCAGGCACGGCCTTAGTCGCTTTGACGCCCTTGCTGTCCTTGCGTTTGAGCGCCGCCACGCGCCTGTCGATCCGGTCAACTCTCGCCTTGATCGTTCGGCGGTCCGGCGGGGGCAGTTCCGCGCGCATGCATCTCGCCCTAACCTGTTCGATCAAATAGGTCATCGTCGGCCGTTCCGGCTTCAAATAAATCTCCCGGATCGCCAGCGAAATGAGCCTCTCCCGCTTGCGGTCCAATACGAAGGCGTTCTTGCGCCGCCCTCGGCTGCGCGGCTCGACGGAGGTGACGGTTCGCTTCGCTCGAAACGCCGCGATCAGCCGGTACAGCGTCGCTCGACTGACGCCCAATTCCCATGCGACCTCGTCGACGTCCGCTATCGACAAGCGCTTGTCGCCATGCCGCTCCAAAAGGCCGCTGATCGCTTCTTCGCGTCTGCAGCCCTCAAGCCAGGCGCGCTGCTTTTCATCATCGTCAAAGACGCGTTCGTCGTCGTCCATTCCGACCGCCGATTTTGCCCCAAGGTTGGGCGGCGAAATTCTCACAATTGATGGCTAAGTCAATGCGGATTATCAATTTAAATGGATATTCTCAAATATCATGGCCAATAATAAGCTATTGATTTCGTTGAATCTGATTTCTCAGCCCTAAACGGCGCCTGACAGCTGACTGATCCACGCCGAGAGGCTCGTCGTGACCCCCCCGACGATCGACCCCCCAAGCGCCGACAAGGCCGAGAGGTAAGCAGGGTCCATGTCTT
>DATJXI010000125.1:0-4343 GCA_035500275.1 Roseiarcus sp. | reverse complement strand
GAGCGGTAAGACCCGCCACGGCAATCCCATCGTTCGTTATCTTCTGTGCGAGGCCGCCAACGCCGCAAGGCGAACCAAGACCGTCTTCCGCGCCAAGTACGAGAGCCTGGTCATTCGCCGCGGCCACAAGAAGACGATCATTGAAGTGGACCCCGTTTTTGGAACCGGGGGTTAAGTTGGAGAACGACCGCTCCGTTTGATAGCGGAGCGAACGATGACGAAGAAGACGAGGCGGCGGATTGACGCCGGACTGAAGGCGAAGATCGCGCTGGAGGCGCTGCGGGAGCAGGCGACGGTCACGGACCTTGCGCAGCGCTACGAGGTCCATCCCAACCAGATTAACACCTGGAAGAAGCAGCTTCAGGATCAGGCGGCGCGGGCGTTCGATCCCGGGGTGGGGCGGGACGCGGAAACGACGCATGAGCGGGAGATCGAGCGGCTGCACGCCAAGGCTTGTCCTTGGGCTTGACCCGAGGATCGGGCAGCTCACGGTCGAGCGGGATTTTTTAGCCAGGAGGTCCGGAAGATGAGCGCGCCGGACCGCAGAGCGATGCTCGACCGCGCCGACGGGGCGCTGTCGGTTCGGCGGCAATGCGCGCTTCTGGGCGTGACGCGCTCGGGCGTCTACCGGGCGCGCAAACCGGCCAACGACAACGACGCGGCGCTGATGCGCCGGATCGACGAACTGTTCACGGCGTGGCCCTTTCTCGGCTCGCGCCGGATGACTGCGATGCTGCGAGCCGAGGGCGTCAACGTGAACCGCAAGCGGGTGCAGCGGCTGATGCGCCGGATGGGGATCTCCGCGCTCGGGCCGAAGCCGAAAACGAGCAAACCCGCGCCCGGACACAAGATCTATCCCTATCTCCTGCGCAATCTGGCGATCGAGCGCGCGAACCACGTATGGGCGGCCGACATCACCTACATTCCGATTGGGCGGGGGTTTCGTACGCGTCCGACATGCGCCCTGGCGGCGCGGTTTGCGTCTTGTCGGTAGGCGGGGAGCGTCGGCTTAGGCGGCGACGGCGGCCGTGGCTCTTGCCGTGGCGCCCGGGCGAGCCTTCCAGGCCCACGGCATCAGGTCGCCGATGCGATGAGCGGGATGGTCGGGGAGTCTGGCGAGAACGTCCGCGAGCCAGGCGTGGGGATCGACGTCATTTAGTTTGCACGTTTCGATCAGCGAATAGACGGCTGCGGCGCGCGTGCCCCCCGCGTCCGAGCCGGCGAAGGTCCAATTTCGGCGTCCGACCGCCACGCAGCGCAGGGCGCGTTCGGCAGCATTGTTCGACAGGCAGATTCTCCCGTCATCGAGGAAGCGGGTGAACGATGGCCACCGGGTCAACATGTAGTGGATCGCCTTGGCGAGGTCGTTCTTCGGCGACAGTCGTTCGAACTGCTCGCGCATGTAGCGCTCGAGCGCGGCGACAAGCGGCTTCGACCGCTCCTGACGGACCGTGCGCCGGACCTCGGCCGACTTGCCCTTGATCTCGCGCTCGATGGCGAACAACTCGTCGATGCGGCGTACGATCTCGACGGCGATCGGCGCCTTGGCGAGCTTGGCGAAGTCGAAGAAGTCGCGCCTCCCGTGCGCCCAGCACGCAGCCTCGACGACCGGCGCGGGCTTGCGGCCCTTCTCGTAGAGGGCGTTGTAGCCTGAGAACGCGTCGGCCTGCATGATGCCCGACCAGGCGGCGAGAACCTTGCGTGGATACTCACCGTGGCGCGTGGGCGAATAGTCGTACAAAGCCGCGGGCGGTCCCTGGCCGCCGAACGGATGATCGTCACGCACGTAGACCCAGAGCCTGCCGGTGCGCGTCTTGATCTTGGCGAGCACCTTCACGGTCGTGTCGTCGACATGCAGGCGCTCGGCGGCGAGCACGTGGCTGCGAAGCTCGGCAAGGATGGGGTCCAGGGCGGCCGCGCATCCGCCGACCCAGTCGGCGAGCGTCGAGACCTCGATCTCGATTCCCTCGCGGGCGAACGCGGCGCTCTGCCGGTTCAGCGGCAGATGGTCGCAAAACTTGCCGACCAGGATCATGGCGAGCAGGCTCGGGCCCGCGAAGCCGCGCGGGATCGGATGGGACGGTGCCGGCGGCTCGCTGATCGCCTCACAGTCCCGGCAGGCGAACTTCTCGCGCACATGCTCGACGATCTTCCAGCGCCGCGGCTCGCATTCGAGCGTCTTCGACACCACCTCGCCGAGCTTGCGCAGCCGATCGCCGCCACACTCGCCGCAAACGCATGGGGCGGGCTCGACGAGGCGCTCGACCGGCAGGTTCTCCGGCAGCTTGCGGGGTCCGCGTTGCGGACGTCGCCGCGACGGCTTTACGGTCTCCGGCGCCGCGATCTCGGCCCTGGCCTCCTCCTCGGCCTGTGTCTCTTCAAGGTCCGCGATCGCCAGTTCAAGTTGCTCGACGAGGAGCTTGCCGCGTTCGGACGATTGCCCGTAGGTCTCGCGGCGCGCCTTGGCCAGTTGCAGCTTCAGCCGCTCGATCTCCAGGGCGCGGACCTTGGCTTCGCTCTGCGCCGCGCTCAGCGCAGCCTCTCTCTCGGCCAGCATCTCGCGCTGGGCGAGGATCATCGCGTGCGCGCTCGCCAGATCGCCCGGAAGTGTGTCCGGCAGGCCGTCGGCAGGATATTCGAAAGGGCTCGCCACGATGACGACGTGAGCAGATTCGGCAGCGAAAGTCGCCCGTGAAATCGGGCCCTGAGTCAATCGGCCGCAGTCAGCCGGCTGCCGTCGGACGCCAGGCTTTCTGCGGCATTCGCCAGTCTATGCCGGACAACAGATAGGAGAGCTGCGCGGCAGAAATCGTCACCACGCCATCCGCCACGGAGGGCCACAAAAACCGCCCACGCTCGAGCCGCTTCACAAACAGACATGCGCCGTCGCCGTCATGCCAAATCAGTTTTAACAGGTCTCCTCTGCGACCCCGGAAGACCCACAAATCGCCGGCGTGCGGATCGCGCTTGAACCCCTCCTGAACCATAAGGGCCAGCGAGCCAAACCCTTTGCGCATGTCCGTGTGCCCGGTCGCTAGCCACACCCGCGCGCCGCTCGGAAACGCGATCATCGCCCGCGATCCGGCGTCAGCGCGCCGATCACCTTCGCCAATGTCGCCGAGTCTGGGGCGCCCTCGATCATCACCCGAACGCGTTCGCCGAACGCGATCGTGATCGAGGACCGCGCCAACGGCGGCGAAGACGACGGCGACGGCGGCGTGCAAACGCCCTTGCTTGCCGGGCCCTCGTCGATTGCTTGGGGCGCGACCTGGACCGGCACGAACGCCGGCATCGTGCGCGCGCCCCTCAGATCCCTGCGCCAGCGATACAGAAGGCTCGCGTCGACCTCCGCGCGGCGCGCAATCTCCGTGACCACGGCGCCCGGCTCGTCCATCGCCGCAACAAGCCGCAACTTCTCCGCCGCACTCCAACGCCGGCGACGCTCGGCCGACGTGATGACCTCGATGCGATCCATCGTCATGTGGCTAACCTCGTGCTAGCCACAGGTCCTACCCAGCCCCCGCCGATTCACAAGGCGGCGTCTATCGGACGCGTACGGCGGAATCGCTGGGCGTCGAGATCTATCCGGGATTCGCGGCTAACGAGGCGCTCTTTGGCGCCAACGGGGAAATGGTGGGCGTGGCGACGGGCGACATGGGCGTCGGGCGCGATGGCAAGCCGAAGCCCAGCTTCACCCGCGGCATGGAGCTGCGCGGCAAATACACCCTTCTCGCCGAGGGCGCCCGCGGATCGCTGACGAAACACATCGTCGAACGCTACAATCTGGACGAGGGCCGCGATCCGCAGAAATATGGGATCGGCCTCAAGGAATTGTGGCGGATCGATCCCGAGCGGTTTAAGCCCGGCCTAGTGCAACACACACTCGGCTGGCCGCTCCGGGCTGGTGCGAGTGGAGGCTCGTTTCTCTATCATTACGACGACAACCTAGTCTCAGTGGGATTTGTCGTTCACCTCAATTACATGAATCCGACGTTGTCCCCCTTCGACGAGTTCCAGCGTTTCAAGACCCATCCCCTCATCGGCGACACGTTCGCCGGCGCAAAGCGGCTCGCCTATGGCGCGGGCGCCATCGCCTCCGGCGGGTGGCAATCGGTCCCGAAGGTCTGTTTCCCCGGCGGCGCGCTGATCGGATGCGCCGCCGGCTTCCTGAACTTTGCCAGGATTAAGGGGTCCCACAACGCCGTTCTCTCGGGCATGCTGGCGGCCGAGAAAGTCCATGAAGCGTTGGCGCAAGGGCGGGCCCATGACGAGCTCGTCGCCTACGAAGGCGCGTGGCGCGGTTCAGACATCGGCCGCGACCTTCATAAAGTGCGAAACGTCAA
>DATJXI010000124.1:0-2398 GCA_035500275.1 Roseiarcus sp. | reverse complement strand
AAACTCGGACACTTCCGCTTCGACCGCCTGGGTCAAAAGCGCCCGCGCGCCATCGCGCAGAACTTCGGTCAACCGGTCGGTCAAAATCCCTGGCTGAATCAGTTTGACAACGTTATCGTCGGACACGGCATATCGCTCCTTGGGTGGAGAAGTGGAGGCTCGAACACCCCCACGATATGCCGCCTTCCCCGATTCACGCCCTCACCAACTTTCGGCCATAGCTCCGCCACTCTCACCCCGTGCGCAATCCGAGTGCCAGCGCGATCCAGGCGAAGCCGTAGAAAATCAGATCAATCCCTATGAACAGGCCGATCACCCAGAGTCCTGAGGCGGGCCACTGCGCAAGAACCAGCGCGCCAAGGACAATCGTGATGATCCCGTCCGCCGCCTGCCAGCCCCAGCCCGGGAGGGCGACAATAAGCGAGCCAATGAGTTCAAAGAGGCCGCCAATCAGGAAGAATATGGCCATGACCAAGGTCAACGCCTCGGCGCTGATCACTGGCCGCGTCGCCAGCAGCAGACCCGTCACACCAAAGAGAATCGCGGCCAGCAAATGGTGGAAGAAGCCTGCCCAATGCCCAACCATGACCGCCTGGACGATTTCGATTGCCGCCGCAATCACCAGCAGCCAGCCGAAGAACAGCATCGAAGCGATGGTGGCCGTGAAGGCGCGCGCAACCGCGGCGACCCCAAGCGCCGCCAACACGATCCCGAACGCCATGAACCATCCCCAGTAATGGACGAGTTCTGGGGGCATCTGCAACGCCAGAGTTTGGGTGTCGCTCATGCTCAGGTCTCCTTGCTTGGCGCGGGTCGCGCCGCATTTGTGATAGGTCGCGCCAGATGCTTTTCGGCGGCTCTCGACAGACCTCGGCTCCAAGCCGACGCCGAGGAAAAACTGTCACGCAATCTGGCCGACGCCTGTCAGCCAGATTGCAGCGGTCCCGGCGTCACCTGAACGCTGCCGCGACAGACCTCACCGCGCCGCGCGCTGCGAACGCGACCATGACGATGGCGCACCCCGAGGTGAGAAGATTGACGCCAGCCAGGAGACCAAGCATCCATGCAGCGCTCAGCGGCCAGCTTGCGACAATGATCGCGACCAGGATCAGATCGCAGGCGCCGCTCGCCAACAACCATCCCCAGGCGTCAGGCAGCGCTTTGCGATAGGCTAAGGACGTCATGATCTGGAACACGCCCTCGGCGGCGAAAAACGCCGTGAGCGCCAGGGTCAGCGCGGCGGCGCCGGCGCCGGGCTTATAGAGCAGAAGCACGCCCAGGCACAGCGATAGCGCCGCGGTGACTAGGGTCCATAGGAAAGCCGCGATGTCGTCCGCGTAAAACATCGCGATCAGCCCGACGATGCCCGCGATCAGGAAGAGCCAGCCGATGAAGATCTCGACGGCGATGGTCGCGAAAAACGGCGCCGCAATGGCGAGGACGCCGAGAACGATAAGGGCGACCCCCTCAAACATGAGAAGCCCCCAGCGGGCGCTCAACGCGGACTTCACCCCCCGGTGCAGGTCGCTTAGATGGGAATCAATGGAAGTCATGGGATTGGCCTCTCGAGTGAGTGTGCGTCGTTGTACCCCGCGCTGCCGGACGAAAGCGGCGGCAAAATGCTCCCGCCCGTTTCAGCGCTCTTTTTCCGATCTTCGCTCTTGGGTCGCCGCCGGACGCAATGGGGGAGATCAAATTGCCGCCATTTTCAGTACGCGTATTGGAAAACGCGGCTCGCCTTCATCGCCTCCTTCGTGGCGCCTGGCAGGACGAGCTTGTCTCCGACTTCCTTCAGTTGTGAGACGGGGGGTAGCGGTATCGTGTTCGAATGCGCCGACGAAGCTGCCAGCGTTGATGATCACATAGGGGACCGCCTTGTCGGGCGCGACGATGATATCGTCGATCTTTCCGATCCGCTCGGGTTTGGCCTGGTCGTTGTAGACAGCGCGGCCGAGCGCCTGACGCTTGGCGCTCCAGCCTGTCGCCACCTCGCGCAATCCCACCGCAGCGACGCCGACGACCGTCGAGCCCGCGACTTGCGCGTATGCATTCACGGGCGCGGCCATCGCGGCGCTTGACAGGAGAAGGATTGTCGCAGGCTCCATGGGTTTCTCCATCGCTCGCTTCCGGTACCGCTGCAGGCCCGCCGATGCGAGCAAAGCTCGCTAAATCCCGCCAAAGCCTGCAAAGGTGTATCCGCTCAAGCCCGACTTTCTCAACTGGGGCCGCTGAGGGTATGCGAGGCCCGACAAAACCGCGCTTCGGCTCGAAAGGTCTCCACATTCGCAAGGCTGGCCCGGCGAGGGGGCGGAATCTGGCGCCCAG
This sequence comes from Roseiarcus sp., assembly GCA_035500275.1. GTDB lineage: Bacteria > Pseudomonadota > Alphaproteobacteria > Rhizobiales > Beijerinckiaceae > Roseiarcus. Next base: position 73 of record DATJXI010000124.1, on the reverse strand, counting down.
CGTGACGTGCACAGAATAGGCCAGGGCCTCTCATCCTACCCGCCTCTGCGTCTCCGCCGTGCGGAACACCTTG
>DATJXI010000123.1:0-3955 GCA_035500275.1 Roseiarcus sp. | reverse complement strand
TCGACGAGGCGCTCGCCGACTTCGTCGCGCGCCGCAAGGCCGAACTGCCCGACCAATGGCGCTGACGCCAGCAGGCGACGGGTCGGCGCTGTCCACGGTCGTCATCGCCTTCGAGACGGAGGACGCGGCGCGGCGAAGGCTGATAAGCTTTGGCTATTCGCCGGAGATCGCCGCCGAAGTCGCCGTCTATCTCGCGCAATCGACCGATCTGCCGCATTTCGCGCCCGATGTCTCCGGGGCGATGCGGGCGCAGGGGCTCACCGTGGAGTTCGTCGAACTTGATGAACTGCCGGCTCGCCTGCCTGCACTCGCGCCGCAACGCGAAAGCGCCATCGTCTGGGCGATGACCGACGGGGTTCGCTACTATCGCGGCTCGGCCGTTCCGGCGCTGGCGCGGCTTGAAGGCTTCGCCCGGTTCGGCAGCGCCCCGACGGCGGCGCATATCGCGCAAGACAAGTTCGCGAGCCTCGCGCTCGCCGCCGCCGCTGGGCTCGCGATTCCGCCGACGCGGCTCATGGAGAACAAGGCGGAAATCGCAGCGCTCGGCGACTGGCCGCCCGACGACACGCTTCTCTTCGTCAAACCGAACGCGCTTGGCGCAAAAATCGGCATTTTTGCCGACAGCCTATGCAAGAGCCTGACGGAAGCGGCGGAGCGCTCAGCGCGGATCTGGCGCCGCTACCGGGACCGGGCGCTCGTACAGCCGTTCATCGAGGGCGACGATGTGCGGGTGAGCTTCCTCGACCTCGGCGGCCCTTTCCGCGATCAGCTTGGCGTCGAGCGCATCGTGAAGGACCCGTCAAGCGAGACCGGCGGCGCTTTTCTCACCATGAAGGACAATGAGACGCTGTCGGGCGCGCGCGACACGGCGGGCGCGCGCGGCGGCTTCGGCCAAAGCCGTGACGCCGCTTTCATTCCGCGCATGATCGACCTGCGCGCGGCGACAGACAGATGCTCCCGGCGCGCGCTGGACGAGATCGAGGACGCAGCCGAGCGCCTCGCGCGCCTCGCGGGCCTCAGCGGCTGCTTCTCGCTCGACTTCCGCGTCGACGCCGAGGGCGGGCCGACGTTCCTCGAATTCGAAATTTGCCCGGCCGTCACGATCTACGATTTCCAGAATTATCTTGCAAAGCGGGGCTTGACGCTCGGCGCGGCGCTCGCCAGGGCGATGCGGCTTGCTTTTGCGCGAGCCGGAGCGATCGGAGAAGCCTAACATTTGTTCTCGGCGACCGGTTTTCGCCGCAGAATCGACTTGTTCAATGTGCGGGGAAAGCGTTGAATGCGGTCGATAGTCTGGCGGCGGGGAAAAATTGTCATGAACGACCAACAAAGCCCCCCCGGAACGGACGCGTCGCCCGAGTCGGGAACGCCCCGCCTTCCGAACTGGGAAGAAATCGTCGCGGCTGCGTCAGCAAGCAAGAGTTCGGGCTTGAACGCCATCCCCGATCTTGCGAAATCGATGCAAAGCGTTTGCCCGGGACTGGCGCAAGTTCTCCAGTCCTCCGCCGTCAGGACGAGCCTCGAGACCCATAAGCGTCAGGACGCAGAGGCCGTTCTCCAACAGGAGAAGCTCAAGCAAGAGGCGTTCTGGTCGAACCTGTGCCTTCTTGCGGCGGGCGTGACCAGCGGCCTGATCCTGGCGGTGTCGGCGAACGCGCTTCAGTTTGCGGGGGTCGACGTCGGGGCCCAGAAGGGGTTGACGCTCGTGCTCGGCCTTGTGACTTTGGCTCTTGGAGCGGCGGCGGCTTACTTTGGATATATCGCGCGAGACCAGGGCCGGATCGCCCGCTGGCAGACCTGCCGCAGCGAGGCCGAGGTCGCCCGCCTCGACGCTTTTTCGACCATCTCGTCCAAGGCCGCCGCGGCCGGGCCAGCCGTCGCGTTTTTTGGCCTTGCCGTTGTCGTCCGGCACCTGCTCGACGACCAACGCTCGTGGCTCGGATCGAGCGTTATCCGGCACCGAAAATCGTCGGAACGCACGAGCCAATTCAGCGCGGTCGCCAGCGCGCTCGCTTTCATCGGCGGCAGCGGGGCGATCATCGCCAGTCAAACGAACGGAGGCGGCGCTATCTGGATCGTCCTCGCCGGCGTTCTCGGCGCCGCGATCGGCGCCTATGCCGCAAACCAGGAGGCGCTCAATCGCGACCGGGCAAACGCCGAGCGGTACGACAAGACCCTCGTCGCGATGGACGCCATCGCGAGCCGCACCGACGACGTGGTGAACTCGGTTATGGCGGAGCCGAAGGCGCTCGAGGCATTTACGAAGACGATTACCGATCTGCTCGCCGCCGAGAACCAGCAATGGCTGGACGGGACGGCTCAGGCGAACGCCGCGCTCGACAAGCTCGACGCGCAGCTCGCGCAACTCAATAAGCCGAAGAACCCGGAGCCCTCTCCCTCGTGAGCTGCTGGAGGCTTTTCTTCAGCGCTGAGACCAGCCGGAGCAGGCGTCCCGCCGTTGCACGGTTTTCGCAACCGCGTTAGCGTCGAATTCACGGGCGCCCATGAGGTCGATGAATTCGGAGCGCCGACTAGGACTAGGGAGAAAATCCGTGAACCGCGAAACGCTCAAGACGACATTCAAGCGTCTCTCTCGTAGGACGCTCAAAAACTGGGCTGCCGAGACCAAGGCACGCCAGATCGACCGGCGCGAATTTCTGGCGCTCGCCACCATTTTCGGCGCATCGACCGCCGCAGCCTACGGCATGCTCGGCCTTCCCGTTCCATCGCGCGCGTTCGCCGACGAGACGCCGAAGAAGGGCGGCGTCTTGCGCGTCGGCATGTTCGTGAAGGACCAGAAGGACCCGCGCACCTACGATTGGCCGGAAATGGGCAACGTGGCGCGACAGTTCCTCGATTCGCTCGTCACCTACACGCGCGAGTTCACCTTCGAGCCGGCGCTTCTGGAAAAGTGGGACGTCAATGCGGACGCGACCGAATACATCCTGCACGTGCGCAAGGGCGTGACCTGGAACAACGGCGACGCCTTCACCGCCGACGACGTGATCTACAACCTCAACCGTTGGACCGACCAGACGGCCGAAGGCAATTCGATGGCCTCGCGCATGGCCTCGCTCATCGATCCGGCGACCAAGAAAGCGCGCGACGGCGCGATCGCCAAGGTCGACGACCACACGGTCAAGCTCTCGCTCAAGAAGCCCGACATCACCATCATCCCCGGCTTCTCCGACTACCCGGGCCTTGTCGTGCATCGCAATTTCGACACGGACGGCAAGGACCTCGTCAAACACCCGATCGGCACGGGCGCGTTCGAGCTTGTGTCGCACGAAGTCGGCAAGAAGGCGGTTTTCAAGCGCCGCACCAACGGCAAATGGTGGGGCGGCGAAGCCTATCTCGACGGCGTCGAGTTCATCGACTACGGCCCGGACATCTCGGCCTGGGTCAGCGCCTTCGAATCGAACGAGCTCGATTGCACGATGAAGACCGACGCCGCCTATGTCGCCATCATGGACAAGGCCGGCCTCACGCGCTCCGACGTCCAGACGGCGGCGACCATCGTCGCGCGCACCAACGTCAAGCAGAAGCCGTACGACGACCAGCGCGTGCGCAACGCGCTGCAGATGGTGGTCGACAACGCGACGGCGCTGAAGCTCGGCGTCGACGGACACGGCACTGTCGCCGAGAATTTCCACGTCGCGCCGATCCACCCCGAATACTACCCGCTGCCGAAAAAGTCGCGCGACCTCGACGGCGCCAAGAAACTCATGACCGAAGCCAACCAAATGGACTTCGAGCACAACCTCATCACCAGCGACGAGGAATGGTACAAGAACACCGGCGACGCCATCGCGGCTCAGCTGCGCGAAGCGGGCTTCAAGGTGAAGCGCACCGTCCTGCCGGGCTCCACGTTCTGGAACGACTGGACGAAATATCCCTATTCGATGACCGACTGGAACATGCGCCCGCTCGGCGTCCAGGTGCTCGCGCTCGCCTA
>DATJXI010000122.1:0-9418 GCA_035500275.1 Roseiarcus sp. | reverse complement strand
TCGTGCCGATTCCCTGCCCGCGATAGGCCGGAATGAGGTGAAGCTGGCGCAGATGAAGTCGGCCCACGTGCTCCGCCACCTGCATCCAGCCGATCGGCTTCTCGCCGGCGCAGATGATATTCGTCTGCGCCCGATTGTAGCCGTTGCGGAATTTGATCTTCAGCCGCGGCTCGTCCCAGCGGCCGATTTTCGACAGGTGTCGCTTCGCGCCGTCAAGATAAAGCGCGACCGCGAACAAATAGTCGCCGGGCCTGGCCGGCCGCAGCCGGAATTCCGCTTCCGGCGGCGCTCCGCGGTGAGGTCGATCAGCGTCGGCGTGCTTATGCGAGTTGCGAGGAGGCTCTGCTCCCCGCTCATCGGTCAGGTCGGGAAGAGCGTCGCGCAGCTCCCACGCTCGCCCTGCCGGCTCCAATGCGCGGAGGCTTACCACGTTGGGGCTCTCCGAAGAGCCCATTCTTCGCTATCCGAGCCCCCCCTGATCGCGTCGCGCTCCGGCAAGAGGGGCGCTATCGTGTCGCTCGCCGCGATTCCGCCGACACGCAGAGTGCTCCTGAACATCATCTCCCCGAACGCCGTATCTTCCCCGCCTCGAATTGGACACGTTGTCGCCCCTCGCGTCGCGCCGCGCAATACGACAATTTGGGCGATGCGGATTTGCGATGCCGCTGTTACTGTCCACTTCAATTCGGGTAATGTCGTCTCTCGGACTGTGAAGCTTCGGCGGGCGGATGACATCTGCGGAACCAACGACTGCTCCGAGCCGGGCTGACCCACCCACGCGACCCGCCGCCGTGCTGTTCGCCGACATGGTGGCGTTCAGCCGGCGGATGGAGCTCGACGGGGCGCGCAACTCCGGCGTCGTGGCGCAATCGCTGAAGTTGTTCCGGGCGCTTGCCGGCGACTACGGCGGCGCAGTCGCCAACGTCGCGGGCGACGGCATTGTCGCCCTGTTCGGCGATCCTCAAGCGGCGCTCCGCTTCGCCATCCAGATCCAGACGGAATTTCGCGAGCAATCGGTGTGGGCCGACGGCCAGCCCATCGAATTCCGCATCGGGCTGAACGTCGGCGACGTGATCTTCCACGATGCAATCGCCTATGGGCACTGCATCAACGTCGCTGCAAGGTTGCAATCGCTCGCCGAGCCGGGCGGCATCCTGGTCACCGGCGCCTTCCGCAGCGCGGCCCACGAAACTTCGGGAATTTCGCTGCGCTCACTCGGGCGCGCGCATCTGAAGAATATTATCGAACCGATCGAGATCTTCGCTGTCGATCAGATGGGCCGCCAGGCGCCGATCGCCATCCGCGCCCGGGAACCGCCGAAGAGCGAGCCCGTCCGCCATCCGAGCATCGCGGTTCTGGCGCTCGCCAACCTCTCGGGCGATCCGCGCAACGACCACTTGTGCGAGGGCTTCGCCGAGGACATCATCGCGGACCTCAGCCGGTTCCGCAATCTGATGGTGATCGCGCGGCACTCGGCGTTCATGTTCAATCTGAAGAGCAACCCGGCTCAGGTGATCCGGCGCGAGCTCGGGGTCGGGTACATTTTGGCGGGCAGCCTCCGGCGCGCGGACCGGCGCCTTCGCATTACCGTCGAACTCATCGACGCAGTTTCCGAGAGCGTGCTTTGGTCCGACCGATTCCATGTCGAACTCGAAGACCTCTTCGATCTGCAGGACGAGATCGCCGGCTCAGTCGCTTCCCGCCTGTCAATTCAGATCGACTTCGCCGAGCGAAGCCAAGAGGCGCCCCAGCCCCGCAACCTGCGCGCCTATGGGCTCGTCCTTCGCGGCCGCCACCTGATCTTCAAATTCACTCGAGAGTCGAATTGGCACGCGCGACGGCTGTTTGAGGAAGCAATCGAAATCGCGCCGGAATACAGCCGCGCGCACAGCGCGCTTTCCCGCACGCACAACCTTGACTGGCGCTACGCGTGGTCGGAACGACCGAGACAGTCGCTCGAGGCGGCAATCGCCTTTGCGCGCCAAGCAAGAGAATACGATCCCTTGGACGCGCAGTGTTTCGCCGAGCTCGGTTACGCTGAGCTTTACCGTCGCCAGCACGATGAGGCGATTGCCGACTACGAACAGGCGCTCGCGCTCAACCCGAACGACAGCGACATCATCGCCGAATATGCGGACGCGCTCGCCTATGTCGAGCGACCGGACTGCTCCGTCGAACTCATGCGAAAGGCGATGAGGCTCAATCCGCACTATCCCGATTGGTATCTCTGGTATCTGGCGGACGCTTACGACACGCTCGGGCGGTCCGAGGATGTCATCGCAACCGTCCAACGGATGCACGATCGTTCGGAGGGTCAACGCCTGCTTGCTGCGAACTACGCACATCTCGGGATGATGAAACAGGCTCAGTCCGCCGCACAGCAAGTCTTGCGCCTCCACCCGAATTTCCGGATCAGCGAATGGCGCGAGCGCCTGCCCTATCGCGATCCGGTGCCGCTCGAACGCTATGTCGAGGGCCTGCGCAAAACCGGCCTTCCGGGGTAGGGCGGTTCAGAGCCCCTCTTCCCCTCCCTTGGCCTTCACTGGGCGTGCAGAATCTCGGCGACCTGCCGGTCGCCTCCCGCGCGGCGCCTCCTCAGGTCGCGTGGATGGCCGGCATCGCCGCCGAAATCCGCGCCCGCTTTGCACGGGCGGTTGGGCTCAATCTTCTGGAACACGACGCGGAGGCCATGTTCGCCGTGGCCCCCGCGGCGGGCGCCGACTTCGTCAGGATCAAGGTCTATGTCGGGGCGATGGTGACGCCCTTCGGCATGGAGAGCGGCCAGGCATTCGCCGCCATCCGCGCGCGCAACGCCTGCGACGCTGGAGACGTGGCGATCTTCGCCGACGTTCATGACCGTACTGGCGCGCTAATCGCAAGCGGCGGTTCCGCCGAGGACGTCGAGCACGCCGTTCGGCTCGACGGCGCCGACGGCTTTGTGCTCGCCGGCAAGAGTTACGATGAGACCCTCGCGCTCATCGGTGTCGCCCGGAAGCGCGCCGGCGCCGCCCCGATCCTTGCAGGCGGGGGAGTCAAGGCAAAGAATTTCGCGGAAGTCGCGCGCGTCGCCGACGGCGTCATCGTCAGCTCGTCACTCAAGGATTCAGACGACGCCTTCGGCAGGCTCGCGCCGGCCAAGGTCGAGGCCTTCATGGACGAGGTCAAGCGCGCGCGCTCGCAGACGGGTTTTGGCGCGGCCGCCAAAGAAGACGTGTGAAGCCGTGGGCGCCATCCGAGCAAGAAGAATGGGCGCGCGCAACCGTTTCAGGCGCTGGATCTTCTCAAGTCTCCGGGCCTATCGGGGGAGGGTTTCGGCCGTACCTGTCGTGGCTTGAGACCCATTCGCCCGCCAGGATGGCGCAGGAGAGCGAGGTCTCTCCGGCGAGCGTCACGCCGGCGCAGATCTCAGCGAACTTGTTGGCCTTGCCAGGGCCAAAGCACCCGAGCATCTCCAGGCATTCGCGCTGGGTCGCCAGCGCCACGCCGCCTCCGCACGTACCCGTGATGAGGGAGGTCAGCGTGATCGACCAGTAGAAGTCGCCGTTGTCGAGGAGCTGGTTGTAGACGACGCCGGCATGCGACTCGGCGATGTTGGCCACGTCCTGGCCGGTCGCGATGAAGAGGGCGGTGAGGCCGTTCGCCGCGTGGGCCCCGTTATTGGCCGAGCCGGCCAGGAAGGCGCCCGCCTGCGAAATCTGGCGGGAGTAGAAAAGGTCTTTCGGATCCACGCGCATGAGGCTCTTCAGGATGTCCTTCTTGACGACCGCCTCCGCGACCACCCGCCTGCCGCGAGTGGCGAGCATGTTGATGCGGGAGTGCTTCTTGTCGGTGTCCATGTTGCCGGACAGGAGGTAGCGCGCCCGGCCGGGATAGCGGCTCTTGATCCATTCGCAGGCAACCGCGGTCGCCTTCCCGGTCATGTTCTGGCCCGCGGCGTCGCCGGTCGAGTAGTTGAAGCGCAAGTGGCGAAGCGGCCCCACCGAAAACTGCTGGATCTTGATGAGCTTTCCGTTCCTCGTCGTCGCTTCCGCGGCGGCCTTGATCGATGCGAAATTCTCCTCGACCCAATGTCCGAAATCACGCGCCTGAACGGCGTCGTCCAAGATGAACACGGGCGATCGCTCCATGAATTGTTCGACGACGGTCGTCTTGACCCCGCCGCACTCGGTGAGGAGCCGCATGCCGCGGCCATAGCTGGCGACGAGCGTTCCCTCGGTCGTGGCGAGCGGCGCGTAGAAGTCGCCCCTGGCGTGTTCGCCGTTGATGCGCAGCGGGCCTGCGAGGCCGATCGGGACCTGAGCGACGCCGATGAAGTTCTCGATGTTCCCCGGCAATATGGCGGGGTCGAATGAGTATCGGCTGACATGATGAAGCTTCGCGCCGGTCTGTTCCTCGACGAACGCCCGACGCTTGCTCGCCGCCTCATGGCTGTAGTCGTTCTCCGCATGCCGCGGAACGCGAGCTCGTGGAGCGATTGAGGTTGAGGTCAAAGAACGCCTCCCGATGAGCGCGCCGGGCATCTTAAGACGCAAAGTCCTTTCATAGCGGGCGGCGCGCGATTGCGCGACTGGCGGATCCTGGTTAGGGAGACGGGGGCTGGCGTTGTTGAGAGGCGCTGTCAACTCCGGATCTTCTTGATCCAAGTCAATGCCGTACGAAGCACGGGCAGTATTCTCGCCCCGCGTTTCCGAAAGGATGAGGCTCGAACATGGGCGACAATCTCATCGAGGTCAGCGCCTCGGCTTATCAGTATCCGCTTCTTATCAAGCACCTGCTTCATTATCCGATGGTCCATGCGCCGGACCAGGAGATTGTCTATCGGGACCTGAGGCGACACAGCTACCGGGTGTTCCGCGAGCGCATCGGGCGGCTTGCGAGCAGCTTGGCGGACATGGGCGTCAAGCCGGGCGACGTCGTCGGCGTTCTCGACTGGGACAGCCACCGCTATCTCGAATGCTATTTCGCCGTGCCGATGATGGGCGCGGTGCTGCAGACGGTGAATCTCTCGCTCCCGCCCGAGACGCTGGCGTACGTGATGAATGACGCGGCGCCCTCGATCGTGCTGGTCAACGCGGACTTCCTGCCGCTCATTGAGAAGCTCGCCGACAAGCTGCCGTCGGTGCGAAAATTCGTGCTGTTGCACGACCGCAAGGAGCAGCCGACGACGCATCTGCCGATCGAATGCGAGTACGAGGACATGCTGGAGGCGAACTCGCCGTTCTTCCAGTTTCCCGATTTCGACGAGAACACGCGGGCGACGACGTTTCACACCACCGGCACGACCGGGCGCCCCAAGGGGGTGTATTTCAGCCACCGCCAGCTTGTGCTGCATACGCTCGGCATCACCGCGGAATATGGCTGCGCCGCGGGCCAGGGACGCATCCACCGCGAAGACGTCTACATGCCGCTGACCCCGATGTTTCATGTCCACGCATGGGGGAGCCCGTACCTCTACACCATGATGGGCAACAAGCAGGTCTACCCGGGGCGCTACGCGCCGGACGTGCTGCTTCAGTTGATCGCGCGCGAAGGCGTGACGGCCACGCATTGCGTGCCGACGATCCTGCAGATGCTGCTCTCGGCGCCGGGGAGCAAGGACGTCGATCTCTCGAAGCTGAAGATGGTGGTCGGGGGCTCGGCGATGCCGCGGGCTTTGGTCAGAGCGGCGCTCGCGCGCGGCATCGACGTCTACACCGGCTACGGGCAATCCGAGACCTGCCCGATGCTGACCGGAGTGCATCTTACGAGCGCGCATCTGGCGGAAGACCCGGAGGCGCAAGTGGAAAGGCGGGCCGCCGCGGGACTGCCGGCGCCGCTGGTCGATCTGCGCATCGTCAACGCGGACATGGCGGACGTGCCGCGCGACGGCGAGACGCGCGGCGAGATCGTCGCGCGGGCCCCATGGCTCACTATGGGCTACCTCAACAATCCGGAGGCGTCGGAGCAGCTGTGGGCCGGCGGCTACCTGCACACCGGGGACGTGGCGACTTGGGACGCCGACGGTTACATCCACATCGTCGACCGCATCAAGGACATCATCAAGAGCGGCGGCGAATGGGTCTCCTCCATCCAGATTGAGGACATCATCTCGGAGAAGAGCGGCGTTGTGAAGGCGGCGGTGATCGCCGTCAAGGACGCCAAATGGGGCGAGCGCCCGATGGCGCTCGTCATCGTGGAGCCCGGGTTCGCCGACGGTAGCGCGGAGGCCGTGGAAGAGGCCGTTCGCGCCCATGTGCGAACTTACGTCGACAAGGGCGTCATCTCGAAGTTCGCAATCCCCGACCGTGTCATGGTCGTGAAGGAGCTGCCGCTGACCTCGGTTGGCAAGGTCGACAAAGTCGTGCTGCGCGAGAAGCTCCTGCGGGACGACGCGGCTTAGCGGCGCGAGTTCAAGAGTCGAAAAAGCGGCGGCGCGGTGCTTTTTTCGCTACCCCGGTTTGGGCTATAGCCTTGAGCGGCCCTCTCCGGAAATAGCCCATGACCGCCCCGCCCCGCCCGTTCGACGACATCCGCGCGCTTATCGGCAAGATGCCGAAACCGGATGAGGCCGCCATCGCGGCGGCGCGGGCGCGCGAAGCCGAGCTGACCAAACCGGCCGGGTCGCTCGGGCGGCTCGAGGAGATCGCGGCCTTCCTAGCCGGGTGGCAGGCGTCCCCCCGGCCGCATGTCGACAATCCGCTGGTCGCCGTCTTCGCCGGCAATCACGGCGTCGTCGCGCAGGGCGTCTCGCCTTACCCGCAGTCCGTGACACAGGCCATGGTGGCGAATTTCACCGCGGGCGGGGCGGCGATCAACCAGATCTGCAGGACCTTCGATCTCTCGCTCAAGGTCTACGAGCTCGCCCTCGAAAAGCCGACCGACGACATTACGGTCGAGCCCGCCATGGACGAGCGGACCTGCGCGGGAACAATGGCCTTCGGCATGGAGGCGCTCGCTTTCGAGCCGGACCTGCTCATCCTAGGCGAAATGGGCATCGGCAACACGACCGTCGCCGCCGCCATCTGCCATGCGCTTTACGGCGGCGCGGCGGAGGACTGGGTCGGCCGCGGCACGGGCGTGGACGACGCGGGGCTCGAGCGCAAGGCCGAGGCGGTGCGCACGGCGGCGGCGCTGCACAAGCCGCATCTTTCCGATCCGCTCGAAGTCCTGGCCCGGCTCGGCGGGCGCGAGCTAGCGGCGATGGCGGGGGCGATCCTTGCGGCGCGCGTCCGGCGCACGCCGGTCATCCTCGACGGCTTCGTCGTCTCGGCCGCCGCGGCGGTTCTGCATGCGCTGGACGAGAGCGCGCTCGACCATTGCCTCGCCGGCCACGTTTCGGCGGAGCGGCCGCACCGCGAGCTTTTGCGGCGCCTTAACAAGACGCCGCTCCTCGATCTTGGCATGCGGCTCGGCGAGGGTTCCGGCGCCGCGCTGGCGGCGGGAATCGTCAAGGCGGCTGTCGCCTGCCACAACGGCATGGCGACCTTCGCTGAGGCTGGCGTTGCGGGCAAGGAGGGGTGAGGCTTTCAAAGACGGGCCGCGAGCCGCTGCGGTCCAACGGCGACGGCTTTTCGCAAGAATTTGCGCCGGTTTCGCCACGAACGTGAGTCGGAATTCCTATTTTGTCCGAACTGAAATCGTGCGATGAAAGATCGCTCTGTTCGGACAGCCGGGTTACCCCCATCTCGCCGCCCGAGTGAACGGGCAGTCAAAGCGGGCGGTCAAGGAAACGAGCGTGACGAACAACGAACGCTGGTCAGCGGTCGACGACTATTTCACGCGGACCATCATCGGCGAGGACAAGGCGCTGGAAGCCGCGCTCGCCGCCAACGCCGCCGCCGGCCTGCCGGACATCGGCGTCTCGGCCCCGCTGGGCAAGATGCTTCATCTCCTGGCGCGGATGGCCGGCGCGCGCAACGCGCTCGAGATCGGGACGCTCGGCGGCTATTCCTCGATCTGGATCGCGCGCGCCCTGCCGCCGGACGGGAGGTTGATCACGCTCGAGGCGAACGAGGCGCATGCGGCCGTCGCGCGCGAGAACATCGCCCGGGCAAGTTTAAGCGAAAAGGCCGAGGTGCGCGTCGGGCCGGCGCTGGAGAGCCTGCCGGAGATCGAGGCGGAGGGGATCGCGCCCTTCGGCTTCGTCTTCATCGACGCCGACAAGTCCAACAACGCGAATTACCTCAGTTGGGCCTTGCGTCTGTCGCGGCCGGGGACGGCGATTGTGGTGGACAACGTCGTGCGGGACGGCGCGATCATTCGCAAGACGGCCTCGTCGCCGGACGTCGTCGGCGTCCGCCGCATGTTCGACCTCATCGCGCAGGAGCCGCGCCTCAGCGCGACCGCGATTCAGACGGTCGGCGGCAAGGGCTGGGACGGGTTCGCGCTGGCGGTCGTCGTTTAACCATCGTCCATCGCGAAGCGAGGGAGGGCGCCATTGCCGGCGCCTTGGAGAGAGACCTTCTGGATCGATGAGCGGGTGCGGTTTGTGCTGGCGTACACCGAAGGGGATTGGCGGTGAGCTAGATCTGCTCCGCGTTCGGATCAGCGGCCAGACCGGCTACCCGCGCGGACCTCTCACGCCTCAGTCCTGGACGCGCTCAAAACCACGACCCGCCAGAACAATGAGCCTTTTCAATTGGTTGCGCGGGGATCGGCGGAAAAAAGAATTTCCGGTCGGCCGCCCGCCCGCAGGGGGCTGCGCGGCGCCGCGATGTCGCCGAAGAGGTTAAGAAGGAATCCTTGCGGAGAGGGGGTCCATTTCTTTCGGCATCGAAGAAAGATACCTTCGGTTTTTATGAACGTCAACAGCTATCCCTCATTGGCGCCGCCTTTGCGTTCTCCCGAATGGGAGAGGCGCGCCCATCGGCGGCGCTCCGAGGCCCAGGCCGCTTTTGGCTCTCTGCTCCGCCGCGTAGGTCAACGAGTCGACGTACCGACCCGCCCGGTTTTGAATTCGCTCGTACCGGCTCGGGTCGAGATTGAACTCGGGCATCGCCGCGGCGAGCTTCTCCGCGCCATCGGTTTCGATGTTGAACTCGACGAGGCGGCCGCGGCCTGTGAAGAACTCTCGCACGCGAAAGTGATGGCGCTCCCACTCGTCGGCCCAGTACCGGACGAGGGCTTCTATCGTCGGCGCGCCGATGGCGACCTGGTACGCGCGCGCGTAGTCCCCCCCGGCATGCGCCAGACGGCTCTTAATCCAGGCGTCGCGCGCGCGTGTGTTGAGGATGAAGACGGCGTCCGGATGCGCGGCGTAGAGAAGCGGGAACGCCTTGAAGGCTTCGACGACGAGCTTGTCGGTGACCCACTCCATATCGAAAAACGCCAGCGTTCCTCCATATCCCTGCGTCGGCGGCAGATTGCGGCAGATATTCGCCATGACCCGCAGGGCGACGAAACCGCCGTTCCAGTGGACCGACGGAACTCCGTTGGCGAG
>DATJXI010000121.1:0-10225 GCA_035500275.1 Roseiarcus sp. | reverse complement strand
TACATATCGAACTCGACCGGGTGCGGCGTCATCTCGAACCGCTGCACCTCGGCCATCTTGAGCTCGATGTAGCTGTCGATGAAGTCGTCGTTGAACACGTCGCCGGCCTTGAGGAAGGCGCGGTCCTTGTCCAGGTTGGAGAGCGCCTCGCGCAGCGAGCCGCACACTGTTGGGATCTTCTTGAGCTCCTTGGGTGGCAGGTCGTAGAGGTCCTTGTCGACGGCCGGGCCGGGGTCGATCTTGTTCTTGATGCCGTCGAGCCCGGCCATCAGCATCGCCGCGAAGGCGAGGTAAGGGTTGGCGCACGGATCGGGGAAGCGCACCTCGACCCGTTTGGCTTTCGGGTTGGACGTCCACGGGATGCGGCAGGACGCCGAGCGGTTGCGCACCGAATAGGCGAGCAGCACAGGCGCCTCGAAGCCGGGCACGAGCCGCTTGTAGCTGTTGGTGGCCGGGTTGGTGAAGCCGTTCAGCGCCTTGGCGTGCTTGATGATGCCGCCGATGTACCACAGGCACTCCTGGCTGAGATCGGAGTAAAGGTTGCCGGCCATGACGGGCTTGCCGGCCTTCCAGATCGACTGGTGGACGTGCATGCCCGAGCCGTTGTCGCCATAGACGGGCTTCGGCATGAAAGTCGCCGTCTTGCCGTAGCTTTGGGCGACCATGTGGATGCAGTATTTGTAGATCTGCATATGGTCGGCCATGGTCGTCAGCGGCCCGAACTTCAGCCCGAGTTCATGCTGCGCCGAAGCGACCTCGTGGTGATGCTTCTCGACGACGGCGCCCATCTGGACCATCGCCGCGAGCATCTCGCCGCGCATGTCCTGGGCCGAATCCTGCGGGGGGACCGGAAAATACCCCCCCTTCGTCCTGACCCTATGGCCGAGGTTGCCCCCTTCGTAGGTCGTGTCGGCGTTGGTGGGCAGCTCCATCGAGTCGAGCTGGAAACCGGTATTGTAGGGGTCGGAGGCGAAGCGCACGTCGTCGAAGACGAAGAACTCGGCTTCGGGGCCGAAGAACGCGGTATCGCCGACGCCGGTCGACTTCAGATAGGCCTCGGCCTTCTTGGCGATCCCGCGCGGGTCGCGGTTGTAGGGCTGCCCGCTCGCCGGATCGAGAACGTCGCAATTCATGACCATCGTCGAAGCGGCGAAGAACGGGTCCATGCACGCTGAGGTCGGGTCGGGCATCAAGGTCATGTCGGATTCGTTGATCGCCCTCCATCCGGCGATCGAGGAGCCGTCGAACATCAGGCCGTCCGCGAAAGCTTCTTCGTCGATCAGCGTTTGGTCGAAAGTGACGTGCTGCCATTTGCCGCGCGGGTCGGTGAAACGCAGGTCGACATATTTGACGTCGTTGTCCTTGATCGCCTTAAGGACATCCTTGGCGGTCTTCATCATTTGCCTTTCCTTTAAGATTGAAACTCGCTTCTCCCGCGCCGCGGCGCCGTCAGGCGGCCCGATCGTCCTGACCGACGCTCCCTAGATCGCGTCCGCCCCGGACTCGCCTGTACGGATTCTGATGGCCTCCTCGATCGGAGATACAAATATCTTGCCATCGCCGATACGCCCGGTTTGGGCGGCGGTTCGGATCGCCTCGATGGCGGCGGCCAGATTGTCGTCGGTGACGACAAGCTCGATTTTCACCTTGGGCAGGAAGTCGACCACGTATTCCGCGCCCCGGTAGAGCTCGGTGTGTCCTTTCTGCCGTCCGAAGCCCTTCGCCTCGGTCACGGTAATCCCCTGGATTCCTGCCTCTTGCAAAGCTTCCTTCACCTCGTCGAGCTTGAAGGGTTTGATGATCGCCTCAATCTTCTTCATTCTGGCGAAACTCCCGCCCGGACCGCGCGCGGCCGAAATCGGCGCGTCGGCGCCCGATGAGAGGCTCTTAGCACTGCCCCCGCGCCCGCGCCAAGGCGCCTATCAACTTGGCAGTCGGGGGTGCAGATGGACGAACCTATGCACAACCAATATGCACGGTGCCGCAGTATCGGGCATTATCAGACGGTCAGACGGTCGGCGCCCACTCGCCTGAAGCGAAAATACGCCACGACATCAGGCCCGCCTTCGCCACCACCACGCGCCCGCTCTTGGCCTGGCTCACCAAATGGGCGAACACCAGCGGATTTCGCCACGCCATCGGCTTCTCCGGCGAGCATACAGCGCGGTATTCGTCGCCGTCGGCGTCCTCCATCAGAATTGCGCCAACAAGGTCGGGTCTCAGCCGGCGTGACAAATCCCGCCGCGTCAGCCACTCGCACTCGAATTCCCGGCAAACCTGAGGCCGATCATTGTAGATGCTGCAGCCGGCCGCCAGTCGGCAATTCGGGCAGAGCGGGCCTGCAGGCTTCTTGAGTTCGGGAATCTCCAGCGCCGAGCAGCACATTGTGCAGGGCCCGCAGGATTTTCCTGGCGCGGCGGTCAATGGCCTATCCTTCTCGTCTTCAACCGATTCGAACGACGAAATAATTCCGTACCACCCTCCGGCGGTCGCCGAACACGGAGCCGTATGCGCCAGCAAACAATGACGTTCCCTTGACAGTTTGGAGGAACCTGTGTCTTTCCGCCCCGGCGCAGGGGTGTTTATGTCGACCGCGTTGGTGTTTCCAGGTCAAGGTTCGCAAGCCGTGGGGATGGGAAAGTCGCTCGCCGACGCGTTTCCGGCGGCGCGCGAGGTTTTCGAAAGAGTCGACGCCGCGCTGTCGCAAAAGCTCTCCCGGCTTATGTTTGAAGGGCCCGAAGCGGAGTTGACGCTCACGGCCAACGCGCAACCGGCGCTGATGGCGGTCAGCATGGCCGCGCTTGGCGCGCTTGAAGTCGAGACCGGTTTTAGGCCCGCTGAGCACGCTGCTTATGTCGCTGGGCATTCGCTTGGCGAATATTCCGCGCTCTGCGCCGCCGGCTCGATCGGTTTGGAGGATGCGGCGCGTCTCTTGCGCCTGCGGGGGAGCGCCATGCAGAAAGTCGCTCCTGTCGGGGAAGGCGCGATGGCGGCGATCCTTGGTCTGGATTTTGGCCAGGTCACGAAAATCGCTACACAGGCCGCGAGCGACTGCTATCTCAGCGGCGCGGTGTGTCAGGCGGCGAACGACAACGGGGGCGGGCAGGTCGTCATCTCGGGCACGAAAGACGCGGTCGACCGGGCCGTAGAACTGGCCAAGCTGGCCGGCGCAAAGCGCGCTGTGCCGCTGCCGGTATCGGCGCCCTTTCATTGCGCCCTCATGCAGCCCGCGGCGTGGGAGATGGAGGCAGCGCTCGTGTCGGCAGCGATCAAGCCGCCGAGACCGCCGTTGGTGGCCAACGTCACCGCCTCCGTGGTGGAGGATCCGGAACTCATCCGAAGCAACCTGGTCACTCAGGTGACAGGCACAGTGCGTTGGCGCGAAAGCGTTCAGTTCATGAGCGCGAACGGCGTCACGCGCTTTCTGGAAATCGGCGCAGGGAAGGTGCTCAGCGGCCTTGTCAAGCGCATCGTCGAAGGCGCCGCCGCCGTCAGCATCGCAACGCCTGCGGACGTCGCCGCTTTCAAGAGCGCCTGTCAGCTCGGAGGATGACCCAGCTGTTCGATTTGACGGGAAGGAAAGCGCTTGTCACTGGCGCGTCCGGCGGAATTGGCGGGGCAATCGCCCGGGCGCTTCACGCTCAGGGCGCGACCGTCGCCCTCTCCGGGACTCGTCGCGCAGCGCTCGAAGCTCTGGCCGCGGAGCTCAAAGAACGCGCGCATGTGAGCCCGTGCGATCTCTCGAATCCGGAAGCTGTCGAGGCGCTTGCGCCCGCGACGGAAACGGCGATTGGACCGGTCGACATCCTCGTGAACAATGCGGGCCTCACGAAAGACGATGTCTTCGTGCGTATGAAAGACGCCGACTGGGATGTTGTTTTGGCCATCAACTTGACGGCGGCGTTTCGCCTGTCGCGGGCGGTGCTCAAAGGCATGATGAGGCGCCGTTTCGGCCGCATCGTCAACATCGCCTCCATCGTCGGCGTCACCGGAAATCCGGGTCAGGCCAACTACGCCGCCGCGAAGGCCGGGCTCATCGGCATGTCCAAGGCGCTTGCAGCGGAGGTCGCGTCGCGCGGAATCACGGTCAACTGCATCGCGCCGGGATTCATCGCGAGCCCCATGACCGACGCCCTCAGCGAAAAACAACGTGAGCGCATCCTTGCCGACGTCCCCATGGGGCGACTCGGGGAAGTCGCCGAAATTGGATCGGCCGCCGTCTATCTGGCGAGCGGGGAGGCGTCATACGTCACGGGACAAACGCTGCATGTGAATGGCGGAATGGCAATGATCTAAAGGGGTTGCAATGACTGCGGGCGGACGCTCGAGTGCGCTTGCGCCCCCTCGCCTTGATGAGAAAGATATGCTATCGACCCCCATCACACAGCCGGCGCCGTCGAGGCGCCAGCGACGATTTTCGAGCGCCGGCGTTAACGGAACCCGTACGAGACGCGAACCGCCTTGCAAAAGAGCGACAAGCAACCGCGGATGGTTGAGGTCCCGAACGGGGGGCGATCATGGGATTGTCAACAAGTTGGACGATAAGTCCGGCGGATAAAGGAAATAAGACATGAGCGATGTCGCGGAGCGCGTAAAGAAAATCGTCGTGGAGCATCTTGGCGTGGAGCCGGAGAAGGTCGTCGACAGCGCGAACTTCATCGATGATTTGGGCGCCGATTCGCTCGACACCGTCGAGTTGGTGATGGCTTTCGAGGAGGAGTTCGGCGTCGAAATTCCGGACGACCAGGCCGAGACAATCGTCACCGTCGGCGACGCAGTGAAATTCTTGGAGAAAGCCTCCGCAAAATGAACGGTCGCTGAAAGGCGATTAGGCGCCGCAGTTGACCGCAGCGATTGGGGGCCGGCGCATCGTCCGGCCCTCGTTGCGTTGACGCGGAAGGGAGCGTTTCAAGGCGAGGATGGAAGCCCGAACAAATGGCATGAGGCGGGTCGTCGTCACCGGGCTTGGCGTTGTGACTCCGCTCGCCTGCGGGGTCGAGCCGACCTGGAGGCGTTTGCTCGCCGGCGAATCCGGGGTCGCTCGAGTCGAGAACTTCGACACATCCGATCTTCCCTGCCAGATCGCCGCGCAGGTGCCGCGCGGCGCCGAATCCGACGCCTTCAACCCCGATGAGTGGATGGACGCGAAGGAGCAGCGTCGCGTCGACGATTTCATTGTCTATGGGGTGAGCGCCGCATCGCAGGCTTTGGGCGACGCCGGATGGGCGCCCAAGACGCGCCGGGAGGAGATCGAAACGGGCGTCCTCATCGGTTCCGGGATCGGGGGACTGGGCGGAATCTACGACGCCTCGGTCACGTTGCACGAGAAGGGGCCGAGGCGAATCTCCCCGTTCTTCATCCCAGGCCGGCTCATCAATCTCGTCAGCGGCCAGGTCTCCATCGCTCACAATCTCAAGGGCCCCAACCATTCGGTCGTGACGGCCTGCTCGACCGGAGCGCACGCGATCGGCGACGCGGCGCGTCTCATCGCGCTTGGCGACGCCAACGTCATGGTCGCAGGCGGCGCGGAATCGGCCGTCAATCGGCTATCCCTGGCGGGGTTCTGCGCCTGTCGGGCTTTGTCGACCGGCTTCAACGACAGGCCGAAGCAAGCATCCCGGCCTTACGACCGAGACCGGGACGGCTTCGTGATGGGCGAGGGCGCCGGTTGCGTGGTGCTGGAGGAGCTTCAGCACGCAAGAGCGCGGGGCGCGCGAATTTACGCGGAAGTCGTCGGCTACGGGCTTTCGGGGGACGCTTACCACATCACTGCGCCGTCGCCGGACGGAGACGGCGCGTTCCGTTCGATGAGTATGGCGCTGAAGCGTGCGGGTGCCGATCCGTCGGAGGTCGATTACGTCAACGCGCATGGAACCTCGACTCCGGTCGGCGACGAGATCGAGCTTCAGGCCGTCGAGAGGCTGCTTGGCAACAGCGCCGCCAAGACGACCATGTCGTCCACCAAGTCCTCCATTGGCCATCTACTCGGCGCCGCCGGCGCGGTGGAGGCCATTTTTTCGATCCTTGCGATCCGGGATCAGATCGCGCCTCCGACGCTTAATCTCGACAATCCGTCGGTCGAGACGCCGATCGATCTTGCGCCGCATGCCGCGCGCAAGAGGCCCATTGCCGCCGCGCTGTCAAATTCATTCGGCTTCGGAGGCACGAACGCCTCTTTGCTTTTTCGTCCTCTCGAATGACCACGCCGCGGAAGATTCGCTGTTTCTCTTTTGACCCTTCGTCATGTAGACTTCGCCCGCGCCTATTGGGAGGGGCGAATGCAAGCCCCACGCCGGGTTGCAATCGTATGGAGAGCGTTGGCGTAGCCGGAGAGTTGCGAGCGAATGAGCGGACAATCTGATCCCGGCGAGGGGCAGCGCGCGCGCGCTGGTTTGTTCGGCCGCAAGAGTCCGAGCAGAAAGTCCGCCCCTGTGAACGAGCCGCCGTCAAAGCCGCCCAAACGACCTCGCTTTTCCATCCTGTCGAATCTTAGCGCTCTTTTGACTTTCGTGCTCTTGGGCGCGGTCATCGCGATCGGCGGCGTCGCATTCCTGATGATGGAATCGCGGAAGCCGGGGCCGCTGGCGTCCGACACGATCGTCAACATAGTGAGAGAGGACGACGCCGGCAGCATTTCCGAGCAGCTGCAACGTGCCGGCGCGATCGACAGCGCGACCTTGTTCAACATCCTGACCTTGTTCGACGGCAATAGGGGCGCCTTAAAGCGCGGAGAATACGCCTTCAAGGCCGGCGTCAGCATGAACGATATCGAGCGGCAGCTCGTCTCCCATCATGTGGTGCAGCACAAGATCACGATCCCCGAGGGCCTCACGAGCGACCAGATCGTGCAACGGCTACGCGACGACGACGCGCTCGTAGGCGACATCAAGGAGCCGCCACGCGAAGGCTCGTTGATGCCGGACACGTACTTCTTCGAGCGCGGCGAAACCCGCCAGTCGATCCTGGCGCGCATGGCGAAAGCGCAGGCGAAGATCGTCGACGAGATCTGGCGAAACCGGGCGCCGAACCTTCCGATCAAGTCGCCGGGCGAGATGGTGACTCTCGCCTCCATCATCGAGAAGGAGACCGGTAAGCCGGAGGAGCGCCCCCGCGTCGCGGGGGTCTTCGTCAACCGGCTGCAGAAGCACATGCGGCTCGAATCCGACCCCACGATTGTCTACGGGCTGGTCTTCGGCAAGGGCACGCTTGGCCACTCGATCACGAGGACCGAACTCACCCAGCCGACGCCTTACAACACCTACATGATCGACGGGCTTCCGCCGGGCCCGATCTCCAACCCCGGCAAGGCGTCGCTCGAGGCGGTCGCCAAACCCGTTCGGAGCAAAGAGCTTTACTTCGTCGCGGACGGGACCGGCGGGCATGTCTTCTCCGACACGCTCGACCAACACCTGAAGAACGTCGCGCGCTGGCGCCAGATCGAGAAGGACGCCAAGGACCGGCTGGCGCCTGACGTGACGCCGCAGCCGGCCGGCGCGCCGGCCATACGCGGGGCGATCGAGCCGGTCGATCCGGAATCGTTCGGCGCGCTGGCGCCTCCCAGCTCCTCCCCGTCCGCGCCGCCCGCCCTCCTCGCCCGCTTGGCGAAGATCGGCGCCTCGCGAAAGGCGATGGACGAGGCGATGGCCTCGCTGCGACCGACCGCCTTCGGCGCGAAGTCCATCGAGGATCTCGGCGCGGTCGTCGCCGGCGTCAACGACGAGCCGGTCACCATCGACGCCTTCGACACGGACGCCTTCGCCGCCGCCTCGGGCCCCGTCGCCTCGGCGCCTGTGCCGCCCGCCATGCTGGCCGATCAGCGGGCGCGCGAGGCCAAGTACGGGACGCCGCCAATCGCCCAAACCGCCGCCCCTGCCGGCTCAGCAGCGCCCGTCGCCATTGCGCCCGTCGCCGGCCGCGGCCCGATCATCCATGACGCCTCCGAGGGCACGCCCCTCGATCCGCTGCTCAACAAGACCTACGACCTCAGCTACGCCAAGACCGTCCCGCAGCTGGGCCCCCCAGGCGCAAAAGCGCAGCCGTCAGCGCGCTAGTTCCAGCGCAAGCCTGTCGAGAAATTCGAGGCAGGCCACGAGCTGCGCTTCCGCCACGAACTCGTCCGGCTTGTGCGCCTGGTCAATGGAGCCGGGGCCGCAGACGACCGTCGGAACGCCTGCGGCCTGAAAGTGCCCGGACTCGGTCGCGTAGGAGACGGCGATCGCGCCGTTTGAGCCGGCCAGCCTCAACGCCAGCGTTTCGGCCGGGGAGCCCGGCTCGGCCGCGAGCGGCGGCACGTCAACCTCGAGCGTGGTGGCGATCGTCGGATCGGACACGAAGCGCCTCAATCGCGGCAGCGCTACGGCGTCGATAAAGGCCTCGACCTCCGCGAGGGCCGACGCCGTCGGCATGCCCGGCAGCCCGCGGAACTCCCACTGGAACGCGCATTCGCGCGCCAGGATGTTGCGCGCCGTCCCGCCCTGGATAACGCCGACATGCAGCGTCGAGTAGGGCGGCGTGAAGCGCGGGTCGAGCGGGCCCTTCTCGTATTCGCGCGCGAGCCGACCGATCTCGCTCACGATGTCGGCGGCGACCGCGACGGCGCTAGCGCCGAGGTGAGGCAGCGCCGAATGCGCCTCGCGCCCGATGACCGTCGTGCGGATGGAGGCGACGCTCTTGTGCGCGTCGGCGACCGCCATCATCGTGGGCTCGCCGACGATCGCCGCCGCGGGCTGCGGCTCGTCCTTCCCGAACCAGGCGATGACGTCGCCCGACCCGAGGCAGGTCGTCTCCTCGTCGTAGCTGAGCACGATATGCACCGGCCGCTTGAGCGCGGCCGCCTTAAGCGCTGGGACCATCGCGAGCACGCAGGCGTCGAAGCCCTTCATGTCGCAGGCGCCGCGGGCGTAGAGGAGCCCGTCTTTCTCACGCAGCGAGAAGGGGTCGCTCGACCAGGCCTGACCGGCGATCGGCACCACGTCGGTGTGGCCCGAAAGCACGACCCCGCCGTCCACGCGCGGCCCGACCGTGGCGAGGATCGCGGCCTTGTCGCCCGCCGCATTCGGCGCGCGCCGCGAGGCCACGCCGTGCGACGCAAGGCAGCTCTCGATCAACTCGATGACCGGCAGGTTTGAGCGGTTGCTCACGCTGTCGAAGGCGACGAGGCGCGAGAGCAGCGTTTTCGCCTCGGCGAGACGCGAGTGCATCGCGGAAAGCTCCTGCCCTCCGGCAAGCGATAAAGAGTGGACGTGCGGCCGCTCGCCGCTAGAATGAGCCTATGTATATGGCGGTCACCCGTCAGATCAAAGTCACAGTCGAGCCGAGCTTCGACCCGGACCGGTCGGACCCGGAAGAGGGGCGGTTTTTCTGGCTCTACTCGATCGAGATCGCCAATCTCGGCGCGGCGCCGGTGACCCTCATGGAGCGGCATTGGCGCATCACCGACGCCGAGGGGCGCCAACAGGAAGTGCGCGGGCCGGGCGTCGTCGGCGAGCAGCCGACCATCAGCCCCGGCGCGGCGTTCCGCTACACGTCGGGATGCCCGCTGACGACCCCAAGCGGCCTCATGGTCGGGGAATACAGAATGGTCGCGGGCGACGGCGAAAGTTTCGATGTCGCGATCCCCGCCTTCTCGCTCGATTCGCCGCACATGAAGCGCACACTGAACTGAGCCGCGGGCGGGGGCCGATCAGCGTTCGGTTTTGAGTAATTTCAATGGGTTAAAGCCCATTTTAGCGTTGGCTCCAAATCCCAAGCCGAGTTGCTTTTTCTAGCAGGGGCTACGCTTACGCTTCCGCCGCGCAAAACTGTAAGCGCGCTAGCCTTATCAAGGCTTTAACCTCTCTGTTGCGCACATTTGCGAACTTGCGCGGGTGTCATTGTCCGGCCCAATCCCTCGCTGCCGCGCCTCGGCTGAGCCGCACGTCCCCAAAAAATGAAGCTACCATTCTTTCTGATTTTCAGCAAGAATTTGTTGCGCAGAAGTTCGCCGCCTTCGTGACCTCCCCGAATTGCGTTGCAGCCTCAACGCATTCTATCGTGGCTCAATGGGAGACCGTCGGACTTAAGCCGCCTCGCAAGTCCTGCAGCCGGGGCGACGGTTGAGGCGTTCATCGCACGCTCGCGGGCGGCTTTCCCTGCGGATGTTTTCGCCCAGACCGCCGCCGTCATGGCGGCGCTCGCCTCCGCGTCGGAAGCGCCTAACGCCGACGCGATAGCTTCAACGTTCAAG
>DATJXI010000120.1:0-18451 GCA_035500275.1 Roseiarcus sp. | reverse complement strand
CAGAAAATAGCCGAGCATCGGCGGCCTTCGGGCCTATTTGACGTCGACGCCCTCGAAGGCGTGCGTGCCGAGCGGGCTCTGCTTGTAGCCGACCACGTTCGAGCGCATCGCCTCGTAGACGGTCGAATGCGCGAGCAGCAGCTCGGGCGCCTCGTCGTGCTCGATCTCCTGCATGCGCTTATAGAGCTTGGCGCGCTCCGCCTGATCGGAAATGACGCGCGCCTTGGCAAGCAGATCGTTGAACTCGGCGTTGCACCATTTTGGGATGTTGTTGGAGGCGGGCTTGCCGTCGGTGCAGCCGTCGAGGAAGAAGAAATTGTCCGGGTCGCCGTTGTCGCCGGTCCAGCCAAGCTGGGCGGTCATATCCTCGCCGGCCTGCGCGCGCTTGCGGTATTCGCCCCACTCGTAGGTGACGAGCTTGGCGTTGACGCCGATCTTGGCGAGGTCCGCCTGCATCATCTCGCCGATGCGCTTGCCATTCGGGTTGTACGGCCTCTGAACCGGCATGTACCAGAGGTCGATGTCGAGAGGCGTCTGCACGCCCGCGGCGGCGAGCATCGCTTTGGCCTTGTCAGGATCGTAAGAATAGGCGACGATCGCGTCGTTATAGGCCCACATCGTCGGCGGGATGAACGTCTTCGCCTTCTCGGCGGCGCCGAGGTAGACGTCCTTGATGATGGCGTCGCGGTCGACCGCCATCGAGAGCGCCTGCCGCACCTCCTTCTTGTCGAGCGGCGGCTTCGTCACGTTGAACGCCCAGAAGGCGATGTTGAGGCCGGGCGCGCTGATCACTTTCAGCGTCGGGTCCTTCTGCATCTCCGGGATATCCGCTGGGCGCGGATAGGCGTTGACGTGGCATTCGCCCGCTTTGAGCTTGGCGTAGCGGGCGGTGGCGTCCGGCGTGATGGCGAAGACGAGGTCGTCGACGAGCGCCTTTTCGCCGTAATAGTCCTTGTTCGCCTTGTAGCGGATGACCGAATCCTTCTGATAGGCGATGAAGGAGAACGGGCCCGTGCCGACTGGCGCCTGATCGAACTGCTCGGGCGTGCCCTTCTTTAAGAGGAAGTCGGCGTATTCCTTCGAGCCGATCGCCATGAAGTCCATCGCCAGATTGGCGAGGATGGCGACGTTCGGCTCTTTCAGCTTCATGACAACCGTGTAGTCGTCGGTCTTCGTGACCGAATCGAGCAAGGTCGGCATGTCCATGTCGTTGAAGTAGTCGTACTTGCCCCCCGACACTTTGTAATAGGGATGGTTGGGCTTCCACTGGCGGTCGATCGACCATAGGACGTCGTCGGCGTTGAAGCTGCGCGTCGGCTTGAAGTCTTTCATCGAATGGAACTTGACGCCCTTGCGCAGGTGGAAGGTGATCGTCTTGCCGCCGTCGGTGACCTCCCAGCTTTCGGCGAGGCCGGGGACGACTTCGGTGGTGCCGCGCTTGAATTCGGTGAGACGGTTGTAGACGGGCCTCGCGGCGTCGAAGCTGGTGCCGGTCGTGTTGATCGCGGGCGTGAAATTCTCCGGGCTTCCCTCGGAGCAGTAGACGAGAGTTTTGGCCGACGCGGCGCCGGCGAAGAGAGCGGCCAGTCCGAGGCCCGCGATCACGACGGCTTTCATCTCATTCCTCCTCTGCAAAGACGCTCTCGACGATGCTTGGGCGGCCGCTTCTATTGGAACGCCATGCAAGCCCTTTTCGGCCGATCCTGCAGCGCTGTCCACGGCAAATCGTCGTGAAAGACTCAGAGCGCGCGCAGGCGGGCGATCAGCGCGCCCGGGTCGCCCCTGACCGCGATCTGCTTCACCCGGCTTCGCGCCCCCGAGGCGAGTCGCACCCGCGAGGATGGGGCGTCGAGCGCCCTGGCGAGAAGCGCGCAAAGCGCGTCGTTGGCGCGGCCGCCCTCCGGCGGCTCACGCACCCGGGCGAGCAGGACGCTCCTGCCGTCGGCGAGGCGCGCCACGCCGTCGATCGCATCGCGGCCGCCCTTGGGCGTCAGGCGGCAGGCGATGACGACGCCGTCGACGGTCGCCCGCCACGGCTCCTCCAGATTCAATCGGCGTCCTCGTCGTTCATCGGGTGCAGGTCGCGCACCATCGCTTTCGCGCGCTCGTCGAGCACGTGCGTGTAGATCTGCGTCGTCGAGATGTCGGCGTGGCCGAGCAGGTCCTGGACGACGCGCAGATCCGCGCCGTTCTGCACGAGATGACTCGCGAAGGCGTGGCGCAAGACGTGCGGGCTGACCCGGGCGGCGGGAAGACCGGCCGCGGCGGCGGCCATCTTGAGGTCGCGCGCGAACGCCTGGCGGGTCATGTGTCCGCTCGCGCTGTCGGCCGGGAACAGCCAAGGCGAGGCCGCCGCGCCCGTCTCAGCGAGCAGCGCGCGGTAGGCGATGATTGCGGATCGCGCGCGCTCCGAAATCGGCGCGAGCCGTTCGCGCCCGCCCTTGCCTTTCACGCGAAGGAAGGCCTCCTTGCTGCGCGCCGCGGCGGCCGGCAGGCTCAGCGCCTCCGACACGCGCAGGCCCGAGCCGTAGATGAGTTCGATCAGGCAGGCGGTGCGCGCCGCCGCGAGACGGTCGCGAAACGGCCGCTCCGCTGCATTGAGGCCTTCCGACGCCGTCGCGATCAGGCGATCGACGTCGTTCACTGTCAGAACCTTGGGCAGAGGGCGCGCCCGGCGCGGGCCTTCGATGGCGAGCGTCGGATCGTCGCGCCGGAAGCCCTCGGCGTACAGGAATTTGTGGAGCTGGCGGATCGCCGAGAGGCGCCGCGCCAGCGAGGAGGCTTTCAGTCCTTCGGCGCCGCACGCGGCGAGATAGGCGCGCACGTCGTCCGCGCCCGCTTTGAGCGCCCCGCCGCGCGACCCGAGAAAGGCGACATAGCTTTCGAGATCGCGGGCGTAGGCGTCGATGGTGTTGGCGCTCGCGCCGCGCTCCGAGACCAGCGCGTCCAGGAAGCTTGTTATCAGCGAGGTCTCCCGCACCTTCATTTGTTCGCTTTCGGCAGGGCGATCGTCTGCGTCATCTCGCGCGGCTTCACCTTCACGTAGGTCGCGAGCGCGTACAGGCCGCCGTAAACGAGGCCAGCAATAACGGCGAGCGACAAGAGAAAGCGAAAGAGACTCGGCAAAGACGCGACCCGGGAATTGGCTTCATGCGTCGTTAGCGGGTCAGTCCTCCTCGAACAAGCTTTGCTGCGGCCCCTCTCGCCGCGGTTCGGCGAGGCCGAGATGGTGGAACGCGTGGGGAGTGAGCAGCCGGCCGCGCGGCGTCCGCTGGATGAAGCCGATCTGCAGGAGGTAGGGTTCGATGATATCCTCGATCGCGTCGCGCGGCTCAGAGAGCGCCGCGGCGATCGTCTCGACGCCGACAGGCCCGCCGCCGAATTTGACCGCGACCGAGTCGAGATAGCGCCGGTCCATCTGGTCGAGGCCGATGGGATCGACGTCGAGGAGTTTCAGCGCTCGATCGGCGATATTGCGGGTGACGACGCGCGCGCCCTCGACGATGGCGAAGTCGCGCACCCGCCGCAACAGGCGCCCGG
The DNA here is from genome assembly GCA_035500275.1 of Roseiarcus sp. Lineage (GTDB taxonomy): Bacteria > Pseudomonadota > Alphaproteobacteria > Rhizobiales > Beijerinckiaceae > Roseiarcus. The sequence goes on along the minus strand of DATJXI010000120.1, from coordinate 14,911 downwards.
CGATGCGCGGGGTGCCGCGCGAGCGCCGTGCAATCTCGTTCGCGCCGTCCTCGGCCAGCCCAAGGCCGATGACGCGCGCGCCGCGCGCGACGATCGCCTGCAATTCCTCACTCGAATAGAAGTCGAGCCGGACGGGAATGCCGAAGCGGTCGCGCAGCGGCGTCGTCAAAAGTCCCGCCCGCGTCGTCGCGCCGATGAGCGTGAATTGGGCGAGGTCAATCTTCACCGAGCGCGCCGCCGGACCGCTCCCGATAATGAGGTCGAGCTGGAAGTCCTCCATCGCGGGATAGAGGATTTCTTCGACCGCCGGATTGAGGCGGTGAATCTCGTCGATGAACAGGACATCGCGCGGCTCGAGATTGGTCAGTTGCGCGGCGAGATCTCCGGCCTTGGCGATGACCGGGCCCGAAGTCGAGCGAAAGTTGACGCCGAGCTCGCGCGCGACGATCTGCGCCAGCGTCGTCTTGCCAAGTCCGGGCGGCCCCACGAACAGCACGTGGTCGAGGGCTTCGCCGCGCGCCCTCGCCGATTCGATGAAGATGCGCAGGTTGTTGCGAACGGCGTCCTGGCCGGTGAAGTCGGCAAGCGCCTGCGGGCGAAGCGCCGCGTCGTCGTCCGGGCGCTTTTCCGGCGAAACCATGCGGTGGGGGGCGTCAGCCATCCCCGAAACCCTTCTTGAAATAGACGACACGCGGCAGATCGGCGAAATGTGCGTCGCAAGTCAAAAGATCGGCGCCAGTATCGACGGCGGTGGCGTAGATGATGGCGTCCGCCATGGCGAGCCTGTGGATCGCCGCAAATCCAGCCGCCTTCGTGGCGATGTCCGTGGTTAAGGGCGTGACGACGAGCTCCGTCGAAAAGGCAATCAATCGGGAGGCCGCGGCGTCGGACATTTCTCGCGCGAGCCAGCGCGCAAGCTCATACTGGACGATCGTCGGAACGACCCATTGGTCGTTCCCCGGCAACTCGGGGACCAACCTCTCCCCAAGAGAGGAACTGAGTATCCATTCAATCCAGACCGACGTATCGACGACCCGCATCAGTAGCGGTCGTTGCGATCGCGGTATCCCTCCGGATTCGCCCCACGAGCCATTCCCGCAATCTCCTCGCGCTCTGGAACAGGAACCATGAGGACGCCCTCAACCTTGGCGATGAATGCGACCTTCTGTCCCGGCCGCAGCGCCAGGCGCTCGCGAACTTCTTTTGGAATTGAGACCTGGAATTTCGAAGAAACCGTAGCCGTCGCGGACATGCGCTTTACCTTTTGCCTATCGATACCTATACCGTAAAGAAGATCACTGCGCCAGCTCCTTCAGGCCCGCGCGGATGAAGGCCGACGTCTGAGCCTCCTGCCCCAGTTCGCCGAGGCATTTCGAGACGGCCGCCGCCGCCTGGGCGCGCGCGTAGCCCAAGCCCACGAGGGCGAGGATCGCGTCCTCGGCCGCCTTCGGCATTCCGGCCGCGCCCTCGACCCGCGTCGGCGCGCCGAAAGCGTCGATCGCAAAAGCCGGCGCTTTGTCCTTGAGCTCCAGCACGAGGCGCGCCGCAAGCTTCGGGCCGACGCCCGGCGCGCGCGCCATCATGGCCTTGTCCTGCTTCGCGATCGCGCTCATCAGCGCCTCCGGGCTCAGCGTCCCGAGAATACCGAGCGCCACCTTGGCGCCGACGCCCTGGACGCTTTGCAGAACGCGGAACCAGTCACGCTCGGCGGCGGTGACGAAACCGTAGAGGCGGATCGCGTCCTCCCGCACATGCGTCTCGATCAGAAGCTCCGCCGGCTCGCCCGTCGCCGGCAGCGCCCGCAGCGTCCGCGCTGACGCCGCGACCAGATAGCCGACCCCGCCTACGTCGAGTATGAGGCTCTCTTCTTCGACGCTGTCGACGACGCCGCGCAACTTGCCGATCACGCGATCCCCCTGATGAGGCCGCGCCGGTGTTGCGCATGACAGATGGCGACCGCGAGCGCGTCCGCCGCGTCCGCCGTCGCGGCGGAAGAGGCCGGCAGCAGCGCCCGCACCATCATCGCGACCTGGCGTTTCTCCGCGTGCCCGACGCCGACCACCGTCTTCTTGACGAGGTTGGCGGCGTATTCCGAAACCGGCAGGTTTTTTAGCGCAAGCGCCGCCAGCGCGACGCCGCGCGCCTGGCCGAGCTTCAGCGCCGATTGGGGATCGCGGTTGACAAACGTCTCCTCGATCGCCGCCTCGTGCGGAGCGTCCCGCTCCACAAGCGCGGCGAGCGACCGATGGATGCACGCCAGCCGGTCGGCGAGCGGCGTCCCCGGATCCGTCCCGATCGAGCCGCAGGCGAGGAAGCTCAGCCGTGAGCCGGCGGCCTCGATCAGGCCCCAGCCCGTCGCGCTGAGGCCGGGGTCGACGCCGAGAATGCGAATCGCCCCGAGATTCATGGCGCCTTTCTTATACGAAAACGGGGACGCACGCGCCGCGCAACAAGCCGAATGTCCAGGTTTTCTCTATTCAACGACGCCGTTTCGGTCCGTTTCCGTAGTGGGCTAGTTTGAATAAGGCACCCCGAGGTTTGCCCATGACTCGCAAATTTTTCCTCCTGGGGCATAATCCTCAGGAGGGGTGTCCGTGTCCGACATTATCGAGAAAATTCGCAAGGAGTGGACCGTGATCAGCGGCGCTCCTTGGTCGCTTGTTACGGTTGTCGTTGTTGTGGGAGTGCTTGTCTACGGATTTATGAACCTCATAAACGCCGCATCGTTTTCGGCTAGGGATGCTTCGCCGTTCGCCGCCTTGGCGGTTGGGCGCGCAATCGGCTAATCCTTGCCCGAGGCGAATTCCGGAGGGGCGGCTCTTAGCATGGCGCCGACCAAGGCAAAGACCGGCGTGAGAAGGGAGAGCCCCAAGCCCGCGGGCGGGAAATCCGCCTGCCTGACGAGTTTACCGCATTTCGACCTTGAACGAGAGGCCAGGGCGAAAGGCTTCCGATGGGTGGCCGGCGTGGACGAGGTCGGGCGCGGCCCGCTGGCCGGGCCGGTCGGCGTCGCGGCGGTCATACTCGATCCCGACGACCTTCCCGACGGCCTCAACGATTCAAAGGCGCTGACCGAAGCCGAGCGGGACGAACTCAGGCCCATCATCCTGGCGAAGGCCCTCAGCGTCTCCGTCGCCTTTGCGAGCGTCGAGGAGATCGACGCCTTTAACATCCGCCGGGCGGCGCTGCGCGCCATGGCGCGCGCGGTCGGCGCGCTAAGCTTGAGGCCCGACCTCGTCCTTATCGACGGCCGGGACATCCCGGACGGCATTGTCTGCCCGGCGAGAGCGATCATCGGCGGCGACGCCCTTTCGATGTCGATCGCCGCGGCCTCCATCATCGCCAAGACGACGCGCGACGCGCTCATGCGCAACCTTGCCAATGAATTTCCGCATTATGGCTTCGCCGACCACGTGGGCTACGCGACGCGGTTCCACCGGCGGGCGCTGGCCTCCGCCGGCCCCTGCCCCTACCATCGGCGCTCGTTCCGCATGGGCGAGGAAGCGGAGTGTTAACCGCGCGGTCATCGCTATCGCCAAAGGTTTCGAAAGCGTTTACATTACTGATCTCTTTGTGGAACGCGGGAGGAAGGCGCGCGTTCGAAAACGACACAACGTCAGGCCCCCCGACATAACGAGACCTTTACTTAAACCACGCCATACACGAAGCGCCGGCTTGAGCGGTTCGGCCGTAGCGTCAAGTGTTCGTGTGCATGCGTATCTTGCGCGCCGGAGCGTCGAGTCCACCCGCCCGGATTCAGGTTCTGCGTACCGGGAACGGCGAGACAAGGCGCCCGGCCGCAATCGCTTCTCCGCCCCGCGACGCCATCCTTGTCGGCGACTGCGTCGCGGAATTGGAGAAGCTGCCCGCGGCCTCCGTCGATCTCGTCTTCGCCGACCCGCCCTATAATCTGCAGCTGGAAGGCTCGCTGTCGCGGCCCGACCAGAGCCTCGTCGACGGCGTGGACGACGACTGGGACAAGTTCGCCGATTTCGCCGCCTATGACGCCTTCACGAGAGGATGGCTCACGGCTGCGCGCCGCGTCATGAAGCCCAACGCCACCATCGCCGTCATCGGCTCCTATCACAACATTTTTCGTGTCGGGGCGATCCTCCAGGACCTCGGCTTCTGGATTCTCAACGACATCGTCTGGCGCAAAGCCAACCCGATGCCGAACTTCCGCGGACGCCGCTTCACCAACGCCCACGAGACGCTCATCTGGGCGGCGCGAGCGTCCGACGCAAAAGGCTACACCTTCAACTACGAGGCGCTGAAGGCCGGCAACGACGACTGCCAGGCCCGCTCCGACTGGTTCCTGCCGATCTGCTTGGGCGCCGAGAGGCTCAAGGACGAGCGCGGGCGCAAGACACACCCGACGCAAAAACCGGAGGCGCTGCTCGCGCGCGTCATTCTCGCCGCGTCCAACCCCGGCGACGTGGTGCTCGACCCGTTCTTCGGCTCCGGAACGACCGGCGCGGTCGCGAAGCGCCTCAAGCGCGCGTTCATCGGCGTCGAGCGCGACCCAGCTTACGCCGCTGCGGCGCGGAAGCGGATCGACGCGGTCGAGCCTCTCGCGGAGGGCGCGGTCGCGGTCGCGCCCGCGCGACGCAGCGAGCCGCGCGTCGCTTTCCTGAGCGTCGTCGAGGCGGGGCTCATCGCGCCGGGCGAGGAAGTTTTCGACGCGCGTCGTCGGCACGCGGCGCTGGTGCGCGCCGACGGCGCGCTTTCCGCCGGACCCGCGGTCGGCTCGATCCACAAGATCGGCGCGCTGGTGCAGGGGCTGCCGGCTTGCAACGGCTGGACGTTTTGGCACGTCGAGCGGGCCGGGCGCCTCACCCCCATCGACGATTTCCGCGCCAACATCCGGGCCATGATGCGCCAGGCGGCCGAGTAGCCGGCTTCGCGTCAACCCGGACTGGATGATGCGGGCGGCACAGGCGCCGCTGCGCCCTCCTCCGGCCGCTTGAACTCGAGCGGCCGCGCCTGCGCGCCGACCTCACCCAGCGCCGTGAGGACCCGGTCGATGCCGGCCGAGGAGAGGCGGATGACGCCGGTATAGGGCGAGCTCAGCTCCATGATGAGGAAGATTGCGCTCGCAACCGCGATTGCGCCTGCGAGATGCGCCAGAACGGTGACGGTGTTCGGCGTCGCCGCGAGGCCGTTGCCGAGGAAGAGCGCCGAAGCCCAGCAAACAACCACCGCCAGCACGTACGGCGGGAACGGCGCAGCAAGCTGGCGCGCCATCAGCATCTGCGTGTCCTGGTATTTTTTCGCGAGGTCCCACGCAGAGGCGAGCCAGCGCCGTTGCGAGTCGGTCGCGGGCTTCAGGCTGTCGAAATAGCTGTTCAAGCCCTGCAGGGTCGCTTTCATCTCCTCGAAAGTGAATGGCTGCGGCCCGCGTTTCGAATCGCCGAAGAACCGCACCCGGGAGCGCTCAAGCGCAGCCCGCAAGCCCGCGCGCCCGCCGACCGCATCCGGCCCGTAGTGTTCGAGGGCGAGTTCGATCTCTGCGATCACCGGGCCGAGCGATTGCGCCTCGGACTGCTGCATCGTGAAGACCGAGAAGGCGGTGAAGACGAGAAGGCCGAGGACGAGCGCGAGCAGAAGCGTGACGAGCCCGACCATCGCGCCGACCGAGCTTTTGGACGCGGTCAGGACATCCGGGGGCACGAGCCATTGCAGAAGCATCCCGACGACGCTTGCGCCGAAGGTGATGAGCGCGACGACAATCGCCCGATTGACGGAATGCATCGCCCCAGTCCCACGCCCTTCGCCGATACCACGCTTGTCCTAAATCAAAGCCCGCGGATGGCCAACTGCGGGCGCCCCAGTTCTTGACAAGTTGTATCTACAAGATGATGCTGGGAGATGCAAAAAAGAGGAGACCTGTCCGCGAAACGACCGGATGAATCCTTGCCGGCGGCGCGATTTCTCTTCTGTTGCAACGTAGAACAAATTACCGGGCGCGCGCCATGCGTCAGATCAGCGTGTCTTTGCTTGGACCCCGTCCCGATTCCTGCTAGCCCCCCATCTCGGGGAGGCTCATGACCAACGCCGAGGACCGGCACAAAGCCAAAATGGCCAAGCGCAAGGCGGCGCAAGACGCCGAGGTCGCCTCGAAGCCGATCCTCGCGAAGGGCCTCCTCATCGTCCACACCGGTCCGGGCAAGGGCAAATCGACAGCGGCGTTCGGCCTCGCTTTGCGCGCGCTCGGGCGCGGGCAGCGCGTTGGGGTCGTGCAGTTCATTAAGGGCGCTTGGACGACGGGCGAGCGCGCCGCGATCGAGCGCTTCGGGACCCAGGTCGAGTGGCGCACCATGGGCGAAGGTTTTACCTGGGAGACGCAGGACCGCGCCCGCGACATCGCCGCGGCGACGGCTGCATGGGGCGAGGCCACGCGCATGATGGCCGATCCGACCATCCGCCTGCTTGTGCTCGACGAGTTCAACATCGCGCTCCGCTACGACTACCTGCCGCTCGCGGACGTGGTCGCGGCGCTGAAATCGCGAAGGCCGGGCCTGCACGTCGTCGTCACCGGCCGCAACGCCAAGCCGGAGCTCATTGAGGCGGCCGACTGCGTCACCGAGTTCGGCCTCGTGAAGCACCACTTCGCCGCCGGGGTGCGCGCGCAGGAAGGCGTCGAGTTTTGAGCGCGAAGGCGCTCATGTTCCAGGGCACGGGGTCCGACGTCGGCAAGTCGCTCGTCGTCGCCGGCTTATGCCGGCTGTTCGCGCGCCGGGGGTTTCGCGTGCGGCCGTTCAAGCCGCAGAACATGTCGAACAACGCCGCCGTCACGCAGGACGGCGGCGAGATCGGACGCGCGCAGGCGCTGCAGGCGCTGGCCGCGGGCGTCCCGCCCAGCGTCCACATGAACCCGGTGCTGCTCAAGCCGCAGAGCGAGATCGGCTCGCAGATCGTCGTGCGGGGCCGCGTCGTCGGCGCCGCGAAGGCGCGCGACTATCAGACCCTCAAGCCCGATCTCATGAGCGCCGTGCTCGACTCCTATGCGAGTCTCAGGAGCGAAGCGGACCTCGTGCTCGTCGAGGGGGCGGGCAGCGCCGCCGAGATCAACCTGCGCGAAAACGACATCGCCAATATGGGCTTCGCCCGCGCCGCCGACTGCCCGGTCGTCATCGTCGGCGACATCGATCGCGGCGGAATCTTCCCCCAGATCATTGGGACGAAGGCTGCGCTGGCGGAAGACGACGCCGCCATGATCGCGGGCTTCATCGTCAACAAGTTCCGCGGCGATCCGGGCCTGTTCGCCGGCGGTTTGGCGACGCTCGCGAAGCGAACCGGCTGGCGCGGCTTCGGGCTCGTCCCCTTCTTTCCCGACGCGGCGCGCCTGCCGGCCGAGGACGCTTTCGGCGTGGCGAAGGTGAAAGCGAAGGCGGAGGGGGCGATTGCGATCGCCGTCCCGCTCCTGGCCCACATCGCCAATTTTGACGACTTCGATCCGCTCCGAATGGAGCCCGCTGTGCGGCTCGTCTTCGTGCGGGCGGGCGAGTCGCTGCCGGTCGCCGACCTCGTCGTCCTGCCGGGCAGCAAGACGACGATCGCCGACCTCGCGTTCTTTCGCGCCCAAGGCTGGGACATTGATCTTACGGCGCACGTCCGGCGCGGCGGGCGCGCGCTCGGGATTTGCGGCGGCTATCAGATGTTGGGCAAGCGCGTCGCCGACCCCGACGGAATCGAGGGCTCGCCCGCAGAGGTCGAGGGACTCGGCCTCCTCGACGTGACAACGGTCCTAACCGGCGAGAAGACCCTCGCGCGGATCGAGGGAACGTGCGCCGTCAACGGCGCCTCGTTTTCAGGCTACGAGATGCATGTCGGGCGGACGAGCGGGCCCGACTGCGCCCGTCCCCTGTTGCGCTTCGCCGACGGCCGCGCCGACGGCGCGGTCTCGTCCGACGGCCGCGTCGCCGGCGCTTACGCGCACGGCCTCTTCGCCGACGACCGCCAGCGCGCCGCCTGGCTCAGCCTCCTCGGCGCGCGCTCTGAGGCGGCCTATGGCGAGGCGGTGGAGCAGACGCTCGACGCGCTCGCGGACCATCTCGCTGCGCACCTCGACATCGAGGCGGTGCTCGCCTCCACGCGCTGAGGGGGCCTATGCAGTTTTGGCGGCGATCCTTTCTTTTCAGCGGGATAGGCGCCGAAAACTGTCAATTTTTCGCATTTCGCTTACGCCGGGACCGGTGAACGCGCCGACGGCGTCAAGCGACCGGAGCTCCAGGACTGTCGCTTGGCGAGCGCCGCTATTTTTGTCCGGGAATTGAAGTTTTTCAAATGTTTCCGGCGCCATTTCCATCCGACCCGATTTCCTTTTTCTCCGCCCCAAACCCGACAAAGGATTTTTGCCCTTCAAGTAAACTATAGCACGACATTCTGATAAACGGAAGGAAATGCTGAACCGCCTATGTCTGATGCGGCGCCCCTGACTCTGAGCTGGCGCGGCCTCCGATGCGACTGGCGGCCCCTATCCGATCGCCATCACCACGCCCCTCCCCAAGCGCGGCGCGAGCTTGCGCATGTCGTCAGCCGAAATGGCGACGCAGCCGGCGGTCGGGGTCAGGTCGGGCCGCGCAAGGTGGAAGAAGATGGCGCTGCCCCGCCCCTTGGCGCAGCGGATAAAGTTCTGGTCGAGGACGAAGGCGAGATCGTACAGATGGTCGTCGCGCCACATGCGGTCGGTGGCGTCGCGCGCCGGCAGGCGCACCGGCCGGTTGTAGCGCGGGCTTGTCGGATCCTCGCACCAGCCCTGATCGCGGCGCATGGGCTTTAGCGGGACGCCGCCGGCGAGCGGGCGCCGGCGGTCGGGACGGTAATAGCCCCAGAGCAGACGGAAGCGTCCCGCCGGCGTGCCCCTGTCGCCCTCGCGCTTGCGCCGCACGATTCCCGCCGGCCCGAGCGCGCATTGGACTCGGAAAGGCCCCGCCGTGAGCCAGCCGCGGGCGCGCGCGCCCGCGATCGGCCGGACACGGAGGAGGGAAAGGCGACCGGGCGCTCGGGACTTCAAGGCCGGCGCGCCTCGAGCGACTTCGGCGCGATCCCCTTCGCCGGCCCTTCGTGCGATGACTTGATGCGAACCGCGTTGCCGGAAATCGCGATCTCTCCCTCCCATCGGTCGCCGAGCGGGACGCTGCGCAGGACGGTGAGGTTGAGCCGCTCGTATCGCTTGCCGTCGGCGTCGAATGCGGGCGCGGCGGCCGCGTCGAGGATGTGCAGCGTATAGAAAGTCCCGCTGCCGCCGCCATTGTAGCTCGCGACGAGGACGAGGAGATTGTCGCGCGTTGCGCCGATATACTCGTAGGCCGTCTCCTCGGCGCCGTTGAGGGTCTTGTCGCTCGGCTTGGTCTGGACGATCCAGCGGCCCTGCTTTCGGATCGGGTCGGCGTAGCGGTTGCTTCCCGTTGCGGCGCGCGCGTCGATGGCGACGACAATGGGACCCGAGTCGGCGAGATCCGCGTCGCCGAAATCGGCAAAAATTTCGGGCGGAACGGGCTTGTCATCGACCGTGAAGGTTTTGCGGAGCTCGTCGAGCGGCTCGGCCGCCGCCGTCCCGCCCATGGCGACGACGAGGCAAATCGCGGAGAAGGCGGTTACAGCCCCGCAAATTGACCGCATAATATTCCCCCAAGCCCTGCGCCTCCGATGAGGGCGCCGTCATCGCGAGGAGCGACAGCGACGACGCGATCCAGGCGTTCGGCTCTGCGCTTCATCGCGATGACGGCGGTTTGGTGCAGGCCAGCCCTCAATCGAGCGTCCGCCTGAATCGCAGCAGCGCCAGCAGCGCAAACGCCGGCACGTAGAGAGCCAGCACCGAGAACTCGAAGCCGATCTCGCTCCAGTTCGCCCCTTTCAACATCACCGCGCGCACGACCCGCAAGAAGTGCGTCATCGGCAAAATATTGCCGAGCGCCTGCGCCCAAGCCGGCATGCCGCGGAACGGGAACATGAAGCCCGACAGCAGGATCGAGGGCAGCAGAAAGAAGAAGGTGAGCTGCATCGCCTGCATCTGCGAGCGCGCGAAGGTCGAAAAGGTGTAGCCGAGCTGGACCATCGCCAGCACGAAGACAAGCACGCCCGTAAGCAGCATGCCGAGGCTGCCGACAAATGGCACGTGGAACAGGACGCGGCTGGCGATAAGGATCACCGCGACCTGCACGGCGCCCACGATGAAAAAGGGCAGCACCTTGCCGAGCATGATCTCGACGCCGTTCGCCGGCATGGCGAGCAGGTTCTCCATTGTGCCGCGCTCGATCTCGCGGGTGAGCGCGACTGAGGTCATGATCGTCATCGTCATCTGCAGGATAACCCCGAGGAGACCCGGCACGATGAAATATTGCGAGATGGCGTCGGGGTTGTAGCGCCGGTGGACGACGATCGCGAGCTGCTGGTCCTTGTTCTCCGTCGCCTCCAGCTCGTGTCCCTGCTCGCGCAACAGCGCTCTGCGCGCGATGTCGCCGAGCGCGCTGATCGCGCCGCTCGCGGCGGCCGGATCGGTCGCGTCCGCCTCGATAAGGATCTGCGGCTTGTCGCCGCGGTCGACGCGCGCGCCGAAGTCGCTCGGGATGACGACGAGAAAGGCGACGTCGCCGCTCTGGATCAGCCCTTCCGCTTCGGCGAAAGTCTTCGGCCGCCTGATAAATCGATAGTAGTTGCTCACTTCCAGCGCCGAGACGATGGCGCGCGAATAGTGATCCTGCCCCATCGCGAGCAGCGCGGCGGGGAGCCGCTTCGGGTCGGTGTTGATCGCGTAGCCGAACAGCACGAGCTGGATGACCGGTATGCCGAGCATCATGGCGAAGGTGATGCGGTCGCGCCGCATCTGGACGAATTCTTTCATGAGCATGGCGCCAAGCCGGACGAAGAAGAGCCGGATCACGCCGCCCTCGCCGGCGTCGGCGAATGGCTGCCCGCGCCCATGAAGTGGATGAAGACGTCCTCGAGGCTGGTGACGCCCGGCTCGAGCGCAAGACCGTGCTCCGCGGCATAGGCGCCGACCTCCGTCTCGAGCTTCTCCGCGTCGGGGCCGACGACATGCAGCGTCGCGCCGAAGGGCGCGACCTGGGTCACCGCGTCGAGTCCCAACAGCGCGTTCATCAGCTCCTTCGTCGGATTGGCGCGCACGATGAACGTATGAAGACCTGACTGTTTGACGACCTCGTCCACCGTGCCGGTCGCGAGCATATACCCGTAGGAGATGTAGCTGATGCGGTGGCAACGCTCCGCTTCGTCCATGTAATGGGTCGAGACGAGCACGGTGAGGCCGCTCGCGGCGAGGCGGTGAATCTCGTCCCAGAACTCGCGCCGCGCCTTGGGATCGACGCCCGCGGTCGGCTCGTCGAGGAGGAGCAGCTTCGGCTTGTGCATGATGCAGGCGGCGAGCGCGAGGCGCTGCTTCCAGCCGCCCGACAGCGCGCCCGCCAGCTGATGCCGGCGGTCGGTCAGGCCAAGGTCGTCCAACGTCGCTTCGACCGTCGCCCGGCGCGGCTTTAGGTCATAGAGGCGCGCGACGAAATACAGGTTCTCCTCGATCGTGAGGTCCTCGTAGAAGGAGAACCTTTGCGTCATGTAGCCGACCTCGGCCTTGATGCGCCGGCTCTCGTGGATGACGTCGTAGCCGAGCACCGTCCCCTCGCCCTCGTCGGGTGTGAGAAGGCCGCAGATCATGCGGATCGTCGTCGTCTTGCCCGAGCCATTGGGGCCGAGAAAACCGACGATCTCGCCCGAGGCGACGCGCAGCGAAATGTGATCGACGACGGTCGCCTTGCCGAAGCGCTTGGTGAGGTTCTTGACGTCAATAACGTTCATGTGCGGGGGCCCGGCAGCTCCACGTCAACGATCTGTCCCGGCTGGAGCCTCAGCGGCTTGTCGGCGGCGGCGCGCGCCTCGATAAGATAGACGAGCGTCTGGCGGCTCTCGAGCGAATAGATGACGGGCGGCGTGAATTCGGGCTCGCGCGCGATATAGGTGATGGCGGCTTTCAGCCCCGGCTCGCAGCCGTCGCAGCGCACGTTGAGCTCCTGTCCGAGCGCGAGCGAGGAGAGCGCCATCTCCGGCGCGTAGAACTTCACCTTCACCGCATTGTCGGGAAGGAACGACACGACCGGCGCCGACGGGCCGGCGACGTCGCCGACGCGACGGACGATGTCCGAGACATAGCCCGCGGCCGGCGCGACGAGTTGGCGCTGCTCGAGTCGCCACTTGGCGTTGTCGAGCGCGGCGCGCGCCTGGGCCGCCTTGGCTTTGGCGGCGAGGATCTCGTCGTCGCGCGCCGGAAGCTTCGCGACCGCGAGATTGGCGGCGAGCGAGCGCACGCGCGAAGACGCGACGTCGTAAGCCGTCTGCGCGGAATCAAGATCGGCCTGGGAGGCAAAGCCGCGGCTGTTCAGGTCCTTGCGGCGGTTGAGCGTGCGCAGCGCGTCGTCCTGCTGCACTTGCGCCGCCTTGAGATCGGCCGCGATCGCCGCGATCTCCTCGGGCCGGCGGCCGTAGAGGATGTTGGCGAGCTGAGCGTTCGCCTCATTGAGCGCCGCGTCGGCGTTCTGGACGGCGATCTCCGCGTCGGTCGTTTCGAGCGTCGCGATGCGGTCGCCCGCCTTCAGCTTTTCGCCGCGGCGCACGTATTCGGTCACGATGTGCGCCACTTCGATCGGCGCCACGTTGACATACTCGCCCTCGATGTAACCGACGGCGGCGTTCATCGGCGGAGCACAGGCGGGAAGGATTTTCGCGATCAGCGCGACGGCGCAGATCGTCTCGAGGATCATGGCCCTGACTTTCGCTTGAAGCCGAGCGTCGCGTCGACATTGCCGACGACGATGCGCTTGATGGCGGCCGATTGTGCGGCGCCGATGTCGCGCCAGCCCATGCGGCGAAGGACCGCGGGCCGGGCGAGGCGGAAATAGATAATCTGCGCGATCATCGCGAAGACCGCGAGACGGGTCGCCTCGCTCTCGGGCTCGGCGCTGGCGGCGCGCGCCCAGATCTGGCAGGCCCGCGCGTGGATCGGCGCGAAGGCGCCGGCGTAGAGCCGCTCGAACGCCGCGGACGGCTCGAACATCTCGCGCAGCACGAAGCGGGCGATCGGCCGCGCCGCGTCGCGGGCGACGATCGCGTCGATCATTCCTTCCACGAGCTGCGCAAGCCGATCGCGCGCCGCCGCCGGCGAGAGCGCTTTCGGTTCGTCCGAGCGGCCCACGGCGCCGGCGAAAATCTCCCCGACGGTCGCGACGACGTGGTCGGCGCAGGCGATCCTGAGGCCCTCCTTGCCGCCGAAGTGATAGGCGATCGAGGCGACGTTGGCGCCTGCGGCGGCGGCGATCTCGCGCGTCGACGTTCCTTCGAAGCCCTTGGCGCCGAAGAGGTTTAGCGCGGCGGCGAGAAGCGCGGCGCGGGTCGATTCGGAGCGGGGCGAGGCCAGCGCTTCTACGCGGGACATACCGAAGCCTAACCGAACGCACCAAACTAATCAATCGTTTGATTTAGCATGCCTCGCACGAAAGCGGTCCCCGCCCCCAGCGGCTTTTCGCCACAGACGTGCACCGTCATCATCGACGGCGAGGCGACGCGCGCGTCAGACGGGCTTGTGTTTGCGTACGCGATCAGGGTTCAATTCCTCATGCGCATTTCTTCCTACTCCGAGCTTCGGCGCAATCTCGCCGCAGAAATCGACCGTGTGAATGCGGATCGAGAGCCCGTCATCATTACCCGCGACCGCGGGAAGCCGATGGCCGTTCTGATGTCGCTCGAGGACTTCGCGTCCTACGAGGAAACGCGCCATCTTTTGCGGAGCGCCAAGAACGCTGAGCGATTGCTTGAAGCAATTGGCGAGCTCGATCGCGGCGGCGGGAAGGAGCGGAGCCTTGCTGAGTGAGGCTGGTTTCTGGCGACCGCGCCTGGGACAACTATCTTTACTGGCAAGCGAATGATCCGAAATTGCTCGCCCGGCTGAATGGGCTGATCAAAGAGTGCGCCCGAACGCCTTTCTCCGGGGTCGGCAAGCCGGAGCCGCTGCGGGGGTTCTCTATCCGGCTGGTGGTCCCGGCGGCTCACACAAGAGCATCGGCTCGTCTACAAGGTGACAGACGACGCGTTATTCATTGCGTAATGCCGATATCACTATTACGGCCGCGAACAAGGGCGTCGACGCCATTGATGCCGCGCTCGCTCCGATTAAGGGCACAGCGCGCCCTAAAGCGATTAAACGCGACGCTTGCCGACGCGACGGAGCGGCCTATGGTTCGCTTCTCGTCGCTGCGCGAATCGCCCATGCCGCTCTGGCTCATTCCCATGTTCTATATCGCTGGAGCGGTTTTCGCGGGGCTCGTCTTGCCCCGCTTCGAGAAGGTCTATCTCGCCGGCTATTCGCTCGGTCTGTCGATCGCCTCGGCGCAGGCCTATCTCTCGGCGGCGGCCTCCGGCATGATGGCGCTGACCGGCATCGTCTTCGCCATGGCCTTCGTCATGGTGCAGTTCAGCGCCATCGCCTATTCGCCGCGCCTCGTCTTGTGGTTTGCGCGCGATCCCATCCTCTTCCACGCGCTTGGCGCGTTCGGCGCAACCTTCCTCTACGCGCTCTTCACCCTCGCCTGGGTGGACCGAGGCGGCTCGGGAAACGTGCCGCTCTTCTCGTCGCTGATCGTTGCGCTGATGATAATCGCGAGTATGCTCCTGTTCGCCCGGCTGATGCAGCGGCTCAGCGACCTGCAGATTTCGAACGTCCTTCATCTTATCGGCGACCGGGGACGGGAGGCCATCCGCGACATGTTCGCGGGCCGCGCCGGTGCCGAAGCGCTCGGCAAGCCGCCCTCCGCGCAGGACCGCGATGCGCTCGCACCGCCGACGCTGACGCTCAAATATTCGGGGCGGCCACTAACGATCGCCAGATTCGACCTGGACGCGCTCG
>DATJXI010000119.1:0-4762 GCA_035500275.1 Roseiarcus sp. | reverse complement strand
GGACCGTGACTTATCTGTGGCTTCGCGGATCGTCACGGTCGCCCCGCCGACAATGTAGCTACGCGTCTACATCATCGATGATGATATCGTCAGCGATTACGCGCGCGGAAGCGGCAGGGACGCCAGCCTCCAGAAAACTAGTGCGACGAAACTCGAATCTGGGCGAGCCGGGGCTTCCAATTGGGCGGCGTCACGATGCCCCTCAAGCCCCCGCGCGGCGGATCGTCGTCTTTCGGCGGGAACATGACCGCGACGGCGCAGACGAGGCCGCCGGCCGAGGTCATAAACCCGACGTAGAGCAGGAAAAGCGCCGGGAGCCCAAGGCCGCTGTCGCGCATGAGCCGCCACATGTCGAACGGATCGAAGACCAGGAAAACGGTTGCCGCGAGCGCGCCGCCCAGCGCGCCGAGAACCCAATGGAAGATCATATAGCGGACGAGCGGGTCGAGGCGCTTTCTCGCTTGAGGCCCAGGTCTCATCGCGATCCAATCCATTGCCGAACTCCTTCCCGTCCCTCGCCGCAACGCTCGGCGACGTGAGTCGGGTCATTCTAGCCGTGACGCGAGGCTCGTCAAACGCGCCCTGCGCGGCAAAAGCGCGCGGCGCTTACGGGCGTCTCTTCACCGCATCGGCGAGCCGCGTCCTCGCAGAGCCCCGCCTTAAAGGTTTCGGCTGGCTCTCGTGCGGCGCCCAGCCGCTCAGCCACAGGATGTCGAACGTCGCCCTCACGCGCCCGTCCGGGTCGGAAAACCGCTTGGCATAGACCTGCGCGGCACGGGCGAGGACCTCGCGGCGCAACGGCTTGCGGCTGCGCTCCTTAAGCGCATTGGCGGCGCCGAAAGCGCGCAAGTCGGCCATCAGCGCCAACAAGCCGGCGTAGCGGACGGTGGTCCGTTCGAGATCGATGACCGGCAGCGCAAGGCCGGCGCGCTGCGCCAGCGCGCCGAGCGTGCGCACCTCGACGAACGGCGCGACACGGGGGGCTGCGCCGCCCATGACCTCGCTCTCGGCGATCATGAGGCTCTGGCGAAGCTCGGTCAGCGACTCGCCTCCAACCAGCGCCGCCATTAGGAGCCCGTCGCCTTTGAGCGCGCGTCGGATCTGGACAAGCGCGCCGGGCAGGTCGTTTACCGTCTGCATGGCGAGGAGCGAGACGGCGAGGTCGAGGCGCTCCTCCTTGAGCGGCAGCCGCTCGATATCTGCGACCGCTACCGCAACGCCTCCTAAGCCGGCGCTTAAGAGAGTCGGCGCTAGGCGCAGGACATGGTCGACCTGTCCGCATGCCGCCAAGGCGGCCGCCGCCTGGGGCCCCGGCGAGCCGATGTCCGCCGCCACGGAAAAGCGCCTTTTCACGAGCGCCAGCCGGTCCGCGAGCTCCTCGGCGGCGCGCACGAGCAGGAAATCCCGCCCGTCGCCTGGGCTCGCCTGAGCAAGCGCCCGGTCGAGCCGGAGGTTGACCAGGGCGCGGTCAAAGATTTCGGGCGGCGCGGATGGCGGCGGCACGGGGCTCATATGCGCTTTCCTTGGCCTCGCGCAAAGCCGCGCTTCGCGCTAAACTGAACGCCATGAGCGCGGATTCCGCTTTTCCTGGCGCGGACCAGATCGCCCCTGCGCATTGGGGCTCGGCGCCGGCTGCGCTTCTTTCCCGTCTCGCGCGAGCGGTTTCGGACACGCTCTACCCGCCAACCTGCCTCGCCTGCCGGTCCGCGATCGAGGCGCACGGCGCGCTCTGTCCCGAATGCTGGCGCGCGATGCGCTTCATCGAGCGGCCCTTCTGCGAACGGCTCGGCACGCCCTTTGAGCAGGACCTCGGCGCCGGGCTCCTTTCGCCGCAGGCGGTCGCCGATCCTCCGGTATTCGCGCGCGCCCGCGCCGTGGCCCGCTTCGAAGAAGGGCCGGCGCGCAGGCTCGTGCATCGGCTCAAATATTCCGACCGGGCCGAACTGGCCCGGCCCATGGCCCGCTGGATGGCGCGCGCCGGCGCCGACCTCCTCGCCGAGGCCGACCTCCTCGTCCCGGTGCCGCTTCATGCGCTGCGACTCTGGCGCAGGCGGTTCAATCAGGCGGCGGCGCTCGCCAGGGAGATTTCCCGCGAGGCCGGCCGGCCATGCGACGTCGGCGCCCTCAAGCGGGTCAAGGCGACCAAGAGCCAGGTCGGCCTCACACGCGCCCAGCGCGCCGACAATGTGCAGGGGGCCTTTCGCGTCGCCGATGGCGCGGCCGTGCGCGGACGTAACGTCCTGCTCATCGACGACGTTCTGACCTCGGGCGCGACCGTCAACGCGGCCTCGCGCGTTCTCTTAAGGGCTGGCGCCGCACGGGTGGACGTGCTCGTCTTCGCTCGGGTTGTTGCGGGGGCGTGACTGCCCATATACGCCAAGGGGACGCTGAATCCGCCTTGGGGGAGCTCGTTTTAAGTGCCGCCGATCGTCATTTATACAAAGTCGTGGTGTTCCTATTGCCACGCGGCGAAAGCGCTCTTGGACGCGAGAGGCGCTCCTTATGAAGAGATCGTCCTGGACGGCGACCGGATCGGCCAGATGGAGATGGCGGCGAGGGCCGGCGGGCGATCGACCGTGCCGCAGATTTTCATCGGCGGCAAACACGTTGGCGGATGTGACGAACTCCACGACCTCGAGGCGGCCGGCGAGCTGGACGAGATGCTGGCGACTCAGCCATGATCAAATACGCGCTTCATTGCGCCGGCGGACACGATTTCGACAGCTGGTTTTCGGACAGCGCCGCCTATGAGACCCAGCGCAAACGGGGGTTCGTCCTCTGCCCCGAATGCGGTTCGACCAAAGTCGATAAGGCGATCATGGCGCCTGCGGTGGTTGGCGGCGAGCGTGGGTCGGAATCGCCGACTCCCGAGACGCTGACGGACGACAAGCGTCGGCGCATGCGCGAGGTGCTGACGCAGCTCCGGCGCGAGATCGAGAAGAACACCGACGATGTCGGCCCGCGCTTTCCAGATGTCGCGCGCGCCATCCATTGCGGCGACGAGCCGGAGCGCGCAATTCGTGGGCAGGCGAGCCTGTCGGAAGCCAAGGCGCTTATCGAGGAAGGGGTCGGCGTGATGCCGATGCCCATGCTGGAAGACGAACTGAACTGACGGGGCGCCTGGCGCAGGATTCACATCAAGGATGGAGGCGCAAAATGAAGACGAAGAACGCGTTGAGCTCCAACGCCAAGTCGGTGTCGATCGAGGTCCTCAATGCGCGGCTCGCAGACGCGATCGATCTCGCGCTTCTGACCAAGCAGGCGCACTGGAACATCAAGGGCCCGCAGTTCATCGCGCTGCACGAGATGATCGACACGTTCCGCACCGAAATCGACACCCATGTCGACACGATCGCGGAGCGGGTCGCGCAACTCGGAGGGACGGCGCTCGGAACGAGTCAGGTCGTCGCGGCGGCGACGAAGCTCGAGCCCTATCCGACCGAGATCCATAAATCGAGGGACCACCTCGCGGCACTCATCGACCGCTACTCCGCCGCAGCGAACTCCGTGCGCGAAGCAATCGACCAGACCGACGACGCCGGCGACCGGGACACCTCCGACATCTTCACAGCCTACTCGCGGGCGCTCGACAAGGCGCTCTGGTTCCTCGAGGCGCACGTTCAGGAGAACGCCTGAGCGGAATTGTTTAGCGCGCTCGCCGAGCGTGCTAAACGCGGGTCGCCGGCCGCGTCTGCAATCGTCGCGCACCCCGCACGAGATCGTGGATGAAACCGAGCTTCTCGATCACGCCGGGCGCGAGCACGAAGGGATAGAGGTCGGGCCGGCCCATCGCGCGATTGATGCTGTTCATCGAAACGACCATCGGCGTCGAGCGGTCCATGATGTCGGCCATCGAACCCAGCCCGTAAGGATCGAAATCGACCTTCGCCGCGTGTTCGCCGTTCGGATCAATGGCGGGCGCGAAGCGCAGGCCAAAGGCCTCCGCCGTGTCGAGCATGTCGACAATATGCAGGTAGTGGGTCCAGGTCTCGGCGAAATCCTCCAACGGGTGGGCGGTCGCGTAAGACGAGACGAAGCGCGCGCTCCAGTCCGGCCGCGGCCCTTCCGCATAGTGGCGATCGAGCGCGCGGCCGTAGTCTTCGCGCTCGTCGCCGAAGAGGGCGCGGAAACGCGTCGAGCTTGCCGCCGTCGCGCACCAGCACGTCCCAGAAGGGGTGGCCGACCTCATGGCGGAAATGGCCAAGCAACGTGCGGTAGGGCTCGGCCATCTCCGAGCGCCGCCGCTCGCGCTCGGCCGGGTCCGCCTCGGCGAGCGCGATGGTGATGATCCCATTGTCGTGGCTGGTGATCACCTTGGGCCCCGCGGCCGGCGGGTCGGCCAGGAACTTGAACACGAGCCCGTGCTCAGGGTCCTCGGCCTTGGCCTTCAGGCGCAGCTTCCAGCGCAGGAGGCTGTAGAAGAGGCGGTGCTTGGCCAGCTCGAGGTCGCGCCAGGCTTCAAGGTTCCCCGGCGCCGACGGGTCCGGGACCGTGTCGTCGTGCCGGCAGGCGAGGCAGAAGGCGTCATCGGAGCGGGGCGGGGCCAGCCAGTTGCAGGCGTCCTGCCTAGCGTTGGCGCAGAAGAGGCGCGGCGCGCCTTCGCCGGCAAGCGGCGTCCAGTTCGGATCGCCCATCGGCTCGAGCGCCGAGAGGGCCTGCAATTCCGGCAGGTAGCCGAGCGTGTGTCCGCACCGGCCGCAGGTCCGGTTCTCGAAATAGATGACGTTGTCTCAAGCCTGGCGTCGGAACAGCTTCATCTCGC
>DATJXI010000118.1:0-3750 GCA_035500275.1 Roseiarcus sp. | reverse complement strand
TCATGCGGCTTGAGGTTGGTCTCGATGACAACGTCCACATGTCCGGCCGCGAGCGCGCAATACGCGTAGCAATCGCCGCCATAGCGGGGCAATCGGGCTTTCCTCTCGACGCGGAAATAGGCCTCTCGATCTTTCTCGTCGCGAATGAGGTTTGGGCTGGTTGTGGAAAGCGTCGCCTCGCTGAGGGAAGCGCAAGCGCGGGTCCGCAGGCTCCTGGTCATCCATTCCGACGGCGGGGAATCTCCCAGGGAGGGGGCGAGCGTGCGCAATCTCGACCGCTTGCCGTCGCCAAAAAAGCGCTCGCGCGTGAAGGGCTGGGACATCATCCCATAGGCCGGCCGTCCCCGGTGCATGAGGCCGATCAGCGTGCCCCATGTTGGCATGCCGGAGATGAAGCTCTTGGTCCCGTCGATTGGGTCGAGAACCCACACATATTCCGCCTCCGGCCGGTCAACGCCGTATTCCTCCCCGAGAATGCCGTGGGCCGGAAAAGTTTGGGCGATGAGACGGCGCATCGCCGCCTCCGCCCCTCGATCGGCTTCGGT
Source organism: Roseiarcus sp. (assembly GCA_035500275.1). GTDB lineage: Bacteria > Pseudomonadota > Alphaproteobacteria > Rhizobiales > Beijerinckiaceae > Roseiarcus. The sequence goes on along the minus strand of DATJXI010000118.1, from coordinate 3,205 downwards.
GACCGGATCGAACACGCCGCCCTTGGACTTGTCCTCAGAGCCGATGGCGCTGCGGAAGAAAGGGAGAATCACCTCGCCAGAGAGCTGTGCGAGTCGCTCGACAAACGCGGCAAAGTCCACGGCTGTCATGCAAATTCAGCTTTCCAGCGCCAGCACCCATGCAAGAGCAGCATATCTGCCATCCTATTCCCGCGCGCGCTCCTAGGTGCACCGCAAAACGGCATCGAGCCTAACCCACTGTTTTTATGAACTTAAATCCAGGAGGCGGCATAGCTTCAGACCCACCCCTGCGCGTCGATCTAACAGTTATCTGACAAAAAAAGGGTGTAACGCGAAAAATCCTCTTGCATGCGACGCGCCCAAGGCCGATATTGTTGCGGTGCGGCATTGCTTGTCGCACATGCCCTCCTTGGGCGTTTCCTCCCTAGACTTGAAGGCCGCCGTGGCAACATGGCGGCCTCCTTTTTTGTCCCGTGAGTGCTGCCGTTGTGAATCGGCTTCGATAGGGGCGCTTGCATTTTATTCCGCAGCCATCCTCTGGTTTGTTGGGAACTGGCGCGCCAACACCCTCGCTGCGGCGAATAGGTCCTCCCTCAATTGACCCCATCCTTCCGTCTTGCTGAGTGTTTTCTCGTCCAAGTAGAGCGCCCTGGCGATCTCGATTTGCACCGCATGCACGTCCTTGTGAGGCGCCCCGAACGATTCGGTGATGAAGCCCCCCGCGAACGGCTTGTTGCGGCGGGTGCTATACCCCGCCATCCTCAGGCTGGCTTCTAAAATTTCGACGATGGCCGGGGCCGCGCTCGCGCCGTGCCGGTCGCCGAGCACGACATCGAGCCCGCCGACGTCGGCGGCGTTGCTCGGCATCGAATGGCAGTCGATGAGCACCGCGACGCCGAAGCGGGCTTTCGCCCGATCGACCAGCGTTTTCAATTGCGTGTGGTATGGCCTATAGAGCGCCTCGATGCGGCCGAGGCCATCAGCGACGGACATAGGCCTCTTGTAGATGGGCTGCGCGTCGCCGACGACCCGCGGTATCGTTCCGAGGCCGACCGCCACCCTGAGGGAGCGCGGGTTGGCGAATTCCGGAAGCGGGCCCTCGAAAACTTGGGGGTCGAGCTCATAGGGCTCGCGATTGACGTCGAGGTAGGCGCGCGGAAAGACCGCCTTGATGAGCGGCGCTCCGAGCCCGACACAGGGTAGGAATAGCTCGTCTACGTAGGCGTCTTCGGATCGCCGAAGCGTCAACGCATCGAGCCGGGACGCTTCCAGAAAGCTGCGCGGATAGGTTGAGCCGGAGTGCGGTGAACTGAAGACGAGCGGCGAGGTCAAGCGGACCGGTTCAATTGTTTCGACCGGCTGCGGAAAGTCCCTCCCCGCCGTAGCTTGTAATTCGCTCATGCCGTCTCCAAAAAACCGCCCGCTTGCCGTCCGCCGGCTGTTGAGGTTTATCATAAGCAGGATGGCCGGCAGCGCTGGCACGCGCGCCATTTCAAAGAATTTTTACCGGGGCGCTGCAAAGTTGCAAGGCTGCTGTGGGGTGAAAGATGCGTACGTCGGTGGAAATATCCGCAAAGATTCTGCTCGCCGAGGACGACAACGACATGCGCCGCTTTCTGGTCAAGGCGCTGGAGAACGCGGGTTATTCTGTGACCTCGTTCGACAACGGAATGTCCGCTTACAACCGTCTGCGCGAGGAACCGTTCGAACTCCTGCTCACCGACATCGTCATGCCGGAAATGGACGGGATCGAGCTCGCCCGCCGCGCGACCGAGCTTGATCCCGAGATTAAGGTCATGTTCATCACTGGCTTTGCTGCGGTTGCGTTAAATCCGGACAACAGCGCGCCGAAAGACGCTCGCATTCTCTCCAAACCCTTCCACCTTCGCGACCTCGTTAACGAGGTGGAGCGCCTTCTCCGGGCTGCCTGAGCCCCGCCGAATCGGCCTCATCCTGAACTTGTCATACCACGCTCGGATGAACCCCATCCTGAATCCGTTATCTTAGTCCTGTAACAAAACACAGCAACAGGCGCGCGCTCGATCAGGAAATGTCCCTTGCTCGCTCGAACGTTTGCGCCTAACTGCTGGCGGACGGGCTTAAGCAGCCTGATCCAGATTGAGTCGCGAAACCAGGACGAGGCGCGGCCAAAGTCACGCTGGGCTGGTCTCTGAGTGAATGGGCTTTCTCGTCAAAGTCGTTTGGATAGCCGGCGTCGCCGCAGTCATCGGGCTTATTCTTTGGACCGGCGCTGACCCTATCCGGCAGGCGGTCGAGGCCGCCGGGTGGGCGGTCGCAGGCGTCGTGCTGCTTCGGGGAGCGGCGGTCGCAGTCGCGGGCATTGGCTGGTTCGTCCTGTTCCCGTCAGCGGATCGGCCAGCTGCTCCTACATGTATCCTCATCCGCTTCCTTCGTGAGGGCGCCAACGCTCTCTTGCCGATGACGCAAGTCGGGGGCGACGTGATCGGAGCGCGGGCGCTGACGCTGCGCGGCGCGCCGGCTTCGCTCTCCGCCGCGAGCGTCATCGTCGATGTGCTCGTTCAGGCCGTCACGCAGCTGTTGTTTGCGGCGATCGGGGTCGTGATCCTCGCTTCGATGAATCGGGCCAGCGAAATTCGGAGCGCAATTGCAGCCGTCATCGTAGTCGGCATCCCCGCGCTTCTGGGGTTCTATTTCGTGCAGCGACCTTTTGGCCAGCAGTTGATCAAGGCGATCATCGCGCGGGTGGTCGGGGAGCGCCAATGGCTCTCCTTCGGCGCGATCGACGCGCTCTATGCGCGATTGGGTTCAATCTACGCGAACCGGTCCAGTCTTCTGTCGGCTGCGGCGGTTCACATGACGGGGTGGTTCTTGGGCGCCCTCGAAGTCTGGCTGCTCCTGGCGGCAATGGGATTTCGCTCGGGATATCTCGAAGCGGTGGTCATCGAAAGCCTTCTCCAAGCGATTCGCGGCGCCGCCTTCGCTGTCCCCGGCGCGCTCGGGGCCCAGGAAGGCGGTCTCATCGCGATCTGCGCGCTCTTCGGCGTGCCCGCGAACGCTGCGCTCGCGATGTCGTTGATCAAGCGCGTGCCCGATCTCGTGTTTGGAGCGCCGAGCCTCATCGGCTGGCAGATGCTCGAAGGGTCGGCCCTTCTGGCCCCAGTCAGCGTCGCAAGAGGGCGTCAGGCGTCCGAGCGCTGAAATCGCCGTCCTCACCCGCCCAGCA
>DATJXI010000117.1:0-14555 GCA_035500275.1 Roseiarcus sp. | reverse complement strand
GAATTCCACGACCGCCCGGCTCGACGTCGGATCGAGGTCCTCGACCTTGGCGACGCCGCGCCGGCGATAGGCGTCGGCCATGATCATGCTGGCGTCGACGCCGAAGGCCTCGCCGCCCACGATCCTTTCCTTGATGCAGCGCGCGACCACGGTCTCGAACAACTTGCGAAGGAGATCGCTCTCGCGAAAGACCGTGACGGTTCTTGGAAAACGTCGAATGATCCGGCACGTCGCCGTCGAGTCCAAGACGGCAGAACCAGCGGTAGGCCAAATTGAGTGGACTTCGTCGCATAGCCGACGCTCGGAGCGAATGCCGAAGCAGTAGCCGACGATCAGCATGCGCATCATCAGCTCAGGATCGATCGAGGGCCGGCCGACGTCGCTGTAGAAAGGGCCCAGGTACGTCCGCAGATCGCTCAGGTCCACGAAGCGGTCGATCTTGCGGAGCAGGTGGTCGCCGGGGACGTGCCGCTCGAGGCTGAAGCCGTAGAACAGCGCCTCCTGCATCACCCGCCGCTCGCCCATCATGCGTGAGCCCCCGATTCACTGTGAAAAGTGAATCAGCAGCGAGTCGCCGCAGCAAGCACTTTTTTCAACGCAATCGGCGGATACCAGACCTCCGCTCCACCAGGTAAATGTCTGCTATCGCTTGCCGGACATCGAAAGCGCCGTTCCGCAAACGGCCCCATCTCGGTCACTGGTCCAAGCTGCGGCGGAAAAGTTGTCTCCCGCCTACCGTCGCCAGACTGCGCCAAAGGCGAGTCACAGACGGCTTCGCCTGGGGGACGTCATATAAGCTGGAAGTGATTGCGGAGGCTGCCACCAGCGGTGCTGTTTTCAACAGCAAATGGGCTGTTGGCCTTCTTGTTGGCCTCAAGATTTTCCACACTTGTCAAACGACTCCAGGAATTGACCCCCTCGGCGACATGAAGAACTGACCCCCCTTCAGTTTGCGCTATCGGTTGATGGCTCGATGGGCGATCCGGCCTTCTGCAGAAGGCAGGATCGTCGCTTTTCGCGGAGCCGATAGCTGTCTCCGCGGATGGTGATGACGGTCGAATGGTGAAGCAGGCGGTCCAGAATCGCGGTGGCGATCACGGCGTCGCCGAACATGCCGCCCCACTCGCCGACCGAGCGGTTCGAGGTGATCAGGATCGAGCCGCGCTCGTAACGGCGCGACATCAACTGAAAGAACAAATGCGCGGCGTTCGGCTCGAACGGCAGATAGCCGAGCTCGTCGATGATCAGGAGCTTCGGCCTGGCGAAGGTCGTCAGCTGCTTTTCCAGCGCCCCGTCGGCGTGCGCCTTGGCGAGCGTCGCCACCAGGGTCGCAGCCGTGATGAACTGGACGGAGCAGTTCTGGCGGATCGCCTCGCGGCCGAGCGCGACCGCCAGGTGCGTCTTGCCCGTGCCAGGCGGCCCTAGAAACAAGGTCGTGTCGCCATGGGCGATCCAGCGACAGGTCGCCAGTTCCCGGATCTGTCGCGGGTCCAGCGGCGGCTGGGCGCTCCAGTCAAAGCCGTCGAGTTCGCGCACAAAGGGAAACTGGGCGATCTTGCTCGCGATGCTGATCCGGCGCTCATCGCGCCGGGCGATCTCTCGAGCCGCCAGAAAGCCGAGCGCCTCCCAGAGCGTCATCTCCGAACGCGCCGCCTCATCGAGCAGCGTGTCGAGCTGGTCGCGGATCGCCGTCAGCTTCAGCCGGTCCAGCATTCCGGTGAGTTCGGCGGGATCGAGCGGTTTCATCGCCAGCCTCCCCCGACGATCGCCTCGTATTCCGCCAGCGGCCGGAGCAACTCGGGCGCCGGCGGAGGCAATGGCGGCATCCGAACGGGACCCGCAGCGCCGGCGACGCCGATCAGATGTCGACGGGTCGACGATCCTTTCCCGGCGGCCCTCGCAAAGCGCAAGATCCGCGACGACCTCGCCGGCGTGGCGAATGACGACCCGGCCGGCGCATACCACGACCTGGACGCTTTCGCCGATCAGACGCCAGGGGACCGAATAGCTGTTGGTGTCGAGATCGATGGCGCAGTCAGGCTGAACACGGCGGACGAGGTCGCGCAGCTGGCCAAATGGCGCCCGACTGCAAAGCGGCTTCAGCGCGCCGGCTTCGCGCTTGAACCTCTCGATCGGCGCTTCGCCCGTCGTGCCGTGAACGCGCGCGTCCGCCACCTCCCGCACCCATTGCGCCAGATGGGCTTCGAACGCCGCCCAACTTTCAAACCGGCGCCCAGCCACCGCGTTACGCTTCACATAGCCGACGCCACGCTCGTCCTTTCCCTTCGTACGCGCCCGATACGGCGCACACGCCCGCGGCGTGAACCCCCAGTAGCGTGCGAACGCGACAAACCGGGCGTTGAAGCGAACCTCGCGCGTTTGCCCGTCATGGTGTTCGACAAGAGCGCGAGCGTTGTCCAGCAGAACCTCAGCCGGAACGCCCCCGAACAGCCCGAACGCCTCCTCCATTCCGGCAAACCAGTCCGCCTGCCGCTCCCGCAGGCTCGCGCGCACGTGAAGGCGGCGCGAGAACGCAAGCGTCGCCACAAACATATGAACCCGGCAGGCTTCGCCGCCAATCCAAACCCGGGCTTCGCCGAAGTCGATCTGCAATTGCCGCCCGGGAGGCGTCTCGAACCGGACGCAGGCCCGCGCCTGCGCCCTCAGCTCCCGGCGCCAGCACGCGACCCGACGCTCGACATGGCGAAGACTGACGATGACGCCATGCTCGCTTCCAAGCTCCTGACGGATGACGTCCGCGTTTCCGTCATGTCGGAAAAACCGCTCGCGAAGCCAGTCCTCCAGACCGTCCAGCGCCGAGCGACGTTCGGGCTGACGATAAGCCACCGGCCCGCCCTCCCGCAGATAGCGCCCAACCGTATTGCGGGCGCAGCCAAATTCCTTCGAAAGCCGCTTCGCGCCCCAGCCCATCTCATGCAGCCGAACCATCGCTGCGACCTCATCCGGTTCAAGCATGCCGTCATCCTGCGCTCCCATAGCTCGGGCCGCAGTGGCCGCTCTCAGCATCGTCTCCAAGTCCACCTCCTGGTCTTCCACAGGGGGGTCAATTCCTGGAGTCGCCAAGGGGGGGTCAGTTTCTCAGGTCGCCTGACAACACTGACAATTTTCACTTAAAAATCAGCCGTTACGTGAAACTTGCGATTCCGCCCCTGGCACCATCTCAGCACCCGAGGAAATCCTAGAAGGTCCAAAACGCCATCGAAAATGAATGGGTTTTTCCGCACTTACGTCCATAATGGTCCGGTGTGATCCCTTGGCAGCCAGCGATTTTGTTGGGCTTGCTGTTGGCCGGCTCCGGGTGCGAAAACTCGATGCCGAGGCCAACACAAATGCCGCCCATTGACAAGCAGATTCGGTCTGATTGACACTGTGGGCGGCGCTGCTAGCATGCCTCTGTTTACTAATTTTACAAGGGGATGACGATGAAAAAGACTCCGATTCTGGCGGCGGCTGGCATGGCGATTTTCTTAACAGCCCCAGTTCTTGCTTCGGAAACCTTGACGGCGACATTCACGCAGCCGGACGGCGGCGTCACCGTCAACACATACGACAACACCGTTCTGGTTACGGTGTCCGGGGTCGGTCAGTCGGCAGGAACCAACTACAACGACGCTTTCTATGTCTATGCCGACGCTTCCGGCGCTCCGATCGGCCCTACCAACGATCCAGATTACTATCAATTGACGTTCGGGACTTCCACCCTCGTTGGATTTGATCCCTCGCAAGATGCAAAATACTTCCTTGTAGGCAGTCTTCCAGCCTACAATCCCAACCACATCTACATGTTCGAGCTTGATACGGGAACGAGCGCTCCATCCTCGCTGCACTTTGGCGTAAGTGACGGCAATTTTTCCGACAATTCGGGCTTCTATACGATCACGGTTAGCGAAGTCCCCGAACCCTCGACGTGGGCGATGATGCTCTTGGGCTTCGCCGGCCTCGCGTTCGCGGCCTTTCGATCGCGCATCGAGACCGCCCCCGTGGCGTGACTCTCCGTTAACGCTTGAGAATAAAGGGCCGCATTCGACGCTGCCCTTTTGCTTTGCTGGCCTCCGTCGCCATCGGCGACTGTTCGAACGCCAACAGAAGCTACGCGCCAGCGCGCGGCGAATCGATCGCGAAGGCGAGCCGGCGGAGCGTCGGGTCGGTAATGCTCGCTAGTGGTTCGGCCGCGCCGTTGTTCGCGCCGGGGCGGCCGCTCTCGCGGGGTCGCCCCGCCGGCGTCATTGAAATCGAGCGTCTTGCCGCCGGCGACAGCCCACTGGCGCGGCCTGTCGGTCTGCGCTCTCAATCGAGAGAAATCTTCCTCAAATCGTCGGGTTCGCGTAAATTGAACCCATCAGAAGCGCGTGACCGCCAACAAAGGCGAGCCGGAGATAGGGGAGTAAAGCGGATCTTTCCAGAATAAGCGCGGGTTTTACAAAAAGAATCGTCAGGCAGGGAGTGAAGCCATGCCCTTGGAAATCATCGGCCCCGGCTTTGGCCGCACAGGGACGAATTCACTAAAAATCGCTCTGGAACTGCTGGGTTTCGGGCCAAGCCATCACATGTTTGAGGTGCGGGACAATCCCGAGCAGCTGCCAAACTGGGAGGCCGCGGCGCGAGGCGAGAAGGTCGATTGGGACGACGTCTTTCGCGGTTACCGATCGCAAGTTGACTTCCCAGGCGCGAGATACTGGCGGGAGCTCGCGCAACACTATCCAGACGCGAAGGTGATCCTCACGGTTCGCGATCCGGACGCGTGGTTCGACAGCGTCGAAGCCACGATCCTGCCCTTCCTAGCGGCGCGCGGAAAGCATTCCACGCCGCACGTCAACGCGATTGCGGAAATGGGCTATCGGACGGTGGCCCTGCAGGTCTTCGACGATCGTTTGTCGGATCGAGACCATGCCATTCGGGTCTTTCGGCGACACATCGCCGAGGTTCAGTCCGAGATTCCCGCCGACCGGCTTCTGACTTTCGATGTCAGCGAAGGTTGGGAACCCTTAAGCGAGTTCTTAGGCGTTGACGCCCCTGACGTTCCGTTTCCAAAAACCAATTCGTCAAAGGCGTTCGTCGAAGACGAGTGGAAACAGGAATAGGTTCGGTTTCGCCTCACTCCGGCAGCCCCGCTCGGCGCAGGCCGTTCGCCCAGCGGTCAAGATCCCCCTGCCGCCCGAAAGGCAGAAAGTCCGTCAGATTGGAAATCCGAAGCCCCGGATTGAGTCGGCGCACTTGGGCCATCGCTTTCTCCGCTTGAGGAAACTTATCCGCAAGCGCGCCGCTGGCTGCGGCGACGCACTGTCCAAAGAAGAAATTCGGCTGCTCGCGCACGGCATTTTCCGCCGACGAAAATGCCTCCCCATAACGAGCGGACGCGAAGTGGCAGAATGCGATGGCCGTCTTCATGGCGAACATCTGAGGGTCCTGGGGGCTCTGGCGAATGGCGCGGGCGGCGTGCTCGATCCCGATCTCTGGTTGGCCGAGCCAAGCCTTGGTGAGCGCGCTGAAGTGCCATGCCCATGCCAGGTTCGGATTGAGCCCAAGACCCTTGTCGATGAGCTCAGCGCCTTCATCAAGAGCGCCGACAACAACCACGAGCGCAAAGCCGGCTGTGCAGAGCGCGACCGCGTCATCTCGCCCCAAGTCTGCGGCCCGCCGCGCCAATTGGTCTGTTTCTGAAATCTCCCGCTCGCGATCAACCACCCAGCCGAAGCCTTTGCGCTGCAAGTAGCAACGCGCGGCCATTCCATAGGCTGAGGCGAAATCGGGGTCGAGTTCGATGGCGCGCGAGAAGAGCGTCAGCGCTTCCTGGTTGCCTGGCTTTGTATATTGATAAAAGGCGGCCATGCCGCGCAGAAAATAGTCGTAGGCGTCGAGACTCTCGGTCGGCTTGCGCTTGGCTCGTTCCATCTCGGCTTGTTCGAGCTTCGGCGCGATGGCGCCCACCACCCTCGCCGTGACCTGATCCTGCAGCTCGAAAATGTCGGCGAGCTCGCCGTCGAAACGGTCCGCCCAGACATGCGCGCCTGTCAACGCGTTGACGAGTTGTCCAGTGATGCGCACTCGCGCGCCCGCTTTTCGCACGCTGCCTTCGAGCACGTAACGGACGCCAAGCTCGCGCCCGACTTGTCGGACATCGACTGCCCTGCCTTTGTAGGTGAAGCTCGAATTGCGCGCGATGACGAACAGCCATTTGATGCGCGACAGACCGGTGATGATGTCCTCGACCATGCCGTCGCAGAAATAGTCCTGTTCCGGGTCGCCGCTCATGTTCTCAAACGGCAGGACGGCGATCGAGGGCTTGTCCGGCAGCGCCGGCTGCGGCGATGTCTCTTGCTTCGTCACCAGCGCGGTTTTGATCGCGAGCTTCGGCTGAGCCGCGCCGCCGACCTGCAGCGAATAGACGCGGATCGGCTCGGCGATGTTCTTGAGTTGCGTCGCGCCAAGGTCGCTGACCTGAAGATCGAGCCGCCCCCTGACCTGCCGGTAACCGTCCTCCGAGAGACAAATCGCGCCGGGTTCCGCGACCCCTTCGAGCCGGGCGGCGACGTTGACGCCGTCGCCCATGAGGTCTCCGTCGCTCTCCTCGACCACGTCGCCGAGATGTATTCCTATGCGAAACTCAATGCGGCGCTCGGGCGACAGGCCGGCGTTGCGCTCGACCATGCCGTTCTGGACCTCGATCGCGCAGCGCACCGCATCCACCACGCTGCGAAACTCGATGAGTATTCCGTCGCCGGTGCGTTTGACGACGCGACCGTTGTGGACGGCGATCGTCGGGTCGATGAGATCGCTTCTGAGCGCGCGCAGCCGCGCGAGGGTGCGGTCCTCGTCCGCCCCGGTCAGCCGGCTGAAGCCGACGACGTCGGCGGCGAGGATGGCTGCAAGTTTCCGCATTTGGCCCATGCGCGCTCCGCTGGGCAGACTATCACAAAAGGCGCGCCCAGAATCGCCAGACCAAGTCGCTACAGCAACCTGGCGGCAGTCAGAAGGAAGACTGGCCGGTCCGGCGTCGACCACCCTTCTTTCCGAAATACAGAAACAAATGCTTGGCCGGGTCCAGGCCCTGTGCTATCGTGAATGTTGACCTCGATCAGGAGCGCCTGAGGCCGGGAACGATTACGCGCGGCGAAAAGGAGCGGCGTAAGCCAAAACACGATTTTTGACAATTTTCGGCGCCTATCTCATTGGAATCGTGAGATCGCCGCCAAAACGGCGCCTCCGCCGAAGGGTTGAAAGCGGCTGCCGGCGCGGCCGGCGAGCGCCCCTTCGTCGTCAATCGTGCTTCAGGAGCCGCTCGAAGTAGTCGCGCTCGTCCGCCGGGCGTTTGGGGTCGGACAGGCGGCGGCGTAATTCCTCCATCACGCGCCGCGCCCGCTCGGTGACGCTGCCCATCTCCCGCAGCGGTCCGTACTCGGTCCCCCTATCGCCCTCGCGGTTGCGCCCGAGCGGGTCGGCCCCAGGTTGTTCGCCCGGGCGGGCTCTGCGGGCGGTGTAGCCGCCTCTGCCGCGCTGGCCCCGCCCCTGCCCTTGCGACATTTGCTCGCCGAGCCCCTTCGCTCCTTCGCGCAGCGCCTCAAGCGCCCGGCCTTGCGCCTCAACGGCGGCTCCCTTGCCGCTCTTTCCGCCCTTTGCGCCCTGCGCGCCTTGTCCTTGAGCGCCCTGATCGCCCTGGTCCCCCTTGAGGTCGCCCTCGGCCTCCTTCATGGCGCCCTGGGCGTCGTCAAAGCCCTTCTCGCCCTTCATGCCCAGGCTCTTCAGCATGCGCTGCATCTCGGCCAGCCGGTCGCGCAGCGCCTTCTGACGCCGCTCGAGCTCAGGATCGCCCGGGTTCCCGCCCTGGTCCGCGTCGGCCGATCGGTCCCCGTTCTCCTCGCTCTCCTGACCGAGGTCGCCCGGCGGCGGGCCGCCCTCGTCGGCCTGCGGCTCGCCGTCGCCGCGCGGGCCGCCGCGCTGCTTCTCGGCCCGCCTCTGCTCGCGGTCGCGCTGATCGCTCTTGAACGTGTCGTCGCGCAGCGCCTGCTGGTCGCGCAGGAGCTTGCCGAGCTCGTCGATCTGTTTGCGCAATTGGCGCTCTTCCGGGCTCTCCTGGGCCTGGCGGTCGCCGCGCATGTTCTCGAACATCTCCTGCATCTGGTCGAGCATGGCCTCGGCCTCTTCGCGCGAGCCGTTGCGGGCCATGTCCTCCATCTGGTCCATGAGCTTGTTGAGGTCGACCGTCTGCTGCTCGGAGTCCTCCCCGCTCTGCTGCGCGTTGCGGGCCATTTCGCTGGCGAAGCGCCGCGCGGCCTCGCGCAGCTCAGCCATGAGCTTCCTGATCTCGTCGTCGCTCGCGCCGCGCTTCAACGCCTCGCGCAGCGCCTGCTCGGCGGCGCGCAGGTCCTTCGCCGCCTTCGACAGATCGCCGTCCTCGATCTCTTGCGCCATCGCCCAGAGCAGCGCCGCGACGTCGAGGAGGTCGGCGTCGGTGCGGGCGGCCATAAGCGACGTCCGCGCCTCTTTCAGGCCGAGATAGACATTGGCGGGCGTGTCGAACAGCTGCGGCGCAACGGCGAGGGCGCCAAGCGCCGTATCGACGCGCTTCGGCGCATGGTCGGGGTCGGTGACGAGGTCGCGCCGCTCCTCGACGAGGGCGCGCGCCACCGGGTTGTGGAACATCCGCTCCGGAAGCGTGATCTCGATCGGACCGCTCGATCCGGTCCGGCCGGAAACGCTCGTTGCGGTCAGCGTCATTGTGACGCGCGCGCCGGACCAGGGGTGCTCGGAGAGATCGGCGGTGGTGCGCGCCTCGCCGACGCCGTTCGGCGTCGCCGGCGTCTGCAACGCAACCTGCGGCGGCTCGACAAGGCTGCGCGTCGCCGGCTTGGCCGGGTCTTTCGGGAGGGCGAAATCGGCGCGGGCGTTCATGACGCCATAGCGGTCGTCGAGCTTGTAGGCGAGGGTGAGCGAGCCGCTGAGGTTCGCGCGCGGCTCCGCGGTGAGCTTGATGGTGGGCGAGCCGGCCGGCGTCACGGCGAAGACGAGGCTGGCGGCCGTCCCGCCCCCGCGCAGGATTGTCGCCTTGCCGTCGCGCGCAATCGTCCAGCGATGCTCCAGCGCGGCGGCGAGCTTCCCCTTCTCTTCCACCGGTTTGAGGCCGCCCTCGATCCGCGTCTCGACCGACTGCGGATCGCCGCGCACGACCAGGGTCGAGTCCTCAAAAACCGCAAGCTTCTGCGGCTCGGCGGTCTTGAGGTCGATAACGAGCGGCGGGCGGGCCGCGTAGGCCGGCGGGTCGATCCAGGCGTCGATGCGGCTCGCCGCAGCGGCGTTCGCCTCGCCTCCGCCGCGCCAGTCGAAGGCGGCCGCGAACCGGCCATAAAGCTCGGGTCCGGCGGCCACAGCGGCCGCAAACGCGACGAGCGCCACGGCGAACCGCAGGGCGTAGGGGTCGCGCTCGGCCATGCGCGGGGCCGGCGGCGAGACGCGGATCGCCTTCATGAGCTCCGCGAGCCGAGCCTGGTGCGCCGCCCACAAAGCGCGGGCGACCGGGTCGGTATCGTTGGCGAGCGTGTCGCTGAGCCCGCTCGCCGGCCGGAGCTTGCTTCCGGCGTCGCTGTCGAGCCGGGCGGAGATGTCGCGGGGTTTTGGCCAGCGCAGGCGGAAGAGCGGCGCGAGCGCAACGCCGAGACCAGCGGCGAACAGAACAACGCCGGCTATGCGCGCGCCTCGCGGCGCGAACTGCCAGAGGCCGAGCCAGGAGACCGCGAGGAACAGGATGGCGACGGCGACGGCCCAGACGAACGGCGGCCAGCCGCGCTCGATGAGAAGCGCCCTCCCGGCCAAGGCCGAGAGGCGCGCCGGGACGCCCCTATGGTCCTTAGGGTCGCGGCGCGAATGTTGTGGATCGTCGCCCGTCGGCAAGCCGTCCGCCTTGTCATTCGTCAAGCCGGCACCCTCACTTCAACCAAGGCGGAAGTTTGTCGAGGCCGATCAATTCCTCGAAGGTCTGGCGCGGGCGGACGATTTCGTATTCCCCGCCTTTGACCATGACTTCCGGCACAAGCAGGCGCGAATTGTAGGTCCCCGCCTGGACGGCGCCATAGGCGCCCGCGCTCATTACTGCGACGAGGTCGCCGGGGGCGACCTCGGCCATCTCCCGGTCGAGCGCGAGAAAATCGCCGCTTTCGCAGACCGGCCCGACGACGTCGGCGCGCATCATGCGCGCCGAGTGGGGCGCGGGCGCTTCAACGGGCAGAATGTCGTGGTAGGCGTCGTAAAGCGTCGGCCGGACAAGGTCGTTCATCGCCGCGTCGACTATGACGAATCTCTTGTTCTCGCCGTTCTTCACATAGATGACCGACGCGACGAGGACGCCGGCGTTGCCGACGATGAGCCGCCCCGGCTCGAGATAAAGCTTGCAGCCGAGCCCGCGCATGTGGCGGGCGACGATTTTCGCGTAGTCCTCCGGAAACGGCGGCGGATTGTTGTCGGAGCGGTAGGGAATCCCAAGTCCCCCGCCGAGATCGACATGGTCGATCGCGTGTCCGTCCGCGCGCAGGACGCGAACGAATTCCGCCATGAGCGCGAAGGCGTTGTCGAACGGCTCGAGGTCGGCGATCTGCGAGCCGATGTGCATGTCGACGCCGCGGATCGACACGCCCGGCAACGCCCGCGCCCGCGCGTAGACCACGCGGGCGCGCGAGATCGGGACGCCGAACTTGTTCTCCGACTTGCCGGTGGAAATCTTGGCGTGGGTGCGGGCGTCGACATCCGGGTTGACTCGGATGGCGATCGGCGCGGTCAGGCCCCGCGACGCGGCGACCTCTGAAAGCGCTTCCAGCTCCGGCTCCGATTCCACGTTGAAGCAGAGGATGCGCTCGTCAAGCCCAAGGCTCATCTCGGCGCGGGTCTTCCCGACGCCCGAGAAGATGATGCGCTCGCCGGGCACGCCGGCGGCGCGGGCGCGCCTCAATTCCCCCTCGCTGACGACGTCCATGCCGGCGCCAAGACGGGCGAGCGTCTTCAGGACCGCCTGGTTGGAGTTGGCCTTCACGGCGTAGCAGACGAGCGCATCCTCGCCCGCGAAAGCGGCGCGGAACGCCGCGAAATGCTTCTCGATGGTCGCGGTCGAATAGCAATAGAACGGCGTCCCGACAGCGCTCGCGATCTCGGGCAAGGGGACGTCCTCGGCTGAGAGCGCGCCGCCGCGGTAGGCGAAATGATGCATGGACCGTTATTGATGCATGGGCCGTTATTTCAGCAGCGGGTCGAGAACGAAAGATTGCTGCGGGGGCGTGATCGGCGGGATTTTCGGCCTTACCTGTGGAGTCAGCGCCTGTTCGGCGGGGGACGCCGCCGGCTGCGGCGGCGCGTTCGGATTGGGCGGCGGCTCGAGCGGCCCGATTCGCCCGCAGCCGCAAAGCGCGAGCGCCGCCAGCCCCGCAAGCGCCAGCGAGCGCGCCCGCCGCGCGCTACCGAACCAAAACACCGCGCTCAAGAAATCCGCTCCAAAAGCCCGCGGCACTATACAGGATGCGAAGCGGGAGGCGAGATGGAGGCGCTCTGACACAGTCTTGCCTCATTTGGTCAATAGCGTTAACAATTCTGGGAATACCTATGGGGAAACTAAATGCTAAAAACGATCTCGGCTGCCGCCCTCGCGGCCGCGGGCGCTTTCGCGTTCATGGATACCGCGAGCGCCGACGATACGATCGTATCGACGATCGACGGTTGCTACGATTGCAGTGTCTATGACACGCCATCCCTCACTTTCCACAACACGAGCGGCGGCAGCTTCATCAACGCGACCATTTTCCTGCACGGCTATCAGGGCCTGAACAACGGCCAAAGCGTGCTCGTAAATTTAGGCGTCATAGGCCCCGGCGACACTATATTCACCTGGGGTTTCTTGCCGGGCTTCGAGAACTATCCAAACGTCGGGCCCGCAGGCAGTCTCACCTCCTACGACTACGACGATACCTACGCCGGAACGCCTTACATCACCAGCGACCCGAATTGCACCATAGACGCCAGCCTCTGCGCTCTCGTGGGCAACTTCAGCGTCACGCTCAACGCAACCATCTCCGGCGGCGATTTCGACGGTCAGGCGATCACGTCATTCTTCAGCCCGACGACCAACTACACAGGCGGGTTCGTCGGATGGGAAGGTCTCGATCCGAACGGGCTTTCCGAAACTGCAGAGTACGACACCCACGTTACCACGGTCGGCGGCACGCTGGCGGTGATCACGCTCGGCACGACGGCCATTCCGGAGCCATCGACCTGGGCGATGATGCTCTCCGGCTTCGCCGGGCTCGGTTTCGCGGGCTTCCGCGCGAAGAAGCGCGCGTCGTCGCTCACCAAGGCGTAATTCCTCGACAAGGAAAATTAAGGGGCCGCCGAGCAAATTGGCGGCCCTTTTCGTTTGCTCGTCCGCACCCTATTCCGCGTCTTGTCCTGCGGATCGGCGGGTCGGCCGTGCGGCGTCATCGACATGGACGCGGCCGTTTGAGGGACAAAGCAACTTTACCAGCAAACTAAGAGTGTCGGATCCGCACGCGCGCTTGCGAGGGCTGTCCTTTCGGTCCACAATCTCCTGATTGAGGTTCGATCTCGTCATGCCCACCCCCAAGCGAGCTTAGTTTTGCAGGCCGGCGCCTCAACGGCCGGGATCATTATCAAGGGAGAGAATCAATGGCGAAACACACCGTGGCCGACCCGCTCAGACTCGTCACCCATCGCAAACAGAAGCGCTACGGCTGGCGCCCGGACCTGCCCGACGCACGGGACCATTTCTACTCGGCCCCGTTGCGGAAGGCCCTGCCTCCCGCCGTCGATCTCCGCCCCAATTGCCCGCCGGTCTATGACCAAGGCGACCTTGGCAGCTGCACCGCCAATGCGATTGCAGGGGCAATCGAGTTCGACCGCAAGAAGGAGAAACTGTCCGATTTCGTTCCATCCCGCCTCTTCATCTATTACAACGAGCGCGTGATGGAGGGCACGGTCCCCGAAGATGCGGGCGCTGAGATCCGAGACGGGATCAAATCGGTCGCCAAGATCGGCGCGCCGCCTGAGACCGATTGGCCTTACGACATCGCAAAGTTCGCGGACAAGCCGCCGTCCAAGGCCTACACGGACGCGAAGCTCGACCGGGCCCTGCATTACCAGCGCCTCGTCAATCACCTGCAGCAGCTCCAGGGTTGCCTGGCCTCCGGCTATGGATTCGTCTTCGGCTTCACGGTCTACGAAAGCTTCGAATCCCAGACGGTCGCCCAAACCGGGGTGATGCCGATGCCGAAACCGTCGGAGAAGAAGCTCGGCGGCCACGCGGTCATGGCTGTCGGCTATGACGAGGCGAGCCGAGTGATGATCGTGCGCAACTCATGGGGAACAGGTTGGGGCAAAGCCGGATACTTCACGATGCCTTACGAATACATCATCAGTCCCAATTGTTCGGACTTCTGGACGATCAGCTCGGTCGGGTAAGGTCGATGTTCGTGTCGGGGTCAAGCGCGTTTTGCGGATTTCGGCTCCTCGCCGAGATCCGCACTAGCGGACTCGACCGCCATTATCGCACCGCCGATTGATGATCTCCCTCAATTTCCGACTTGAGCGCCGCAAGCGTTCGTCGCCTTGGCGCCGCGCTAAGCGTCTTGTCGGGGCCGTTCTGGCTGCGATTCTGTCTGCGCACCTCTCGCTCTTCAATTCGTCGCCGACGGAGGCCAAGATGTCCTCAATTTTGACTGCCGCCGACAACGGACGGACCATCGAATTGCGTGCCGGCGCCCAAGTTGCGCTTCGCCTTCCCGAGAACGCGACGACGGGATACCGCTGGGCCATCGACTCGGCGGACGCAAACCTCGTCGACATCAAAGAGGGGCAATACGTCTCGACATCGGGGACGATGGGAGGCGGGGGCGAGGCCCAATGGTTGATAACGGCCAAGGCCCCCGGAACGACGTCCATAAAACTAAAACGTTGGCGATCGTGGGAGGGGGAAAGTTCGGTCGTCGAACGCTATGAAATTACGCTTCGAATCTCGCCGTGACGCGGATCACGGCAATTGGTCCTCCCCGATTTCGTTTCGTGAAGAACCGATCCATTCGGTTCCCCGAGGCGCGCCGGAACAAGCCCGCCGCCCCTCTGCGCAAACGAAGCCCAGGGTCACTTCGAACGGCGGCGGCTGACCCAAGCTTCCCAGGCCGTTTGCGTGGATTCGCTTGACGCTGGACACCTCGCGTCGAGGAAGCGATATTCGGCTCAGCCATTCGGAGCGCGGCGGTGGACATCGGAGAGTGGCTTCGCGGTCTCAGCCTCGATTGCTACGAGGGCGTCTTTCGAGACAACAAGATCGGCGCGGACGTCTTGCCGCGCCTCACCGCGGACGACCTCAAGGAAATGGGCGTCTTTGCGATCGGCGACCGGCACAGGATTCTCGCCGCGATCGCCGCACTCGCGCCCGCCGCTCCTTGCTCCGCCGAAGCAGGCGTGTCGCTCCGGCACATTTCGTCGCGCCTGGGCGAGCGGCGGCCAGTGACTGTCATGTTCTGCGATCTGGTCGGTTCGACGAG
>DATJXI010000116.1:0-2175 GCA_035500275.1 Roseiarcus sp. | reverse complement strand
CCTCCCCCTCGAAATAGCGCCTCGCGGCGGCGATCGCCGCCTCTATCTCCGCCGGCGGCGCGGCAGGTCTCGCGCCGGGGGCTCGGCGGCGCAGAACGCGTTCGGCGGATTCTTCGCTCTTCACGGGCAATTGGAAGCGGGCCACTCCGGAATCGCTCCAGGCGATTGCGCAGAAGCCCTGCGTCGTCTCGAAGATCCAGTAGGTCGTCGCTTGCCTCATCGCCGGTCTTCATGGTCGTGGCCGCAAATGAAAATCGTGCGGCGCATGACGAAACTCAACCCGAATCCTGTGACCGGCGTCTGGCCTCACTCACGCGCCGGCCGTTACTCGCTCTTCGATTTCGGCGCCCTCCAACTTCGCCCTCAGCGCCGCCACGACGCGGCCGAATGTTTCGAGGTCCTTCACCGAAATCCCGTCCGCCAGCTCGTTGATCCAGGGCGCCTGCAGGCGCATGGCGGCGTCGAAGGTCTGCTTCCCCTTGTCCGTGAGAACGACGAGCTGCGCCCGCCGGTGATGCGGGTTCGTCTCGAAGGCGACCAGCCCTTCCTTGTGCAAGTCGTTGACGATGCGCTGCACGTTCTGGCGGTTGCCGCCAAGATCGCGAGCGAGCCATGCCACGGGTTGCGGCCGCTCGACGGCGACGATCGCGCCGAGGACCTGCCAGCGGGCGCTCGTCAGGCCCAGCCGCGCCACCAGCCGGTCGCCGGAGGTCAAGACCAGGCTGTTCAATCTGAACAGGTCGAGCATGAGCCTCGTCAGGGATTCACCGGCCGGCGTTCGCTTGGTCTTGCTCATCTGTCTCCATAAAACGCTATTGACAACATAGTGTCAAATCGACTATCAATTATTGTGACAAATTGACATTATATTACCAAATGAAAAAGGAAACCGCCATGTCCCTTCTGCGCCCACTCGACCCCACCTTCCCCATAGAACGGCAGCTCGCGATCGACGCCGCGCCGGTCGTGCTCGTCAACCTCTTCACCCTCGACAAGTCGGACGAGCAGAGCTTCCTCAAAACGTGGCGGGACGACGCGCTGTTCATGAAGCGTCAGGAGGGCTTCATCTCGACGCAGCTCCATCGCGCGCTCGGCGATAATCCCACTTACCTCAACTACGCCGTGTGGGAGTCGACAGGGCATTTCCGGGTCGCGTTCACGCATCCGGAGTTTCAGGCGAAGCTCTCGGCCTATCCGTCCTCGGCCGTGGCGGCCCCGCACCTCTTCCAGAAGGTCGGCGTGTCCGACGTCTGTGTCGCTTGAGCCCCAAGCCCTCGGAACGACCAAGATGAAAGTTATCCACCCCGTCGCCGGTGCGCTCGCGCTTTTGACGATCGCGACCTTCTGGCTCTCGACCGTGTTCGCCGAGCTATTCGGATCTTATACGGTCGTCGCCGCGGTCAAGACGACGATCCCATGGGGTTTCCTTGTCCTTATTCCTGCGCTGGCGGCGGCGGGAGGCTCGGGCCTCAAGCTGGCGCAGGGGGATCGCTCCGGACTCGTCGGGGCCAAATTCAACCGCATGCCGTTCATCGCCGCCAATGGCGTGCTCATTCTCATCCCCTCGGCGCTTTATCTCGCGTCCAAGGCGAGAGCCGGCGCATTTGACGCGAGCTTCTATGCCGCGCAGGCCCTCGAGCTCGCCGCGGGAGCGGTGAACATCACGCTGCTCGCCCTCAACATGCGTGACGGCCTCAGGTTGAAGGGCTGGCTTCGCGAACGGCCGGCGTGAGCGTCGCTGCGGACCGCGGCCAAACCGGTCGCAGGCTCATCAGCTCGGCGCGATCGAGAGGAGTGAGTTCGCTTGTTTGATGAGCCGAGTCTTCAGAACCCGAAGGAGCGCTGGACCGGCGGAGGCGACGCCACGCGAACACCCTCGAGTTCGAGCATGCGGACTTTCGTAGCCGCGCCGCCCCGCGCGGAAAAACCGCCGATCTTGCCGCCGGCCGCGAGCACTCTGTGACAGGGAATGATCAGTGGAACGGGATTCTTGGCCATGGCCGCGCCGACGTCACGCGCGTCTTCCGGATCCGTGCCGATGGCCTTCGCCAGGGCGCCGTAGGTGGTCGTGCGGCCCCAGCCGATCCGCCGCGCGGCGTCGTAGATCTGTTTGAACAACGGGTCCTGATCGCGGAGGTCGAGCTCGACGCGCGAAAAGTCGGTCTCCTCCCCCTC
>DATJXI010000115.1:0-3008 GCA_035500275.1 Roseiarcus sp. | reverse complement strand
TTCGCCGACCAACTGGATGCGGCGCTCGATGCCTGCGGGTTCGATTGCAGCATCGACCGCCAAGGCATTTCCGGCGGGGAGGAATGGAAGGCCCGGCTCAGCGCCCTCATCGGCCGATCCGACACCGTCGTCTTCGTCCTCTCGCCGGCGTCCGCGCATTCGGCGATTTGCGGCTGGGAAGTCGAAGAGTCGGCGCGGCTCGGCAAACGCATCCTTCCCGTCGTCTGCCGTCCGCTCGACGACGCAAAGCCGCCAGAAAAACTTCAGGCCCTCAACTATGTCTATTTCTGCCCGGTCTCGACGGTTCCGGGATCCGGCTTTGGCGAAGGTCTGAAGCTGCTCGTCAACGCGCTCAACACCGATTTCGACTGGATGCGCGCGCATACGCGCTATCTCGAGCGGGCGATGGAGTGGGACGAGGGCGGCCGGCCGACGGCCCGCCTTTTGACCGGAAGCGACATCACGGAGGCCAAGGCGTGGGCCGCAGAGCGGCCGAAGACGGCGCCGGAGCCGACGGCCCTCCAGCTCGATTTCATCCGGGCGAGCGAGGAGGAGGCCGAACGCCGATCGAACGCCGAACGCCAGCGTCTCGAAGCGCTGCGCGAGGCGGTGCAACGGCAGGAAGCGGCGGTGCGCGGCAGGGACCGGATGCAGAAGTTTCTGCTGCTTGCGGCCTCCGTGGCGACGGTCTTGGCCGTGGCGGCCTGGTTCCTGAAGCATGAGGCTGATGTCGCGGCCACTCAAGCGCAAGGCGACCGGTTGCGCGCTGAAACGGAAACAATCCGGGCCAAGAGCTTTCTCAAGAACGCGGAAGAGATCGTTGAGCGGGTCCAGTCCTCGATGGATGACATTTCGCAGCAAAAAGCGTTCGAACTGTTCAAGAGCGCCGCGGAAGCCTACACGGAGGACAAGAAGGCGGCGCGCTACTATGGCGAAAGCTTAAGAAACGGCTGGGGGCCGAAGAGAGACTACCCGCAAGCGATCACAATGCTCGAAAAGGCCGCGCAAGAGCCAGACGCCGACAAGGCCGCGATGGACAACCTGGGTGCAATCTACGAAAGCGGCGAAGGCGCGAAGCAGGGCGCGCCCCAGGACTACGCTCAAGCGATCCGGTGGTACACGAAGGCCGCCGACGCGGGTGACCGCGAGGCGATGAACAACCTCGGCAGGCTCTACTATAACGGCCGGGGGGTTCCCAGGGACCTTGAGACGGCGAGCCGGTGGTTCAAGGCGGCCGCCCGTGTCCCGAAGGACAAAGCGGACTGTCAGTCGATCGAGAAAGCGGCCGACGGCACGCCGGCCGCCACGGTTCCGGACGCACTCTTCAATCTCGGCCGGGTTTACGACGACCGCGAGATGGGTGGGGACGCCGCGGCCGTGGCCGAAGCCCGCTGCTGGTACACAATGGCGGCGGACGCCGGACACGCGGACGCCATGGTCCGGCTCGGCGCCATTTACGAGACCGGACGCGGAGTCGCGCCCGACGCCGCCAAGGCGATCGAATGGTACGAGAAGGCTGCGAAGAGTAACAACAAGCAAGCGATGTTCAACCTCGCTTCCCTCTACCAAGCCGGAAGCGGCGTCCCCGCCGACAGCGCCAAAGCGTTGATGTGGTACGCGCGCGCAGCCGGAGACGACGCAACGGCCGCTCTCGACCCCTACGCGCTGGGCTCGATCCTCAAACTCGGCGCGCTGTTCGATAACGGATTTCACGAGCCGCCGAATCCGGCGGCCGCGGACGCCTGGTATGAGAAGGCCGACAGAATGCGGGACGAGGGCGTGAGGGCGCAATCGCTTACGCCCAGGGACGGCGGCGCCACACCACTGCAATAGCGACAGCGCCGTCGGCTAGAACCAAGGCCCGGCCGGGGGCGGTCCAGATTCGCGCCACGGCTCCGGCCAAGCTCCGGCCGGCATCGGCGCCGCGTCGTCGAAGTCGGAACCCACATCGGCGCCCGGGCCGTACCCGACGTCCGACTCGGACGCGACCGCCGTTGGCTCGCGTTCTTGCGAGGCCACCAACGCGCCCGGCTCCTGCAGGACAACCACCGGCGCCCCGACCGGGACGCGGTTGTAGAGGTCGATGATGTCGTGGTTGAAGAGCCGGATACAACCGCTTGACACTTTGGTCCCGATCGTCTCCGGCTCGTTCGTCCCGTGCAGGCGGAAATAGGTGTCCCGATTGCCACGATAGAGATAGAGCGCGCGCGCTCCGAGAGGGTTGCCGAGCCCGCCCGGCATCCCGCCCGCGTAAGCCGCGTATCTTGGCATCCGATCGATCATGCTTGCGGTCGGCGCCCAGCGCGGCCATTCCGCCTTTCGCCCGATGACGGCCGAGCCGCGGAAATTGAGCGCCTCGTTGCGGCCGACGCCGACTGTGTAGCGTATCGCGCGGCCCCCGGGCTCCACGAGATAGAGGCGCCGGTCGGCGACGTCGACGACGATTGTGCCGGGCCGGTACGGGCCGGCAAACGCGACCTCTCGGCGCAGCTTGTCGGGGTTGACGGTCGTCGGGTCCAGTCCCGGGATCATGTGGCCGTCGTCCTTGATCGGGCCGTAGCCGGGAAAATACCCGCCGAAGGCGGCGCCTTGCGGGACATAGCCGCGCGGCGGGGCGCAGCCCCCGAGCAGCAGCCCGAGCGCCGTCACCACGGCGCGGCGGTCAAGAACGGCCGTCATTCTCAAAGGCGCCCCCAAATCTCTTCGCGACTCGCCGCGAGATTGCGCGAACCTCTCGTAGCGAGCCTTGCGGCCATTTGGAAGACGCGCCGCGGCGACCGCAAACCGGTTCCGGATCGCCGCTTGCGCGAGGATGACGGGAAAGGGATGCGCGCGTCGACGCCCTCGCGCCCGGCAAGGCGGGCGTCTCGGGCCGCCGGGCGCATGCTTCCGGAGCCTTCCGGCTTGCCCCTCCCGCCTTTTTCCGCTAGGCGCCGCGCTCCCTGACACAATTCCTGACTTACGAAGGCGTCTCCCCATGCACCGCTATCGCACGCATACCTGCGGAG
>DATJXI010000114.1:0-16020 GCA_035500275.1 Roseiarcus sp. | reverse complement strand
TGCGGCCGATCACGTCGATGAGCAACGACGGCGCCGCGCGCGCGACCTTGATGAGCGCTGTCCGCGGGACGATGAGGGCGGATACGTTCGTGCGCGCCCGAACCGTCGCGGTGCGCCGCAAGTCAGCGAGCGCGCCGAGATCCCCGACGAGCGAGGGCGCCTTCATCGTTGCGATCGGAATAACGCCGCGCGCGCTGTCGGCGGTGACGGTCACTTCCCCCTCGAGAAGGACGATCGCGCATTCGCTCGGCTCGCCCTGCGACAGCATGATCTCGTCCGGCTCGAATGACCGGATTTCGCTGGCCTCGATCAGGAACGAAACGTCGGCTCGGGAGAGGTCACGAAACGCGCCGATCGCACACACGGCGGCGTGCAGCGCCGGAGAATCGATCATTGCTCGTGGATGCCGGTCAGCCGGCGTTGGCGTCAAACTCGAGGACGAGGCGGTTGTGGTCGTCGTCGCGATTGTAGCTTATGCGCCGCGAGAATTTCTGAAGCAAGCCCGTCCCGTAGCCGCCGATCTGAAAATCCTCATTGCGCGCGCGGATGCGTCTGGCGGGCGCGGCGATCGGATCGAAAGGCGCTCCGTCATCGACGAACTCAACCCGTACGCCGCCGGACTCCGACGAGATGGAGATTTTCGCGCGGTTGGCCCGGCCATGCCAAACCGCGTTGAGAAAGAGCTCCTCGACGCAGAGGTTGATGGCGAACTCGGCGTCGGGCGCAAGGCCCAAGGCGCCGGACTGGCTCATGAGCCAAGCCTCCGCTTCCGAGGCCGCCTCGAGCGTTCCCGGAAAGTCCCGGGAAACCATCTGAGGCCGGCCCATCGTCACGCCTTGCGGCTCCCGAATTCGGCCGCGCGGGCCCTGAGAGCGTCCGCGGCGGAGAAGTAGTCGGGATAGATCCCGGCCACTTCGTTGAAGCCGGTCATCCGCAGAACCTTCTCGACGTTCTCGTTGGCCCCGCAGACCGCCATTTCGCCGCCGCGCCGAATCAGGCTCTTGGCGCTCATCATCAACGTGCGAACGCCGAGCGACGCGATGAACGACACCTTGGTCAGATCGATGATGAGCGCCTTGCTGCGCTCCGCCACGGCGTTGAACTGGGCGTCCACCTGTTGCGCGCCGGCGATGTCGAAGCGGCCGTCGAGCATGATGCTCGTCACCCCGTCCGCGCCCTCGCTGACTTTCATTTCCATTGGCGCAATAACCCTCATCCGCGTGATGAGCCCGGGAAAATTTCTACGCAGGCTTCGTGACGGTTTGGCGACACCGTCGCTTTCCTATCCGGAGGCCCTGGGTCAGAGCAGTCTCGCTCTTCACCGGGGCGAGCAGGGCCGCCTTGAAAAAACGCCGCTCAAGCCGACAATCTATTCCCTTTGACAGCTGACCTACGCCCGCCTCTCCGACTCCTTGATCTCCAGGCGACAGAGATGGGCGAGGCGGCGGGCTTCGTCGGCGTCCGCCGAAGCCATCGACTTTATCCGCTCGAGCAGCGGCAGAGCCGCTGCGAAATTGCGCCTGCGCATGAGCAACAAAGCGGCGTTGTGTAGCGCGTCCGCATATTGAGGCTCGATCGCAATGGCCCGTTCGTAGCTCGCAAGCGCTTCGTCTTCCTTACCCAGTTTTTCCTGCAATATCGCGAGATTATACCAGGCGTCCGCCAGGTGGGGATCGCGCGCAACCGCCTCGCGATAGGCGATTTCCGCCTCGCGCGGGCGATTAAGCTCGTCCAGAACGTTCCCCAGATTGAACGGGATCACGGCCTCCTCCGAATCGAGGCGCGCCGCAAGTTGGTACCACCGCTCGGCCGACGCGAGGTCTCCTGCCTGCTCGCTTTCCTCCGCCCGGGCGAAAGCCTCGTCGGCGTCGAGGTCAACTCCATTCAGCGGAAGGAGAAGCTGACCGTCGATCTTGGCCAAGGCCCCCTCCACCACCTGGAGAAGTTCGCCCCACGGCGCTTCCGCGAGCCGAACGTTCGACAGTCGCGTCCCGCGCTGCTCCAGCGCGAGGGCGACGCCGATGATCTTGGGGAACCCGACGCCTTCGGAATGAAGTCGGCTGGCGGCGCGGGCGACGATGAGATCGGCGTAGGAGAAGCGGCCCTCAACCGGATGAAGGACGTCAAAGAGCGAAAGAACGCGCGCCTGCTCGCCGCCAAGCCCAGTATGCCTTTCAATTTGGTTCTGCGAATACGCGCCTGTCGCCGCATGGGCAGCGACAAACCCCAACGCCGCCCGAAACGAGCGTTCGGAAATGATCCCAGCCTGTGGCTTCAGCCGAAAGCCCAGGCGAAGTTCACCCGCGTCGGAGACGACGCGGCCGGCGGCGCTGCGGCCAAGAACGATCACATTCGCTGCGGCGGGCCGTTGGGTCAACATCAAGCCTGCCGCCGCCGACAGCGCGCCGAGGGACCGCCGCGTCATCCCCCGCAGGCGGCCGCAGACATAGACTTTCTGACCCGAGGCGATCATGGTACCGTGCAAAAACACAATCTTCAGGTTGCGCGCGCAATTTGCGGCATCAGTTGAGTTGGCGGAGTTCGCGTCATGGCCCCTCGAGCAAGCTGGAAAGGCTATCTGAAGCTGTCTTTGGTGTCCTGCGCCGTCAATCTTTATCCTGCCTCCAGCACGTCGTCGCGCGTCAGCTTCACCACCATAAATCGCAAGACCGGGCATAAGGTGAAGCGCCAGTTCGTCGACGCCGAGACCGGCGAGGTCGTCGAAAGCGAGGACCAAGCCAAGGGCTATCCCGTCGGGAAGGACTCCTACCTCCTGATCGAGGACGACGAGCTCGACAAGATTGAGCTCGAGAGCAGCCATACGATTGACATCGACAAGTTCGTCCCGCGCTCCGGGATCGACGACCGCTATCTCGATACTCCCTATTACATTGCGCCAAGCGAGCGAGTTGCCGAGGAAGCCTTCGCGATCATTCGCGACGCCATGCGGGAAGAGAAGGTCGTCGGCCTTGGCAGGGTGGTGATTTCGCGACGCGAGCGTATCATGCTGCTTGAGCCTTTCGGCAAGGGTTTCTTGGGCACGGCGCTACGCTACGGATCCGAGGTGCGCAGCGAGGACTCGTACTTTGAAGACATTCCGGAGATGAAGGCGCCTGAGGAGCTGACGGAGCTCGCGCACGTGATCATCGAGCGGAAGGCCGGTCACTTCGACCCGAAGGAATTCAACGATCGCTACGAGGATGCGCTCGTCGAACTCATTCGCGCCAAAGAGGCCGGCGCGCCGCTTAGGGCGCCGGAGCAGGCCCGGCCGGGCAACGTCGTGAACCTTATGGAGGCGCTCAAAAAGAGCGTTGCGGCGAGCGGCGGCGCTGCGCCGTCGCCGCGAAAAGAATCTGCGAAGATAGTCGAAGAAGCCCAGCCCGCGCCGAAGCCCAAGACGCCGTCGAAACCCAAAGGCGGCCTTGCGACTGTCGACGGGCGAGCGCAACCAAGCGCGGCGAAGGCGTCAATTGCGCAAGCTGCGCCGACCGCGAAGAAGGCGAAAGTCAAATAGGTTAAGACTGCGCTTGGTCAATCTTCCTCGACGTCGGATGAGGGGCCAGAGTCGGCGCCCGGGATGACATAGCCGCCCCTGAGCCAGCGGTGCAGGTCGACGTCGGCGCAGCGCTCGGAGCAGAATGGGTCGTAGCGATCGCTACGCGGCTTGCCGCAGATGGGGCAGATGCGCGCCTTGCGCTTGCGGGCCCGGTTCAGCGGCGTATTGTCATTGGCGCTCATTTGGCGAGCTTCGCGGGCCACTGTCGGTGCGGATAATAGCCGTCGCCGCCGAGCAACGCCGCCGTCTCGGCGAGCGGCAGCCCGACGACGTTGGTGTAGGACCCGATGAGCCGCACGACAAACGCGCCGGCGAGGCCCTGGATCGCGTAGCCCCCCGCCTTGCCGCGCCACTCGCCGCTCATGAGATAGGCGTCGATCTCCTCGCGCGACAGGCGCTTGAAGCGCACTCGCGTCTCGACCACTCTGCGCCGCAGCCCGCCGCTCGACGTTGCGAGCGCAAGACCCGTGTAGACGCGATGGGCGCGGCCCGACAGAAGCCGTAAGCAGGCTTCCGCTTCGTCGGTCATTTCGCATTTCGGCAGGATGCGCCGGCCGACGCAAACGATGGTGTCGGCGGCGAGCGTGATGCATGGCGCGAGATCCGGGACTTTCGCCGCGAGTTCGGCCGACGCGGCCGCCTTTTCCCCGGCCAGCCTCTGCGCGAGGCCGCGCGGCGATTCGCCCCGCCGCGGGGTCTCATCAATTTCCGACGGAATGACCGAGTCGGGATCGACGCCAATCTGGTTGAGGAGCGCCAGCCGGCGCGGCGAGCCGGAGGCGAGGACAAGACGCGGACGGACGCGCGACGAAGTCAAAGCAAGCCCTCGAGCCCCGCGGCTTAGCGACGAATTCACTTGAATCGATAGGTGATACGCCCCTTAGTGAGGTCGTACGGGGTCATCTCGACAAGCACCTTGTCGCCAGCAAGCACCCGGATGCGATTCTTGCGCATCTTGCCGGCGGTGTGGGCGATGATCTCGTGGTCGTTCTCGAGCTTGACGCGGAAAGTCGCGTTCGGCAGCAACTCGACCACGTATCCTGGAAATTCGATCAGTTCTTCCTTCGACATTTGGCTCCTTCTAGGGTCGCCCGCGCCCAATGCAAGCGTCGCGAGAGAGGGGCCGTTAAAGCTCCCGTTGATCTCGCGCAACGCCTGAGTTGGGCCCGGTTGCGGACCCTAGCCCATTTCCCGAGCCAAGGGAAAGCGCCGGAGCGAACTGGGCCGAAGCCGCCGTTCGCGCCGGCCAAGGGCGGATTCGTCCGCCCTTAGTGCATGGCGTTGCCGACCTCGTTGAACACGTTGCTCACCTGCGTGCCGACGTAAGTCACCGCGGTGATGATGACGACGGCGATAAGGCTGGCGATCAGCGCGTATTCGATTGCGGTCGCTCCGCTTTCGTTGCGAAGGAAGTTGCGGATGGTTGTCATTTGTTGGTCCTCTATTCTAGCCCAAAGAAGTCAAGGCGGACGAGGATCTCGCTAAATCGAATCTCCAAGGTCCACCCTAAAAGAATACACGGAAGAACCTAACATCCAATTCACACGAGTCGTTATTTTCTGCTTGATCGTTTCCATCCATCCTTAAGACTGTTTGGCTAAAGGCGCTGCTTGAGATGGTCATTCGAGTTATTGACCGACATTCAAAGCCAAACTGCACCATTGCCGGATCGACAAGTAGATCGTGTCGTGCAGCGTGATCGTTCCAACAGCTTCGCCAATGACCGGCGGCGTGTAAGCGTATGTGACGGTCCCCATGATGAGGTTTGGGCCTGCCGAACCGACTGAGGCCGGCAGCGAGACGCCGTGAGCGGTCGTCGGCAACGCCGTGCCGTGGGAGGGCATCGGCTCGCTCCATTGCACGGTCGCGGTCGTTCCCGACGCATCGACGTTGATCTCCGAGACAACCATGGTCATGTTCGAGACGTTCGTTCCGGTAACCGGGTTTGAGCCTGAATTCGGCTTGACATACGGGTAGAGAACGTTGGCCGCGTTGTTCAGCAGATTGTCGACGGCCGATTGGTTGACCGAGGCGCTGCAATTGCTGGTCTGCGTTCCTTGCTGCGTCACGAGGTCAGTGATCGTGCGGGCGGCCAGCGTGACTTTCCTCTGAATGGCGATTCCCTGGGCCCAGATCGCGAGAAGACCGAACAGCGCAATTGCTACAGGAGCAACGAGAGCGAATTCGACCGCCGCCACTCCATCGTTTCGGCGCCACCCGTCGAGGGCTTTCGAAAGAGTTAGCCCAGTAGGTTTCTTGGACATCCGATCCCCGATCAGCCTAATGCTCGTTCTGAAAGACCTGGGTCGAGCTCAAGATCAGCTTTCCGTTGGACAAATCGCCGAAGAACAAGCCGAGCGGCCCCGCATAGACCGGCCACCGGTAGATCAACCTCAAGATGGCGAGCTGCCCTGGCGAGCCGGGACTGTAATTCCAGGAATTCGTCACTTGTCCGCTTGAGTTGTAGGTCAACGCGGGCGGGGTCATCGTAAGGGCGTCGCTGGCGTTCGCGGAGATCGATTGGGATTGGAGATCGACGATCACCCCCGAGCAGGAGAACAACGCCGGCAAATATCCGCAGACCGTGGTATTGAAGGCCGACTGGCTCGCTGGCGCCTGATTGGTATAGACGAGGCGGGCCGCTCGTTCGGCCGCATTCTCGAGCTCGGCCTGCGCGAGGTAAATGACGGCGACCTGGATCGATTCGAGGATAATCGCGATCACCAGCGGCGCGACTATTGCGAATTCCACGGCCGTCGTTCCGCTGACGTCGTGAACAACTCGCTTTGCGCGCTGGCGGAGACTGGCGAGCCAGAGCCGGGCCCTGGCTCGCACATCGCGCGTTCCGAAGGTCACTTTGACCCCCTAACCCCTTTTTACTGAACCAATTTTGCAGCGGCGCCGTACGTAGTCGTCTGCGAGGAGGTGTAACCGGAAGCCGTCACCCCTGGCTCGGGACCGCAGGCGGAGCTTACCGTGTAGAAGAAGTCCTGCTGCGGCAGCGTGCTCGCGTTCTGCGCGCTGGAGAGCGCCTGGGAATAGCTGCTGCCGACGATGCTGCCGCCGTCCTCCCACTCGTGACCCACGGTCTGATTGCAGGGGAAGAGCGAGGTCGAGGACACGCTCGTCGAGAATACGTTGGTGTTCTGGTAGGATTGCGCCGGCAGGAAGTTGACGAATAAGAACTGCCAGGACTGAGTGTTGCTGGAGTTGTACGAGGCCGGGTGGCAAATGGAATTATAGCTGGAATAAGCCGGGTTCGAACCGGAGTTGAGTTCCGATTCCGAGCAGACGTTGTACCCGAAGCTCTCCTGAACCGGCGGCGAATATGTCGACGAGCAGCTCGAGGACGGGTGGGATCCACAGTGTTGAGTGATGAGCGAGTTGACGGCGGTTTGCGCGGCCGACTGAGTCGCGTAGCATGAGCCTGGGAAAGTATAGGAGCCCGAGTTCCAGTTTTTGGGCATCCAGGGAGCCGATGGCGGGCAGGGCCCTTGCATCACGCTTTCAACCATGAAGACGTCCGCGTATTGACCAAGGTTGACGGTCGTCGGTCCCGTGAGCGTGCCGTAGCCCGCGCCGAGCTGGCTGAACTTCAGATTGGTCATTCCGTTGGCCGAGTCAGAGCCAATGTTGACATTGGCGGAGCCGGAAGGCGTGCCCAGGTTCTGCGGCTGATAGATCCAGGTCGCGGCGGTCGTGTAGGCGTTGGCCGCAGCGCCGTTCGCGTATGGCAAAACATAGAGCTTCACGCTCTTGTAGTACCATCCTTTCGCGCCGATTAGGTTCAGGGTGAGGGTCTGTGGCCACAGCAGGTTCGCGCCGGCGGTCGCCGAGCTGGAAAGGTTCTGCTGGCCCGGGCCCGACAACGCCGCGATATGGTTGAGAAGAGGCGTGTAGGTGACAGAGCCCTTGGTATAGAACTGCCCGACCTCCAAGGTCCTCCCGTCGGCCGTCGTACAGTCGCCGCCGGTAACCAGGCAGGCGTGAAAATCGGCGACGGTCGAGTTCGCCGGTCCGTTCGCCGTCAGGAACTGCTGGGCAATCGATCGCAAGGCGGCGACGTTGCTGATGTAGGATGAGGGGTCCTGAGCGCCTTGCTTCGCCACAGCAAGAGTCGCGGAATCAACCGCGGCCTGGAGCCGGGTGCGGATGTAGACTCCGTCGGAGTAGTCCAAGGCGGCGCCTGTCAGGATGGCCGTCGTCAGGAGACCGGCCGCAAACATCAGCGACGTCGCCCCGCATTGATCCTGTACAAAAGATTGCCAGCGTCTAAGCATTTCTCTCTTCATTGGTCGTGCCCTCGTTCGAGGCGCAAGTTGCGATAGGCTGCTGCGCCTCGTCTATGACTTTGCACGAACGATAGACGCAAATCGTTACCTGTCCAGCGCGAGTTGGCGCTAAACTTAACTTATAATGTCGCGAGTGAAAATTAAGGTTGAAGAGAATTTATAGTTGGTCAACATTAAGGTTGACGGGAAAGCCCAGAAACCAATCGAATCTTAGATGGGCGTGACTGAAGTCGGCCAAAAACGTGACCCGATCGGCTAGCCCGTCTTCCGCTCCAGCTCCCAGTAGCGCCGAATCGCGAAGGGAATGGACGCGAGATAGGCGAGGGTGACCGCGGCGGGGGTCTGCATCGAATGCGCACACCCCGTCTTCCCGCAACAAATCCTTCCCAACTCGGAAGCGACCTGCTATATTTCCGATTTGGCGAATGTAAACTACGGGCAAGAAGGAAAAAGGCATGGACGATGGCGTCCCGATGTCGAGCCTCTGGCGAGCCCGCTCGCCGAAGACGAGCCGGCTTCGAGCCGGCCGGATTTTTCGTCCGAGTCGCGCGTAAGGCTTTGAAAAGGCTCAATACCGGCGCAGGTTTTCCGCATTTTTTCGCATCTATTCCGCATTTTTTCGCATCTTTTCCGCCTCCCGGCCGGCGGAAATATGCGAAAATAGGCGGCATTTCTGCGCTTCGGGCTAGCCCGGCTTCCGCTCCAGCTCCCGGTAGCGGCGGATCGCGAAGGGAATGGACACGAGATAGGCGAGCGTCACCGCGACCAGGCTCTGCATTGGAAAGTTGAACACAAGCAGGAGCGCGGCGGCGACGCCGACGAGAACAACCGCGAGATGCTCGCGCGGGACGCGGCCGAACGACTTTCCTGAAAAATGCGGCACGCGGCTCGCCATCAGGAGCGCGATCCCGAGGACGAATAGGCTCTCCACAAGCGCCGCCCCCGGGGTCGGCGCGCTGAGTTCGAGAGCGGAGCGGACATAGATTGGCAGGAGGCCCACGATAGCCCCAGCCGGCGCCGGCATGCCCACGAAAAATTCCTTCCGCCAAGCCGGCTGGTTGGGGTCGTCCAGCATAACGTTGAACCGCGCCAAACGCAGCGCGCAGGCCATGGCGAAGAGGAGGGCCGCCACCCAGCCGAAGCTCTTCACGACATGCAGGTCGGCGACATAGAGGACGAAGGCCGGCGCCACGCCGAAATCCACGAAATCGGCAAGCGAATCAAGTTCGGCGCCAAAGCGGGAGGTCCCCTTCAGCACCCGCGCGATCCGCCCATCGAGGCCGTCGAGAACAGCGGCGCCCGCAATGGCGATCACCGCCCATTGGATCGAGCCCTCAGTGGCGAGGCGGATCGCCGTGAGGCCGAGGCAGAGCGCAAGCAGCGTGACGACGTTGGGCAGGAGGACCCGCATCGGCACGGCGCGGAAGCCCCGATTGCGGCGCTGCTCGCTCGAAAGCGGCGCGTCCGGCGGGGGGACGGCGTCGTTCACCGGGGCTAGCTCCGCTGAAAAGGCCGCGTTTCCGTCGCCGTCGAGATCTGGGCGATAACGGTTTCGCCGGCGACCGCCCGGGAGTCGAGGCCCACCACGATCTGCGCCGAAGGCGGCAAGTAGACGTCCACGCGCGAGCCGAAACGAATGAGGCCGATGCGCTCGCCCGCGCTCAAATGGGCGCCTTCGTGGGTGAAACATACGATGCGGCGCGCGACGAGCCCGGCGATCTGGACGACGCCAAAACGCCCCGACGGGGCGCCGATGAGAATGCTGTTTCGCTCATTGTCCTCGCTCGCCTTGTCCAGATCGGCGTTGAGGAAAAGGCCAGGATGGTAAACGATTCGCTCGACCCGCCCCTCCATCGGCGCGCGGTTCACGTGGCAGTCGAACACCGACATGAAAACGGACACGCGCTGCAAGGGCGCCATCCCGAGGCCAAGTTCCGGAGGCGGCGCCGCGAAGCCGGCGAAACTGACGACCCCGTCCGCCGGCGCGATGACGAGGTCGCTGCGCTGCGGCGTCACCCGCGGGGGATCGCGGAAAAAGAACGCGCACCAGAGGGTCGCTACGAGGGCGAGCCAGCCAAGCGGCGACCAGATCCACCACAAAATCAGAGTGGCGACCGCAAATCCCGCGACGAACAGATAGCCCTCGGGATGGATCGGCGCGAGATTGCGACGGATCGAATTGACGATGCTCATCGGGGATGACTCAGAACTGGCGGCACTCATGGCGCCAATCGCGGGGAATGTCACGGGTCTGAGGGCAGCACGCGCGGGTCGTCGAGCGCGTCGAGCGCCGATTCCGCGGCCTCAATTTCCTCTTCCTCGCCAGCCCGGCGCAGCGTCTCTTGGGCCGCGTCGACCTCCCGCTGCCGGCTCCAGAGAGCCGCATATGTACCGCCCTCGGCCAGCAGCTCCTCGTGCGTCCCGCGTTCCACAATGAGCCCCTTGTCGAGCACCAGAATTTCGTCCGCTCCCACCACCGTCGAGAGCCTGTGGGCGATGACAATTGTCGTGCGTCCTCGCGAGACACGTTCGAGAGCCAGCTGGATCTCCCGCTCGGTAAAGCTGTCCAGCGCCGAAGTCGCCTCGTCCAGCACCAGGATCGGAGGCGCCTTCAACATTGTTCGAGCGATCGCAACGCGCTGTTTCTCCCCGCCTGAGAGCTTGAGGCCGCGCTCGCCCACCGGCGCGTCGTAGCCCTGCGGGAGGCTGCGGATGAAGCGGTCGATCTGTGCGTTCTCGGCCGCCCCCTCGACGTCGGCGTGGCCCGCGCTTTCGCGGCCGTAGCGAATGTTGTAGGCGATCGTGTCGTTGAACAGCACGGTGTCTTGCGGAACCATGCCAATGGCGGCGCGCAACGACGCCTGCGTGACTTTCGAGATGTCCTGCCCGTCAATGACTATTCGTCCTCCCGTCGGCTGGTAGAAGCGGAACAAGAGCCGCGAGATCGTTGACTTGCCGGCGCCAGACGGGCCGACGATCGCGATGGTGTGGCCGGCCGGCGCAACGAAGGAAACGCCGCGCAGGATCGGCCGCGCGGGGTCATAGGCGAATTCGACGTCGTCGAACTGAACCAGGCCGGCGGTCACCTCGAGCGGCTGCGCGCCGGGCGCATCCTCAATTTCGGGATTCTGATCGAGGATCGCGTACATGGCCTCGATGTCCACGATCGCCTGCTTGATCTCGCGGTAGACCATGCCCATGAAATTGAGCGGCTGATAAAGCTGCAGCATCATCAGGTTGAGAAGCGTGAAGGCGCCGACCGTCTTCCGGCCGCTCTTGATCTCGTCCACGCACATGAGGAGGACGGCGGTCATGCCCAGGGTAAAGATGATCGCCTGGCCGGCGTTGAGAACGGCAAGCGAAAGATAAGTCCGCACGCTCAGCCGCTCGTAGCGCGCCATCGCGCGGTCGTAGCGTGCCGCCTCCCGCGCCTCGGCGCCGAAGTATTTGACGGTTTCGAAGTTGAGCAGACTGTCGATCGCCTTGGTGTTGGCGTCCGTGTCGCTCTCGTTCATCGAGCGTCGGATAGCGATCCGCCAGTTCGTGGCGATCGTCGTATAGGTCAGGTAGCCGGCGACGGTCGCGTTGATCACAGCCACGTAGCGCCAGTCGAAGGACAAGAACATCGCGCCGACGATCAGGAAGAATTCGACGACGGTCGGAACCGCGGTCAGCATCGAGGTCCGAATGATGGTCTCGATGGCGTTGCGACCGCGCTCGAGCACCCGCGTCAAACCTCCCGTCTTGCGCTCGAGGTGAAATCGGAGGGAGAGCCGATGCAAGTGTTCGAAGACCTCAATCGCCAGACGCCGCACGGCGTTCATGGCGACCGAGGCGAACAATGCGTCGCGCCCTTGCTGCGTCGCCGCCATGAGAATGCGTAAGACGCCGTAAAGGATGGTGAAGGAGACCGCTCCGACGAACAGACTTGGTACCGGAACGGCGTCAAGCCGCAATTTACCCGCCAGCGCGTCGGTGACCCATTTGAAGGAGTAGGGAATGGCGATCGTGATGAGCTTGGACATGAGCATCAGCGCGACCGCCAAGATCACGCGCAGCTTCAGATCCGCTCGATCCTTCGGCCAGACGTAGGGCAAGAGCCGGCGAACCGTGCCGATGAGACTCGCTCGATTTGGGTCCGGCTTGCCCGCGGCGATGAAAGTTGAGGAAGTATGATGCCGCATGGCGCTCATGAGATCGATTTTTTGAGGTTGCTTTGGATATAATGGCCATAACGAGGGACGACATCCTCGTGGCCGTCATTTTCCTCCCATTGGCCAGTTGAGCCGGAAAGCAGCGGCTCGTGCGCACACGAGGCGCGGCCCGGAATTCGGTCCGTCCGACCTGCCCCGGTCCTTTGGTGAGTTTGGTCATAAGGCCGCGTCTCGGGCGGCCTGACGTGAAAGCCTTGAACGCCTGACGATTCGCTAGGCTCTCGTGGACACGCGTCCACTCTTCTGTCAAGAGTAGCTGATACCTTTTCTCAGGAAACTTAGCAACAGGTGCGTTTCACTGGGCTAGTATTCGAGGGACATTCTCTGTCTCTTAGTTGAAAAACATGCCCGACAGTCTTGTGCCATGTTTTCCGGTGCGCTATATGCCCGACTGTCCAGGTCGCCATTTGGCCCCAAAG
Source organism: Roseiarcus sp. (assembly GCA_035500275.1). Lineage (GTDB taxonomy): Bacteria > Pseudomonadota > Alphaproteobacteria > Rhizobiales > Beijerinckiaceae > Roseiarcus. The sequence continues at coordinate 3,539 of DATJXI010000114.1, read as the reverse complement.
AAACATGACACGCGTCATGCTCCGGCGACCATGATGGCCTAGACGAACGAGCGCAGTCAGGCGGTTCCGTGAGGCAACCGTTCGGAGTACCACTAGAAATGAATGAATCCACCAACCACGTTGAACTCGCGGCGGAAATCGTTTCGGCCTACGTGTCGAACAATTCCGTGCCGTCAAGCGAGTTGCCGGCGCTGTTGAGCGATGTGCACGCAGCAATTGTGCGGGTCGCGACCGGCGCTCAGCCGGCGGTCGTCGAGGCGGCGAAACCCGCCGTCCCGCCGAAGAAGTCAATCACTCCAGACTACATCATCTGTCTGGAAGACGGACGAAAGTTCAAGTCTTTGAAACGGCACCTGCGGACCCAGTACAATCTTTCACCGGAGGAATATCGGGAGAAGTGGGGTCTTCCGTCAGACTACCCGATGGTCGCTCCGGCTTACGCCAAGGCCCGGTCCGCTCTCGCCAAGCAAATGGGACTCGGCCAGCAGCGCCGCCGCCGCAAGTAATCGAAAGGCTGGCTTCAGCAGAGCCGGTTGAGCGGCGAGATCGGCGGCGCGGGGAACGCCGTCCCTTCCGCCCAAAACAGACTTGTTTATGATCCGGCTGGCTCGCTGAATAGATTCGCTGCGAGCGCTCACTTCGTACCGTACATGCGGTCCCCGGCGTCGCCAAGACCCGGCACGATATACCCATGGTCGTTGAGCCGCTGATCGACGGCGGCCGTCCAGATCTGAACGTCAGGATGGGCCTTGGTCAGCCGCTCAACCCCCTCAGGCGCAGCCAGAAGGCAGACGAACCGGAGGTCCTTCACCCCGCGCCGCTTCAGCCGGTCGATAGCGAGGACGGCCGAGTTGGCGGTCGCGAGCATCGGATCCATGACGATCACAAGCCGGTCCGCGACGTCCACGGGCGCCTTGAAGTAATACTCGACCGCCTGCAGTGTCTGCGGGTCGCGATAGAGGCCGATATGCGCGACGCGGGCGCTCGGCACGAGATTGAGCATGCCGTCCAGAAAGCCGACGCCGGCGCGCAGAATCGGCGCGAAGACGAGTTTCTTGCCGGCGATCGTCGGCGCCAGGGTCGTCGCAAGCGGAGTCTCGACTTCGACCATTTCGAGCGGCAGGTCGCGCGTCACTTCATAGGCGAGCAGCATGCCGATTTCGTTGAGGAGCTGCCGGAACCCTTTCGTTGACACAGTCTTGTCACGCATGAGGGTCAGTTTGTGCTGCACGAGTGGGTGGCGGACGACGTGAACGTTCGACATGAAGAAGCTCCAAAACTTTGCAAGAACTGTAGACGAAGTCGGGCCGGGCTGGAGTCCGGGACCGTCGCCTTCCCCAGCTTTGTGGCGCGAGGGAAGGCTCGGCGAGGGTTCTGGCGCTATTGACGGGCCGATGACGACGTTGTCAGGTGCGACGGAAATGGCCTCCTCGATCACCCGACCGATCAGCCGGAACTGGTCGCTGCCGAACGTATTGACGTACGGGCGGGTGATCGCCGTTCCGCTGGTGGCCGGTCTTCTGTTCTGGCCGCACGAGCCCTGGGCGCGCTGGACCGCTCTCGCCATTTTCGTGGCGGCTGCGATCACCGACTTCTTCGACGGCTATCTCGCCCGCGCCTGGGCGCAGCAATCCTCGCTCGGAAGGATGCTAGACCCGATCGCCGACAAGCTGCTTGTCTCGGCCGTGATCATGATGCTGGCGGCGGACCACACGCTGGCCGGCGTCAACTTGTGGGCCGGCGTCATCATCCTCTGCCGCGAAATCCTCGTCTCGGGCCTGCGCGAGTACCTGGCGGAATTGCGCGTGCCGGTCCCGGTTACGGCGGTCGCCAAGTGGAAGACGACGGTTCAGATGATCGCGCTCGGCTTCCTCATCGCCGGCCCGTCCGGGGAGGCGATCCTGCCGGGCGCGGTCGCGACCGGCATCGTGCTCCTCTGGATCGCCGCGATCCTCACGCTTTACACCGGCTGGGACTATATGAAGGCGAGCTACGACCACGTCGGGAACGACTGACCCCGCCCCATGAAAGCCGTGTATTTCGCCTGGGTGCGCGAGCGGATCGGCAAGTCCGAGGAAGAACTCGACCCGCCGCCGTCCGTCGCCACCGTCGCCGACCTTGTCCGATGGCTGTCGGATCGCGGCGAGGGCTACGCATATGCGTTCGAGAAGCCGGCGGCGATCCGCGCCGCGCTCGATCGCGTCCACGCGCGGCCGGAGGCTGAGATCGCGGGCGCGAAGGAGGTCGCGTTCTTTCCGCCGATGACGGGCGGCTGAAGCGCGCCATGGCGACCATCCGGGTGCAGCGCGAGGATTTTGACGCGGGCGCCGAGGCGGCGGCGCTTGCTCAGGGCCGGGCGGACGTCGGCGCGGTCGTGAGCTTCGTCGGCTACTGCCGGGACGAGGGCGGCCGCCTGGCGGCGCTCGAGCTTGAGCATTACCCGGGCATGGCCGAAGCGGAGGTGGCGCGCGTCGCCGAGGAGGTGGAGCGGCGCTGGCCGCTCCTCGGCCTCACCGCGATCCATCGCTACGGCCGGATCGGCCCTGGCGAGCGGATCGTGCTGGTCGCGGTCGCAGCCGCCCACCGCGGCGAGGCCTTCGCCGCGGCCGAGATGCTGATGGACTACCTCAAGACGCGCGCCCCGTTCTGGAAGCGGGCCATCCGTCCCGACGGCGTCGCCGAAGGCTGGGTTGAAGCCAGGCATGACGACGACCGCGCCGCGGCGCGCTGGGAGGCGGGCGGCGGCTAGACTGGACCTGCCGCGGGAGAAGGGGCGAAGAGCCCCGGCGCAAAAAGCCGCGCATTTTCGCGTCTTTTCGCCTTGCTGGAGGCGGAAAAGATGCGAAAAAAGGTGGAAAAAATGCGAAAAAAGGCGGAAAACCTGCGCCGGAATCGAGCCTTTTCAACGGGTTACGGCGGATTCCGGCAAAAAAGAAATTTCATCGCCCCTTCCTGCCGGTGAAGCCGGTTCGCGGGCGCGAAATGTCCGCGTATGAGCCGTGAAATGTCCGGGTGTGCGGATAGGGCGCCAAACGGGGATCGCGCCGCCGTCTTTTGTTGAATGGCCGCATGTCGCTCGTTCCGAAAAACGGAATGATAGCATCGCATTTCGCAGAATGGAAGAAAATGTCGACTCTTTTGTTTCCACGCGATGTCGCCGGCCGTTTGGCGCTTCGGCCTTCGGCTCGACCGGCGCTTCGCCGACAATGAGTCGCAAACATGCGTGGGATTGGGGCTTATGGTTCGAATCTGAGGCTTGGCGCGCGGTCCCGTTCCGCTCGTTAAAGGACCGGAATCGACCCTTCGCTGATGGGGTGGACGGCGCCCCGAACGGCATCAAGCGTGCCAAGATGGTCGTTGTTGAAAGCGCCCTCTGGAAGGGAGCCGTCCGTCGGCAAGTCTATCATCGATACCTCGTCTGTCACGCGCGTCGGGCTTGATCTGGCCAAGAGGGTCTTCCGCATTCACGCGGTTGACGCGACGGGCTCGGTCGTCATTGCCCGCCCGGTCAATCGCCGAACGCTTTTGAAGGTTTTCGA
>DATJXI010000113.1:0-3201 GCA_035500275.1 Roseiarcus sp. | reverse complement strand
CGGCTCTTGCCTCCCTAAAAGCGCCCCATGGGGGAGTGTCCCGAGCGGCAAAGGGGGCGGACTGTAAATCCGCTGGCTAAGCCTTCGTAGGTTCGAGTCCTACCTCCCCCACCAAGCATTGGCCAGAGGGCAGTCTACGCTTGGCGATTCTGAACGACAAATGCTCGGCGCAACCCACCGCGCCGCCTGTCAGTGGATGTCATAGTCCGCCGGCGAAGCTTCTCGCCCCGACGCGAACTTGATCGCTCGACGGAACGAGGGCTCCTTAAGGCAGCCCGGCGTGCTCCGCGTCAGCCGTCGCGACCTCGATTCGCCCATTCGGCGTGGCCGACGCCTCCTTCGGCATGGAGGTCGGTGCGCTGATCATGAAGAGCGTCCTGCCGTCGTCGCCGCCCAGCATGCAGGCGAAGCAGTTCTGGCTGGTCGCGACGACCTCCAGCACCCCGCCTCCCTCGGCGATCCTAACGCATTCGCGGCCGAGCGGATTGGCGATCCAGACGGCGCCCGCAGCGTCGAGCGCGATCCCGTCCGGGACGCGGGGCAGCGTGGGCGCCCAAACGCGCCTGCGGCTCAAGGACCCGTCGGGGGCGATGTCGAAGGCGGTCAGGCAGGCTGCCAGCGTCTCGGCTACGATGAGCGTCTTGCCGTCGGGCGTGATGACGGCGCCATTCGGAAAATGAAGATCGTCGGCCGCGACTTCGGCCGCCCCATCAGGCGAGACGCGCGCGAGCTTCGCGGCCGGGTGATCGGCGAGGACGCTCTGATCGCCGCGAGTCGCTAGCTCGCGATGCAGGTCGAAGCCGAAATTGCCGACATAGGCCCGCCCCGAGGAATCGACCGCCATATCGTTGCAATAGTAGGTTGCGATCGAGCCGAGGTCGGCGTGGAGGCCGATGGCGCCGCTGGGGGAGCGGCGCAGCACGCGGCGCTTCATCATGGAGACGATGAGCATCGTGCCGTCAGGCAACCAGCCGAGGCCGGAGGGTTGATCGTCGATCGCAAATTCCGTCCGGACATCTCCGTTAAGCGATGTCGACTTGACGGCCTGAGCGAAGAAATCGCTGAACCAGAGCCGCCCGTCCCGCCAGCGCGGGCCTTCGCCGAAATAGATCCCCTCGCACAGCACGCGCGCCGCCCGGCTCATGGATTCCTCCCGGTTCATCTAAGAATTGCTGGTCTATCCCAATACGAAAGTCGCATCTCCAACCTTGCTCAGCCGAGAGGTTAGGGTCAGGCAAAGAGCGCGCAGACGTCGATCGTGGCGCCCGGGACGAGGACAGGCGCGAGCGATCCGGAGGTCAGCCGTTCCTTGAGGGCGTAGGCGTCGCCCTTAGCTAGTGTCCGTCCATAAACGCTAAGTCGCTGAAATTATTTATGGAATCTTTGTTTCCGTGAGCGCGCGGCCCGTCGGTTTCGGGTATCCTATGGGATTAAGTCACTGATTCCAAGAGCGAAACGCCGCCGCCAGAGCCGCCAATGCGTCAGGAGCGCACCGTCCAGGCCAGCCTCTTCGACCTCTTCGCCGATCACGAGATCGGCCGCGAGCTCAAGTCGATGTCACAGTGGCTGGACGAGCATCGCGAACTTGTCGGGCTGGCGGCGGAGGATCTGCGCCGACATGGCGTCAAGGAAACCGGGCGAGAAGGCCTACCGGCCGAGTCGGTCTTGCGCTGCGCAATCCTCAAGCAGCATCGCCAGCTCAGTTACGAGGAGCTGGCGTTTCATCTTGAGGACTCGGCCTCGTTTCGCGCCTTCGCGCGGCTTCCGCTGTCGTGGGCGCCGAAGAAGTCCGTGCTTCAGAGGACGGTCAGCGCCATCCGGGCCGAGACCTGGGAGGCGATCAACCGCATCCTGCTTGCCAGCGCGCGTCAGGAAAAAGTCGAGACCGGCAAGGTCGTGAGGCTCGACAGCACGGTCACCGCCGCGCTGCTGCATGAGCCGAGCGACAGCAGTCTTCTCTGGGACGCGGTCCGCGTGACGGCGCGGCTATTGGAGGCGGCCGACGCCTTGGTCGGCGGTCTCGAGTGGCGCGATCATCGGCGCGCCGCAAAGAAACGGGCGCGCACGATCGAATACACCCGCGGCCGACCGAACCGGGTCCAGCACTACCGTGAACTGATCAAACTGACCCGTGCGACCTTGGCTTATGCCGATCAGGCCGCGACGCAGTTGTGGCAGGCGATGGACCCGATGGCGGTCGTCGCCTGGCAAGCCGAGTTCCGCCACTATCGCCCGCTGGTCGAGCAGATCATCGGGCAGACCGAGCGTCGCGTTCTTCATGGCGAAGCGGTCGCCGCCAGCGACAAAATCGTCAGCCTGTTCGAGCCGCACGCCGACATCATCGTCAAAGGGGGCCGCGAGGTTCAATATGGCCACAAGCTTAACCTGACCACTGGCCGAAGCGGCTTGATCCTCGACCTGATGATCGAAGCCGGCAATCCGGCGGACAGCGAACGGTTCTTGCCAATGCTCAATCGCCATATCGCCCTCTATGGCCAGGCGCCCCGACAGACAGCCGCCGATGGCGGTTTCGCCAGCCGCGACAATCTTGCCCAAGCGAAGGCCCTCGGCGTCCACGACGTGGCCTTTCACAAGAAAGCCGGCCTGCGCGTCATGGATATGGTCAAGAGCAACTGGGTCTATCGCAGGCTGCGCAACTTCCGAGCCGGAATAGAATCCAACATCTCATGTCTGAAGCGCGCCTATGGTCTGGCGCGCTGTCTCTGGCGTGGGCTCGACCACTTCACGGCTTACGTCTGGTCCTCAGTCGTCGCCTATAACCTTGCCCTATTTGCGCGGCTGAGGCCGACCTGACTCCTACCATCCGTCGAGCGATCCCAAGTCGGGCTGATCGCCCGTCGTTCCGCCATTCGAACCTTTGCGCCCGTCGCGGCCGAATAAGCCCTCGCAATCGGGACATGGATCGAATCGCGCTCTTGGCTGCCCCCTTCAGGGTCAATGCAGACCGACTTCAGTCAATAAAAACATATGTTTATGGACAGGCACTAGACTAGAGCAGACTCCGATCAACCCGTATCGTACCCGCAGGCCCCAAAATAATTGGCGCATTCCGCGGGTTTGAAGATGTCGGCGCAGGCGTCGAGGGCGATCAGCAGGCCGGCGACGGTTCGTTCGGCGAGCTTGCGCAGGAAGGCCTTCAGTTTGGAATAGGCCTTTTCGATCGGGTTCATGTCGGGGCTG
>DATJXI010000112.1:0-10591 GCA_035500275.1 Roseiarcus sp. | reverse complement strand
CACAAGCCGCGCCCGAACGGAGTCGCCGAGACGAAAGGCCTCGCCGGTGCGCGCGCCGACCAGCGAACGCGTTCCTTCCTCGAAGCGGAAATAGTCGTCGCCGAGCGTCGCCGCCGGCACGAATCCGTCAGCGCCGGTCTCAGTAAGCTTCAAAAACAGCCCGGAGCGCGTGACGCCGAAGACGCGCGCCTCCAAAACCGCGCCGACCCGGTCCACGAGATGGGCCGCGACCAGACGATCGACCGTCTCGCGCTCCGCCGCTATCGCGCGCCGCTCGCACGCGGAAATGTGCTCGGCGATCTGGGCAAGCCCGCCGGAACGCATGTCGTTGAGGCCGCCGTCGCCGAGGTTCAGCGCGCGGATGAGCGCCCGATGGACGATGAGGTCCGCATAGCGCCGGATGGGTGAGGTGAAATGGGCGTAGCGCCGCAGATTCAAGCCAAAGTGGCCGTAGTTCTCGTGGCTGTACTCCGCCTGCGCCTGAGCGCGAAGCACGACCTCATTGACCAGCGCCCCGACCGCCTGGCCTTTGACGCGGCTGAGCACGCCGTTGAAATGCGACGGACGAACCCGTTCGCCTCGCGCCAGCTTCACCCCGATCGTCTTGAGAAAATCGACGAGATCGTTGAGCTTCTCGACGCTCGGCGCGTCGTGGGCGCGGTAGAGCAGCGGCGAATGTTGCGCCTCGAGCGTCTCGGCCGCCGCGACATTGGCGAGAATCATGAACTCCTCGATCAGCCGGTGCGACTCGAGGCGCTCGGGCCAGCGCACGCCCATGAGCCGGCCGTCCTTGTCGAGGAGGAGCTTGCGCTCGGGCAGGTCGAGATCGAGCGGATCGCGGCGCTCGCGCTCGATCTTGATGACGCCGTGGGCGGCATAAAGCGGCTTCAGCACGGATTCGAGGAGCGGCGCCGTCGTTTCGTCCGGGCGGCCGTCGATCGCCGCTTGCGCCTGCTCGTAAGCGAGCTTGGCGGCGGAGCGCATCATGATGCGGTGGAACGAATGCGAGCGCTTGCGGCCGTCCGCGGCGAGGATCATGCGAACCGCAAGCGCAGGGCGGTCTTCCTGCGCGCGCAGCGAGCAGAGGTCGTTCGAAATGCGTTCGGGCAGCATCGGCACGACCCGGTCGGGGAAATAGACCGAGTTGCCGCGGTCGAGCGCCTCGCGGTCGAGGGCGGAGCCCGGCCGCACATAGGCCGCCACGTCCGCGATCGCGACGGTGACGATGAAGCCGCCCCCATTCGCCGGGTTTGGATCGGGCTCGGCGTAGACCGCGTCGTCGTGGTCCTTGGCGTCCGGCGGGTCGATGGTGACGAGCGGCAGCGTCCGCCAGTCCTCGCGCGGCGGGGCAAGGAGGACGGGACGGGCGGCCTCCGCGTCTTTCAGCGCCGCGGGCGAAAAGACATGCGGGATGTGATGCGTCGCCAGCGCGATGAGGCTGATCGCGCGCTCCGACTTGACCGAGCCGAGCGATTCAAGGATGCGCACGCCGGGGCCGCCGAATCTGTTCTCGCGCAACGGCTGGATGGCCACGAGGTCGCCGTCCTCCGCCTCGCCCGCAAGCGCGGCGGGAACGAAGAACTCGCGGCCCAGATTGCGCTTCTCGACCGGGATCGCCCGCCCTGAGCCGTCGGCGGCCTTGCGGAAGACGGCGAAGGCCCTCGCCTCGACCTTGTCGAGGATCTTGATGACGCGCCCGGTGTAGGCCGGCGCTTTGGCCGAGGCTTCGGGATCGAACTCGGCGCGCATGAGGACGCGGACGCCGAGGCCCGGCTCCGGCGCCTTCTCGCGCTTCGAGCGCGAGCGGCGCACGAGAATGCGCGGCGGCGGCTCTTCCTCGTCCCATTCCGCAGGCTTGGCGATCAGTTCCCCGTCGCGGTCGCGCGCGGCGATTTCGGCGACGACGATGGAGGGAAGGCGCCCCTCCGGCTGGAACGCGCCGCGGCCGCGGGCGATCGCGCCCTCGGCCTCGAGATCCTTGATGAGGAGCTTGAGTTCGGACTTCGCCTCGCCCTTCACGCCGAAGGCGCGGGCGATGTCACGCCGGGTTACCCGGGCCGGGGGGCGCTCGCCGTTGGGCGCCGGCGCGCCGCCGATATAGGCGATGAGCTCCTCGCGGGACGGGAGGCCCCCCGCGCGCCGCGTCGGAGCGGCGCGAATCCCTTTCTGCGCACGCGGATGCGGAGTTCGATTTTGCAAGGCTTCAACTCTGGGCCGATGGGATGGCTCCTCTGGCCAACCTAGGGGCGCGAGGGCTTGGAGACAAGCGCGTTAGGTTCGCCAGACGCCCCGATCTGATAACCACCGCTCGGCCATACCAACGGCGCCGACGCCGCCGAAGTCAGGGGTTTTCGCGCCGGGCCTTTTCGACCTTAAGCAGCGTAAACAGCCGCATTGGCGGCAGCTCGCGCCGCTCGGCCAGATGCGCCTCCGGCCTCCGGTCGATCCAGTCGCCGACCGCCGAATAGGGAAAGTTGGGATGCCAGCCAAGCCAGGCGGCGCCCTTTTCCATTCGCCGCTCGATCAAGCCGCGAAGGCCGCCGACCGCCGCGAAATGGTTCATCACAATGAGGCTGCCTCCAGGCTTGAGAACCCGCCAGGATTCATCGAGCGCCCGCTCCAGGCGCGGGAGTACGCTCATGACATAGGGCGCGAGCGCGACGTCGAACGTTTCGTCGGGGAATTCCAGCGCCGCCGCGTCCATCACATGCAGGCCTCTCACTTGCCGGAGGCGTTTGCGCTCGACGCGGGCCTCGGCGGCCCGCAGCATCGGCTCGCTGATGTCGACGCCGGTCACCTGCGTATCGGCGGGCAATAGCGGCAACTCGAGCCCCGTGCCGACGCCGACGACCAGTATCTTGCCGCCCGGCCCCGCGGCTTTCCCCGCCGCTTCGGCCGCCGCGAGCCGGCCAGGATGAAACGGCAGGTCGAAGATAAGGTCGTAGACGGGCGCCCAGCGGCCATAGGCCGCCTCGGCGTGGCGCTCCGCATAACTTTCGGTTGCGATCGGGTTCAAGGCCGCCTCCCAGCGACGGAGCCGATTTCCTCAACGCCCGTGAGGCGTCCCGGGCCAGAGGAAATTTCGTGGTCACCCTTGGGACACAACGCTCATGCGACCATTTCTATTCACCGCTCGTACGAACTGCGCCCGTACCAAAAACGCCAGTGATTCGACGCGTGCGCCCAGTGTGCTTTGCGCTCCACAACATCGGGAGCCGTTCTAGCGTTATGGAATCTTATTTCTCAGAGGGTTATAGCGAATTTTAGCGTCACGTCTCGATCCTGCCTCATCGCCTCATTGCTTCGCACCCGCCTTGTCGATCCTGCGAGCCTGGAGGCGTGACCAATATGACGATAGCACAGTTCTGATTTCCCGGAAAGAGATTATTGCGGGCGTGTCGGTAGCCGCCGATATGTCCGGTTTAGGCGGCGCACGATCTGCCCGGTAGGTCCGGCCCTTTTGGAGGGTTGGGATGCGCCGGACGGAAGCCCTTCAGGGGGTGCGCATGGGCGGTGTTTTTGAATCTTCTCCACCGCTGGGAATCAGCGGAGCGGAACCAGGAAGAGGCGGCGGAGCTTTTGGGGGTTGCCGAGCGGACCTTCCGGCGGTGGACGCGCCGCTACAAGGAAGAGGGCGAGGCGGGCTTGCTCGACCGGCGGCTTGGCAGGGCGTCGGGCAAGCGAGTCCCGAGCGACCGGGCCGAGGAAGTGGAGCGGCTCTATCGCGAGCGCTGCCAAGGCTTTACGGTGAAGCGCTTTCACGAGCATCGGGTGACGGACCACGGCTTCGGCTGGGGCTACACCTGGACGAAGCTGCATCTTCAGTGGAAGGGCGTGGTCGGAAAGGCGCCGCGCAAGGGGGCGCGCCGCAGAAAGCGCGAGCAGCGTCCGCTGCCGGGCGTGATGCTGCATCAGGACGGGTCGCGCCACGTCTGGCTCGAGGGCGCGCCGGCGCTCGACCTGATCGTCACCTTCGACGATGCGACGGGATCGATCTATTCGGCGTTTCTGGTCGAGGCGGAAGGCGCGGGCCTCGACCTTCCGGGCGCTCAAGGAGGTTTTCGGCGCACACGGGCCGCCCATGAGCCTCTACACGGATCGGGGCGCGCATTATTTTCGCGCGGCCGGGACCAAGGGCAAGATGACCGGGGTCATCCGACCCCAGGTCGGCCGGACGCTGGAGCAGCTCGGTAGCCCTTGCCCAGATCGACGCCAATTCTGACAAAGTCATCCATGGACGGCCTCCCCGTTTGTGGCGCTCCAGCGACCACCTTCTGGGACACGACCCGATGGGTGGGGCCGTCCACCTCATCATCGCGAGCCGCGAAGCGGCGCGGCGATCCAGGGGCCGCGGCGATCCAGGGGATCGTATGGCGCCTGACGTTCCCTGGATCGCCACGTCGGCCTTCGGCCTCCTCGCGAAGAGGCCTGAGCCCGGACCCGCGCTCGCACCCGGCAGCGTTGACCCGATACGCTCTCGTCACTAGGGTCCGCCGCCAATTCCCCGCGCAGCTGAAGAGAAATGCCGCCTCCCAACGATCCTTCGCTCGACCCGACGCGGTCCTTCCAGGGGCTCATCCTGACGCTGGAGACTTATTGGGCGGGCCAAGGCTGCGTCATCCTGCAGCCCTACGACATGGAGGTCGGCGCCGGCACGTTTCACCCCGCCACGACGCTGCGCGCGCTGGGGTCGAAGCCGTGGCGGGCGGCCTATGTCCAGCCGTCGCGGCGGCCGAAGGACGGGCGCTACGGCGAGAACCCCAACCGCCTTCAGCATTATTACCAGTATCAGGTGATTCTGAAGCCGAGCCCGGACGACCTGCAGAATCTCTATCTCGATTCCTTGCGCGCGATCGGCGTGGACATGACCCTGCACGACGTGCGCTTCGTCGAGGACGACTGGGAGAGCCCGACCCTCGGCGCCTGGGGGCTCGGGTGGGAGTGCTGGTGCGACGGCATGGAGGTGTCGCAGTTCACCTATTTCCAGCAGGTCGCGGGATTCGAATGCGCGCCGGTCTCCGGCGAGCTCACTTACGGCCTCGAACGGCTCGCCATGTACGTGCAGGGGGTCGAGAGCGTCTACGACCTCAACTTCAACGGCCGCGAGGGCGAAGAGCGCGTCACTTATGGCGAGGTCTTCAAGCAGGCCGAGGAGGAATATTCGCGCTTCAACTTCGAATACGCCGACCCCGCCATTCTCTTTCAGCACTTCAAGGATGCCGAGGCCGAGTGCCGCGCGCTCATCGAGCGCGGCGCCAAGGACGGTCGGCACATTCTGGCCCTGCCGGCTTACGACCAGTGCATCAAGGCGAGCCACGCCTTCAACCTTCTCGACGCTCGCGGCGTCATCTCGGTGACCGAGCGGCAGAGCTATATCTTGCGGGTTCGCGAGCTCGCCAAGGCGTGCGGCGCCGCCTGGCTCAAGACGGCGGGAGGCGGGGCCTAGGAGATCGCTATGACTGATCAATTCGAAATCGAGCGCGAACTCAAGCGGATCATCGACGACAACCTTGGCGCGGAACGCGTCTCCAGCGCCAGCATGACCTCCTATCGCGATCACGCCGACGAGCCCGCGTTGTCGATCGCCGTGTCGATGAAATCGGCCGAGGACATACCCGGCGCCCGGCGGCAGAGCGCCTTGACGCAAAAGCTTCGGGAGGCTTTGACCGAACACGGGGATCCGCGTTTCCCGTATCTCTATTTCGACGCGCTCGACCTCGACAAATCGCCCGACGACTTGGACGATTTCGAGTCATCGCCAGACAATTCGGAGCGACTATAAAATGGCGACGCTGCCGGACAACATGCTGGCGACTGCCGAGTTGCTCTCGAGCGTAAAGACTCCGCTTGGCAGCGCCGCGCTCAGGCGTTCGGTCTCAACCGCTTACTACGCGTTGTTTTCGCGACTGGCCGCCCTGTGCGCCGGGCGAATTGCCCGGACAGCGCGCGCCTCCGAAAGCTTCAAGACGGTCTATCGCGCCCTCGACCATGGACCCGCTCTCAAAGCGTTGGGCGGCCACGCAGAGTTCCGCTCGCCGCTCGGCGACATCTTCAAACGCCTCCAGGAGGCACGACATTGGGCCGACTACAGCAGCGACCCGCACCCGGCACCCAAGAAAGCCGCCGATGGAATTCTGTTTACGCGCGCCGAAGCTCAGGAGTTCGTGGCGCTTTCGCGAGAGGCGATCGAGTTTGTCGACACCCTCGCGCCGGATGCGAAGCAAAGACTGGCCGTAATCCTCGTCGCCCGATCACGAAGTTAAGTCCACGACCCCGTTCGTATCCCGTTCGCCCGCGCGCGGCCAAAATGGCCTGACCCGACATGCCCGATCTTCTGCTTGAACTCTTCAGCGAAGAAATCCCCGCCCGCATGCAGCGCCAGGCGGCGGACGATCTCAAGCGCCTCGTCACCAACGCGCTCGTCGATCGCAATCTCCTCTATGAGGGCGCGCAGGCCTTCGCCACGCCGCGGCGCTTGACGTTGCACGTGGTCGGCCTGCCCGCCGCGCAGCCCAACCTTCGCGAGGAGCGAAAAGGTCCACGCGTCGGCGCGCCGGATGCGGCGATCCAGGGCTTCCTCAAGAGCGCCGGTCTCGCCCGCATCGAGGACGCGAAAATCGAGCGCGACGCGAAGAAGGGCGAGTTCTATGTCGCGACGATCGTCAAGCCCGGCCGCTCGACTAAGGACGCCGTTGCCGAAATCATTCCCGAGGTCATCCGCGCTTTTCCCTGGCCGAAGTCGATGCGTTGGGGCGCGGCCTCGGTGAAGCCGGACGCGCTGCGGTGGGTGCGGCCGTTGCGCGGCGTCGTCGCCACGCTCGGCGCGCCGCACGATGCGACGGAAGTCGTGCCGTTAAAGATCGACGGCGTCGCATCCAGCGACGTGACATGGGGCCATCGTTTCATGGCGCCCGAGCCGATCCGCGTGCGCCGCTTCGAGGACTATTCCGAGGCGTTGCTGAAGGCTAAGGTCCTGCTCGACCCTGAGCGCCGCAAGGCGATCATCCTCGCCGACGCAAAGCATCTCGCCTTCGCGCAGGGCCTCGAGCTGATCGAGGACGAGGCGCTTTTGGAGGAGGTTGCGGGCCTCGTCGAATGGCCGGTTGCGCTCATGGGCGAGTTCGAGCGCGAGTTCCTCGACATCCCGGCGGAAGTCATTCGCGCCGCCATCCGCGCCAACCAGAAGTGTTTTGTGCTCACCGACGCCGACGGCCGCCTCGCCAACAAGTTCATCCTCGTCGCCAACCTCGTCGCGCGCGACGGCGGCGCGGCGATCGCCGCCGGCAACGCGCGCGTCGTCCGCGCCCGCCTCGCGGACGCCCGCCACTTCTATGAAACCGATCTCGCCCCCCTGCCCGACTATCGCGACAAGGCCGAGAAGCCGCTCGACCAGCGCCTCGCCAAGCTTGAGGCTCTGGGGATCGTCTTCCACGAAAGGCTCGGTGCGCAGGCCGAGCGCATCGACCGCATCGAGAACCTGGCGCGCGAGCTTAGCCCTCAGGTCGGCGCCGACGCGGAGCTTGCGGCGCGCGCGGCAAAACTCGCCAAGGCCGATCTCGTCACCGAAATGGTCGGCGAGTTCCCCGAGTTGCAAGGCGTCATGGGACGTTATTACGCGCGGGCCCAAGGCGAAGAGCCGAGCGTCGCCAACGCCGTCGGCGACCACTACCGGCCGCAGGGGCCTAACGACCGCATTCCGGACGCCCCCGTGTCGATCGCGGTCGCGCTCGCCGACAAGCTCGACACGCTCGGCGGCTTCTGGGCGATCGACGAGAAGCCGACCGGCAGCAAGGACCCCTATGCGCTGCGGCGCGCGGCGCTCGGAGTGATCCGGATCGTGTTAGAGAACAGGCTCCGGCTGCCGCTGGCGAACCTCTTGAGCGCGGCCATCTGGGGCGCGCTGCTCGACGTCGAATTCACCCGCGAGGACGAGGCGGAGGCGGTCCTGCGCTCGCTCGAAAAGCGCGGCTACCTCAGAGGGCCGCAGCTCGAAGAGATCGTCGCGACCTACGAGAGAGCCGCTGCGCGTCCGCTCATTCCTGACGACGCGCAGCTGCGCGAGACGACCGCGAACCTCATCGCCTTTTTCGCCGATCGCCTCAAAGTCTATCTGCGCGACAAGGGCGCCCGGCACGACCTCATCGACGCCGTGTTCGCCCTCCCCGGCCAGGACGACCTGCTCCTGATCGTCCGCCGGGTCGAGGCGCTGGGCCGCCTCCTCGACACGGAGGACGGCGCGAACCTGCTCACGGGCTATCGCCGCGCCGCCAACATCCTGCGCGTCGAGGAGCGACGCGACGGCCCCGGCGCCTTCTCTGGGAAGCACGATCCGAACCTGCTCGTTCTGCCGGCGGAAAAGGACCTCGCCGACGCGCTCGCCGCGGCCGGCGCGGCCGCGCGCGAGCGGATCGCGCGCGAGGATTTCGAGGGCGCGATGCGCGCGCTCGCGGCGCTTCGCGCGCCGGTGGATGATTTCTTCCTCTATGTGACGGTCAACGCCGACGACCCGGCGCTGCGCTTGAACCGCCTGCGCCTCCTCGGCGAATTGCGCGACGCCGTACACGCGGTCGCGGATTTTTCGAAGGTCGTGGGGTAAATCTCCCGAGCCTCCATGAGAGGCCGGACATGGACGCCCGCCGAACGGCGTTATATTGTGGGTTTTTTTGGTTCGAGACCCATGATCACCTTGCCTGCGCTCGCAGCTGAAGCCTTGGGCTCGTTTCTCGCCTCCGACATGCGGGACCGGTTCGGGACCTCGCATGCGCGCCTGGCCGAGATCATCCCGTTCGCGGCGCGGCTTGCGCTCGAATGCATCGGCAACAGCGACGCCCTCTACCACGACGTCGAGCATACGTTGCTCATCACCCTGGTCGGACACGACATCTTCAAGGGGCGCGCGCTGCTCGCGGGCGCGACCCCTGTCGAGTATTCAAACTTCATTGTCGCCTGCCTTGCGCACGACATCGGTTACGTCCGCGGGATCGTCAAAGGGGATGGAACCGATGGCCTGGTCATCGACGCCGCCGGCCGGAAGGTTTCATTGCCGCGCGGCGCCTCAGACGCCGCGCTCGCGCCCTATCACGTCGACCGGTCAAAGCTCTTTGTGTTGGAGCGCTTCGCAGAAGTCGAGGAGATCGACGGCGAACGCATCGCCAACGCGATCGAGCACACGCGCTTCCCCTTCTCGTCAGCTCCCGACGGCCACGACGTCGACGAATGGGCGTCGCTGCTGCGCGCCGCCGACCTGGTCGGCCAGCTCGGCGATCCGCAGTACCTAAGAAAGGCCAACGCGCTTTACTACGAATTCGAGGAAGTCGGCCTGAACAGGCAACTCGGCTACGAATCGCCGGCCGACCTCGTCGACAAATATCCGCAATTCTATTGGGATATGGTGTCTCCTCACATTCAAGACGCCATTCGCTACCTGAGCGTGACAGCAAGCGGGCGGCAATGGATCAACGGGCTCTACAGCAACGTCTTTCGCGCCGAGCACGAGCTGCCCTTTCTCGGGTCGCGAGCCTAGCCCGCATTTCTCACAGGGCGTTGGTTTAAGGGGGGTGGAACGGCCCTGCCGGGCTTTGGATGGCCGACGCACGCGCTACCTCGTGTGAGAAATGCGGGCTACGCCGCCGCTTGCGGGCCGCCTTCGCTTGAAACCCGTCGCTTAAGCTCACCAAGGAATTCCGCGTATGGCTCCGAACGGCCGACCGATTTCGTATTGAGAGGCCGCCGCACCTGAATATCGCTGCCAGTGCGGACAGGGCGCCTGGTCAAGTGGAACTCGAGACAGCGGGGATCCCATTCAAGTCCGCAGTGTTCCAAAAGCTTTCTCGTTTCCGCCTCTTGATTGCCGACAAAACTCTCATACTCTATCTCATGCACGCGGATCGGCAGAACTCGCCGCCAGTGCGCCATTGCCTCCTCTTGGCATTTATAGAAATGAGCGAAAGCTTCCTGGCTTCCACCATAGGAAAGCGGGTGCCGAAACATCATGAAATAAGTGGAGACGAAGACGTCGAGCGGATTGCGCCGGCAAAAGACGATCTTGGCCGATGGAAACAATAGCGCAACCAGGCCAAGGTAGAAAACATTCGACGGCATCTTGTCGGTGACGATGCGCGTTGGCCCGGCGATAGCGCGCGTATGGCGGCGATAGGCGCCCGCGAGACGCAAAACCTCAGGCTCTGTCAGTTCCACAATCCCCGGCGGAAAGGGCTTCGTCGCGCGCCCCCAGCGTTTCAGATCGCCGGCGAGCTCCGCCAAAATCGTAAGCTCCCCGCCGCCGAACACCCGCGGGTGGCTCGCGAGGACCTGTTCGACAAGCGTGGTGCCGGACCTTGGCATGCCGACGATGAAGATCGGCTGCTCGCCCGGACTCCCGTAAGCTCGCCGTTTTTCGAAGAACTCAGTCGTGAAAGTTACTTTCAGCCCGGCGACGAAGCGCTCAAACGCGACAGGCTCATAATTAGGCCGCCGAGCCTCCAGGGCGTTCGCTTTGGAGGCGGCTTCAAAGGCGGCTGCGAAATTCTGATTCCTCTCATGAATTCGGACGAGGGCAAAATGCAGTTGCGTCCGGGCCATATTGGGGAGT
>DATJXI010000111.1:0-15652 GCA_035500275.1 Roseiarcus sp. | reverse complement strand
CGCCGCCGGGCTCGCAGATACTCTCCAGCCGCGCCGCGATATTGACCCCCTCGCCCAAAATATCGTCACCGTCGATCAGCACGTCACCGAGGTGGACGCCGATGCGATAGACGATCCGCCTCGCCTCAGGCGTATCGGCGTTGCGCTCGGCCATCATGCTCCGGATCGTCACTGCGCATTCGACGGCGGCGATGACGGAGGGAAATTCTAGTAAAAGGCCATCACCCATAGTCTTGACGACCCGGCCGCCGAGACCCGCAACGGTCGGAACCGCCGCTTTGCGATGCTCGCGCACCGCCTTTGCTGTCCCCGCCTCATCCTCGCCCATCAGGCGGGAATAGCCGACGACGTCGACCGCCATGATTGCGGCGAGTTTCCGTGCTTCGCCCATGGTGTCCTTCACGCCCGGTCCACATCGGCGTGAAAATCAGTCTAGCATAACAGCTCGCCCGGAATCCCGCATCTCGACGTCGTACGCCTCAGGCACCGGGCTCCCGTGAGCACTCCGGGAACGGCCGCTATTTGCGTTTCCTTCCGTAGGGGAGGCCGACCAGGAAGGTCCGCTTCGGGGTCGATCCCGGCCCTCTGGTAGCCGATCTGGTCGGCCCCAAGCCTCAGATCCTAACCATTGTCTCCCCTTTTTTTCGTCAGACATGGAAGATCAGCGCGCCTCGCGCAAGTCAGCCATCGAATTTCAAACTGAGACACGCCTCCTCAGCGTTCCTCTCAGGCCCGCTCTCCCTCAAGCCGCCTGCCCGAGCCCGAGCGCCTGCGAGACAGCGAATTCCGCCGCCACCCGAACGGGCGGGACCAGCGCCGCGTGCGCTTCGCATTCCAAGACGACGGGCGGCGCGACGCCTTCGTCGTTCGCCGGCGGCGAGAAGATGAGATCGGGCGGCAAGGGCGGCTTCGCGCGCGTCGCCTGTCGCGCTAGCTCGCGCGCCTGCCCCCTCGCCGCCTCGCCCGCCAAGCGCCACAGAAGCGCAAGGATGGGCTCGAGCCTCGGGTCCCGGCGCGCCTCGCACGCTGCCGCCGCCTCTTCAATCAGGCGGAGTTTCAGCCCTTCCGGCCCGGTTCCGCCGTAGGTCTCGATCGCGCTCAGCGCGGCGCGGAACGCCGGCAGCGCATGGCGGGGAAGCCCGGCCTTCAGCGCCAACGCAGCGAAGCCCTGGCCGCGGCTCGCCCACGCCAAGCCCACGGCGCGCTCATAAGGCTGGCCGGAGAGTTCGGCGAGCGCCGCGGCGAAGAAGTCGAGCTTGCCGCCGAGCAGGGAACGCAGCAGGAGCGCGATGGTGAGCGCGCCCTGCGTCCGCAGCGTCTGCACCAGCGCGGCTCGCTCTTCGCCGTTACACGCGGCGGCGATCTCGCACAGCGCCTTGTCCTGGGCGGCGCGCCCGACCCGGGCGGCGCGTTCCGCGCTCATGCCCCCGCTCGCTCCGGCCGATTCGGTCAGCGCCTTGGCGTTGGCGATCGCAATCTCCGCCTTGAGCCTCGCAGGGGAGGCGCGATGCCGGCAAACCGCCTCCCGGATGTCGGCGCCGTCGCCGAAGCGCTCGACAATGCGCCGCAAAGCCCCCTCGGTAAGATCGGCGCCCGGGTTTTCGATAAGCGCCAGCGCCGCGTCACGCTCGCCGACCTCGGCGAGCGCCGCGGCGGGCCCGGGCCCAAGCCCGCGGCGGCGCGCGATGGCGCATTGGGCGACGACGTCGCCGAGCGCCACGCAATCGACAAGCTCGGCTTCCGTGAGCGCCGGCGAGCGCGCGAGGAGGGGCGCAGCGACCTCGGAGGCGTCGTTGGCGAGGGCGACCGCGATCGCCCGCGGTGTCTCACGCGCCGGAGCGAGCGCCTCGGCGAGGGCGCGCCGGACCGCAACGCTGCGATCGTCGAGCAGAACGGTCATCACGACCGCCACCTCGTCGCGCTGCTCAGGCGTCAGCCCGCTGTGCAGATAGGCGCGGGCGATCGCGCTCGCCGCGTCCGCCCGCTGCTCGTCGTTCGCCTTGCGCGCCCAGGCGAGAAACGCCCTCGCGAAAGACGGCGCCGCTGGCGGGGACGGACTGTCGATGGTGGCAAGCGAGCGCAAAACTGATTCGACTCTCTTGAGCTATTGATGGGCAAATGCTTCTTCAATGATGGTAAACGACGCGTTAACGCCGCCATAAGACTCGCAAGGAATTCGATGACGGACCCGATCCCCCACCCGCGCGGCGGACTTTATTTCGAAGACTTTTCCGTGGGCCAGGTCTTCCGCCATCGCCTGACGCGCACGGTCACGCAGATGGACAACATGCTGTTCTCGAACATGACGCTTAACCCGCAGCCGCTGCACATCGACGCGCATTTCTGCGCCACCGAGACGGAATGGGGGAAGCCGCTCATGAACTCGCTCTTCACGCTTGGGCTCATGATCGGCATTTCGGTCAACGACATCACGGTCGGCACGACGATCGCGAATCTCGGCATGACCGACGTCGTGTTTCCCGCGCCGCTGTTCGAGGGCGAGACGGTGCGCGCCGAGACGCATGTGCTTGCGACGCGCACGTCGAAGTCGCGTCCCGACGCGGGCCTCGTCGAATTCCGCCATCGCGCTTTCAAGCAGGATGGGACGCTGGTCGCCGAGTGTCGGCGCACCGCCTTCATGAAGCGGCGCGCGCCCGAGACTGTCTCGATCTGAAGAGCGATGCGCTCGCTTATCCTCGCGCCCGGCGACGACGAGGCGAGCCTCGAGGCGGCGCTGACGAGCGGTGCCGACGCCGTCGTCGTCGACCTTGCGGTCGCCCCGCCCGCGCGCGCGGCGGCCCGCGCCCAAGCGGCGCGTTTGCTTAAAGAAACCCGGGGACGGGATGGCGGGCCGACTTTTCTGGTCCGGGTCAATCCGCTCGGCGACGGCGAGACCGACCTCGACCTCGACGCCGTCATGCCCGGCGCGCCGGTTGCGATCGTCCTCCCCCGGGTGCTCGGCGCTCCCAGCATTCAGCAGCTCTCGGTCAAGCTCGCCGTGCGCGAGGCCCGTCTCGACCTCGAGGACGGCGCGACACGCATCGTCGCGGTCGCCGATGCGGCCGAGGGCGTGCTCCGTCTGCCCGCCTGCGCAGGAGCGAGCGCCCGTCTCGTGGGGATCGCCTGGGACGCGGAGGCGCTGCGCCACGACGCCGGCGCCCAGGCTTGCCGGCATTCGTCGGGCGGCTACGTGGGACCGCTGCGCCTGGCGCGCGACATGACGTTGCTGGCCGCCGCGGCCGCCGGCGTGGCGGCGATTGACACGGCGCTGCACGGCGGAGGCGAGGTGTTCCGCCGGGAGGCGTTCGCAGCGCGGCGCGACGGCTTCAAAGCCAGGTTTGTCGTGGACGCCGAGCAGGCAACGATCGTCAACAAGGTCTTCGGCGCGGCGCCGAACGAATAGCGCCGAGGCGCCCGGGCGGTCACTCCGGCGCGACCGCCCGGTTCGGTGCCGCCTGCGGGCGTTCGGCCGCGGGCTCCTCCTCCGGCTCCCCGAACAGGCGGCCGAACAGCCGCCAGACCACACGCCCGAGGTCGTCGAGCACGGTGAACACGGCCGGCACGAAGACGAGCGACAGAAGCGTCGACATGATGAGGCCGCCGATGACCGCGATCGCCATGGGCGACCGGAAGCCGCCGCCGTCGCCCAAGCCCAGCGCCGAGGGGACCATGCCCGCCGCCATGGCGATGGTCGTCATCACGATCGGGCGCGCCCGCTTCCTGCCCGCCTCGACCAGCGCTTCAAGCCGCGGCCTCCCGCCCGCGATCTCCCCGACTGCGAAATCGACCAGCATGATCGCGTTCTTGGTCACGATTCCCATCAGCATCAGAATGCCGATGACGACCGGCATCGATATCGCGTTGTGAGTCAGGAGGAGCGCGACGATGGCGCCTCCGATCGACAGCGGCAGCGAGAGGAGAATAGTGACGGGCTGCAGGAAGCTGCCGAACAACAGCACGAGCAGGCCATAGACCATCATCAGCCCCGCGCCCATCGCCGCGGCGAAAGAGGCGAACACCTCGCTCATCACCTCGACGTCGCCGGTCTCGCGGATTTCGACGCCCTGCGGCAGGTTCTTCGCGGTCGGCAGCGCGCGCACCGCAGCAAGCGCCTGCCCGAGCGCGGCGTCGCCGCGCAGGTCGCCCTCGACCGTCACGCGCCGGGAGCGATCGTAGCGGTTGATCGCGGTCGGCCCGTGGCTGATCGAGAAGTCGGCGACCACCGAGAGCGGCGTCGTCCCGCCGCCGGCAGTCGGCACGCGCAAATCCTGCAAGAGCCCCATCCGCGAGCGCGCGGACTCATTGAGCTGCACCCGGATCGGAACGAGCCTGTCGCCGGCGTTGAACTTGGCGAGATTGGCGTCGATGTCGCCAAGCGTCGCGACGCGGATCGTCTCGCTCAAGGCCTCGGTGGACACGCCAAGGTCCGCCGCCACCTGCCGCTCCGGCTCAATGCGCAGCTCGGGCCGCTCCAGCTCGGCCGTCGACATCGGATTCTCAATGATCGGGATCGAGCGCATCTCGCTCGCGATCTGGTTCGCGGCGTCGTTGATCACGTTGATGTCGGGGCCGGCGATGACGAGCGAGAGGTCGCGCTGGCCGTTGTCCTTGAGGAACCAGTAGCGGATGTCGGGGACGTCGGCGAGCAGCGCTCCGATCCTCGCCTGGAGATCCTTCTCCGTCGCCGCGCGCTCCGACTTGTGGCTGAAGTTGATGACGAAGGTCGCCTTGCGCGGCTCAGCGCCGCCGCCAAGTATCTGGCCGCCGAAAACGAGCGCCGAGCGCACCTCCGGGATGGCGCGCAGCTTCGCCGAGATCGCGCGCGTGACACGGTCCGTATCCTCGAGCCGCGACCCGGGCGGCAGCTCGATCGCGAGTAATGCGCGGCCGTAGTCGTCGGCAGGGATGAAGCCGGACGGCAGGAGCTGCGTCGACGCGAGCGAGGCTGCGAAGATCAGCGCGCCGATGAAGAGCGTGATCCAGCGATGGCGAACCGAGGCCTGGACGAGGCGCGTGTAGAATCGGAGGAGCAGCCCGTCTCCATGCGCCGGCCGGCGCGGCGGGCGCAGGAAATAGGCCGCGATGACCGGCGTCACGAAGCGCGCGACGAGGAGCGAAAACAGAACCGCGATGGCGACGGTGAGTCCGAACTGGCGGAAATATTGCCCGGCGATGCCGCCCATGAAACTGACCGGCGAAAAAATCGCCGCGATCGACAGCGAAATGGCGA
Source organism: Roseiarcus sp. (assembly GCA_035500275.1). Classification (GTDB taxonomy): domain Bacteria; phylum Pseudomonadota; class Alphaproteobacteria; order Rhizobiales; family Beijerinckiaceae; genus Roseiarcus. The sequence continues at coordinate 10,422 of DATJXI010000111.1, read as the reverse complement.
CGACTGCAAGGCCGATCTCGTCCGCCGCCTCAAGCGAGGCGCGCCAGGGCGATTTGCCCATGCGCATGTGGCGCACGATGTTCTCGATCTCGACGATCGCGTCGTCGACGAGGATGCCGGTGACGAGCGTGATGGCCAGCAGGCTCACGAGGTTGAGCGAAAAGCCGATCGCGTCCATCGCCCAGAAGGTCGGGATGACCGAGAGCGGCAGCGCGACCGCGGTCACGATCGTCGCGCGCAAATCGCGGAGGAACAGGAAGACGACGACGACAGCGAGCAGCGCGCCCTCGATCAGGGTCTCCATGGTCGAGTGATAGTTGCCGAGTTCGCTATCGACCTGGGTGTCCACCTTAGTGAACTTGACCCCGGGATGCGCGGCCTCAGTCTGTCGCAGCCGCTTGGCGACCGCCTGGTCGACGGTCACGTCGCTTGCGCCTTTGGCGCGGGTGACGGCGAAGGCGACGATGGGCTCGTCGTAGAGGCGCGTGAAGGTGCGCGGCTCGGCCGCGCCGTCTTCGACCGCGCCAAGCTCGTCGAGCCGCACTTTGCGCCCGCCTTCGAGCGAGATCGGCAGCGCGCCGAGATCGGCGACCGTGCGCGCGCCCGCAAGCGTGCGAATCGCCTGCTCCTGGCCTGAGACTTCGCCGCGGCCGCCGCCGAGATCGATGTTGTCGGCGCGCACCTGCTCGTTGACCGCCGCCGCGGTGACGCCAAGCGCAAGCAGCTTCTCCGGATCGAGCGAAACCCGAATCTCCCTGTCGACGCCGCCAAAGCGCCTCACTTCGCCGACGCCGCGGATGCTTTGCAGCTCCCGCGCGACCGAATCGTCGACGAACCAGGACAATTGCTCGACCGACACGCCGGGCGCGGAGGCCGCGTAGGTGACGATCGGTAGGCCCTCGATGTCGACGCGACTGACGACGGGCTCGTTGATGGTGCGCGGCAGATCGGCCCTGATCTTGGCGATCTGATCCTTCACGTCGTTGAGCGCCCGGTCCATGTCGACCGAGCCGACGTTGAACTGGACGATGGTGACGGACGAGCCGTCCGTGACGGTCGAGATGAGATGCCAGACGCCGTTGAGGCTCGCGACCGCGTCCTCGACCTTCTTCGTCACCTGCGACTCGAGCTCCGCTGGCGCGGCGCCCGACTGGGTGATGGCCACCTTGACGATCGGGACGTCGATGTTGGGGAAGCGCGTGATCGACATCGACCCGAAGCTGACGAGCCCCAGAATCGTGAGGACGGTGAAGGCCACCACCGCAGGGACCGGGCGCCGGATCGACCAGGCGGAGACGTTGAGACGCATGGGGGTTGCTTCTGTGCGGGTTTCGCGCGCGGGCGTCAGCCGCCCACCGCCACCGTCGCCTCCGGCATCGCCCGGACGACGTCCCCGGGTCGCAGGAAAGCGGCGGCGCGCGCGATGACGCTTTCGCCCTCGGCGAGACCGGTCTTGATCTCCACCTTGTCGCCCTCGACGATGCCGGGCGTGACTCGTCGCTCCTCGACCCGACCGTCGCGAACCACATAAAGTCGTGCCGCATCGCCGTCGCGCTGAAGGGCCGCCGTCGGCGCGCTCACCGCGTTGCGGCGCGCAAGTTCGACTTGGCCCGATGCGAAGGCACCGATCCGCGCGCGCAAGACTTCGGCGAGCGCGATGCGCACCTTTCCGGTGCGGCTCGCCTTATCGACCTCCTCCGAGATGAGCCGGACTTGCCCCGAGACTGGCTCGGCCACCCCCGGCAGGCGGATCTCGGCCGGCATGCCGAGGGCGAAGCGGGCCAGCGACTGCTGCGGCGCCTCGGCCTCGAGGTCGATCGCCCCGTCCTCGATGATGCGGAAGAGCGGCTCGCCCGCGATGGACGTCATCGCGCCGAGCTTGGCCGACCTTCGGCTGACCACGCCCGAGACGGGCGCGCGGACGTCCGTACGCGACAGGCGGATGAGCAACTCCCGCCGCTCGGCGTCCCGGCTCTTGCGGTCGGCCTCGGCGACGCTGAGCCCGTTGTTGGCGGCGGTGAGCTGCGCTTGCGCCGTCTCCATCGCCGTTTCGCGCTGCTCGACGCTGGCGGCGGACATCACGCCGCCGCTGAGCTTCTGGGCGCGTTCGTAGTCGCTCGTGGCCCATTTGAGCTGCGCGTTCGCCTGAGCGATGTTGCTCTTCGCCTGCGCGATGGCCGCGTCGGCGCGATTGATCGCTGCGTCGTTCGCGGCGAGCAGCGCGTCGAGCTGTGACCGGTCGAGGCGCGCGAGGACCTGGCCCTTCTTGACCCGGTCGCCGTCCTCGGCGTCCACCTCGACGATAGAGAGGCCGTCGATGCGCGCCCCGACCTCGGCCTCCTCGCGCGGAACGAGCGTGCCCGAGACGAACAACCGATCGACGAACTCCCGCTTCTGGGCGGGCGCGACCGTCACCGCCGGGGGCGGCGGCTCGGCCGCCGCGGCGGCGAGCGCCGCGCACTCCGGCGCTCCGACCGGCAGGCCCAGCGCCCACGCTTTTTGGATGGGCGCCGCGCAAGGCTGCATGGCCGCGTAACCCGCAGCGCCGGCCGCAAGGACCGCAACGAGCCCAAGCGTTCCGAGCAAAGCCTTCATGGCACCGACTCCCCTGCTGCGGGCGTGAGCCCGCCCTCGCATAACGACTTGATGAGACTGAACGCCTGCGCCGCCTCGGCTTCCGGGTCGAACTCCGGCTCGAGCGCGAACCGCTTCAAGAGGCCGCCGACGTAGGTGAAGACGAAGCGGGCGACGAAGGCGGAATCGACGGACGGATGGGCCTCGCCGCGCCCCTTCGCGATATCGATCATAGCCTCGATCTGCTTGCGGATTTCCGCGTCGACGTCACGCGACATGGCCGCGATGACGGGATTGCGGGCAGCCTCCGACCAGATTTCGACCAGCAGCCTCGCCTTCGCCCGGGGCTGCTGGGTGATGTGCTCCCCCAAGCCCACCGCGAAGGCGGCCATCACGCTCTCGACCTTCGCGGCTTTCGCGAATCTGGCGGCGCGCTCCTGCTGGTCGCGCGCGCACAAGCCTTCGACGATCGCCTCCTTGGAAGGGAAGGTGCGGTAGAGGTTGCCGGCGCTCATGCCGGCGGCTTCCGCCACGTGCTGCATGGTCGCGGCATGGAAGCCGTGGGCCGCGAAGGCGCGCTCGGCCGCCTCAAGGATGCGCTCGCGCCGCTCGGCGTCGAGCGCTTGCCGTACGGCGGACAAGGAGGTGAGGGACGACATCTCTTCCCAGACTGAGAATGGACGTTCATTGAGAATGAATGTTCATTCTCGTGCTCGCCGAAATAGGCGGGTTTGCGGCGGCGCTACCGCCCTTCGGGGAAGGAACGCCTCCAAAGCCCTTTCATGCTTAAAACGAAAGCCGCAAGTTCTTGGATCGATGAGGTGTCGGCGACCGGCTCCACCAGCATCGTGGGTACGGATTTGGCGTTGAGCGCCAACTCCAATCCGTTTCCCACTTGGCTTTCTTGTTGAGGTCGCGTTGAAGAGGGCGACCATGCTCTTGAGAGGGGGCCCGCCGTGAAAACGAGTGTGCATCTGGCGGCGGTGGCCGCAATCTGCTTCCTATCCTCCTCCGCCGCCGCCGCCGCCGTCGGCCACGTCGATCCGAGGTGCGAAGTCTTCTCGAGCGCGCACGACAGGGCACAATGCACGTGCGCGCTTGAGCTTGGCGGATGGGTGACGAAGGTCCAAGGCAGGTGGCGGTGGATCTACCCTCGACGTCACCAGGAGCGCTATTGCCAGGGCCGGCTTCGCAGCTAGACCGGCGGCAAGGCGATCGAGGAGAAGGCCATGAACTCGGTCACGGACCCGGCGGTTGCGGCGCTGAAAGCCCGCGGTCTCGACCGCCTGCCGCCGCTCGCCATCGTGCTGGGCTCCGGCCTCGGGCCGTTCGCGGACGAAGCGCGCGACGCGACGGTCGTCTCCTACGCCGACATTCCGGGCTTCCCCGTGCCGAGCGTCGAAGGCCATGCCGGGCGGCTTGTCGTTGGGGAGATCGAGGGCCGCAGGGTCGCGCTCTTCCAGGGCCGCGGCCACTATTACGAGCGCGGCGACGTCAGCGTAATGCGCCCGGTCATCGAGAGCTTCCGGCGCCTGGGCGGCGAGATGCTGCTGCTTACCAACGCCGCCGGCGGCCTCAACAAGGAATGGCGTCCGCCCTCGCTCGTCGCCATCACCGACCACATCAATTTCGCCGCCGCGAACCCGCTCATCGGCGTCGAGGGCAACGAGCGCTTCGTGCCCTTGACGCAGGCCTACGATGCAAAGCTGCTTGCCGAGTTGCATGAAGCAGCGCGTGCGGCGGACGTTACGCTCAACGAGGGCGTGTACATGTGGTTCTCCGGCCCGAGCTTCGAGACGCCGGCGGAAATCCGCGCCGCGCGCATCCTCGGCGCCGACCTCGTCGGCATGTCGACCGTGCCGGAAGTGATCCTCGCCCGCTGGCAGGGATTGCGCTGTGCCGCGATCTCCGTCGTCACCAACTACGCGGCCGGCCTCGCGGGCGGCGATCCGAGCCACGACGAGACGCAGGAATACGCGCGCCTCGCCGCCGACAGGCTCAAGCGCCTCCTGCGCGGCTTCATCCGCCGGCACAAGAGCGCCGCATGACGCTGCCGCAGGAGATCATCCGCGCCAAGCGCGATGGGCGGACCTTGAGCGAAGACGAGATCGGCGAGTTCATCGCCGGCTTGACGAGCGGCGACGTCACCGAAGGCCAGGCCGCGGCCTTCGCCATGGCGGTTTTCTTCCGTGGCATGACGCTCAATGAGCGCGTGGCGCTGACCCGCGCCATAACGCGCTCGGGCGCGACTATCGACTGGCGCGACTTGAGCCTTCCCGGCCCGATCCTCGACAAGCACTCGACGGGCGGCGTCGGCGACAATGTGTCGTTGATGCTCGCGCCCATGCTCGCTGCTTGCGGCGGCTATGTGCCGATGATTTCGGGCCGGGGCCTCGGCCACACCGGCGGCACGCTCGACAAGCTCGACTCGATTCCGGGCTACGTGTCGCAGCCCGACCTCGCGTTTTTTCGCAGCGTCGTGAAGGACGTCGGCTGCGCGATCATCGGCCAGACCGCGGATCTGGCGCCGGCCGACCGCCGCCTCTACGCCATCCGCGACGTGACGGCGACGGTCGAGTCGATCGCGCTCATCACCGCCTCGATCCTGTCGAAGAAGCTCGCGGCGGGACTGCAGGGGCTGGTCATGGACGTGAAGACGGGCTCCGGCGCCTTCATGCCCTCGCTGCAAGGCGCGAGCGAGCTCGCCGCCAGCATCGCCGATGTCGCGAGCGCGGCCGGCCTGCGGACCGTCTCGCTCATCACCGACATGAACGTGCCGCTCGCTAGCGCCGCCGGCAACGCGGTCGAGGTGCGCAACGCGGTCGATTACCTAACGGGCGCCAAGCGTGACGGGCGCCTCCACCGCGTGACGCTCGCGCTCGGCGTGGAATTGCTCGCGCTCTCCGGTCTTGCGAAGGACGCGGAGACTGCGACGGCCAGCTTGCAGAGGGCGCTCGATACGGGCGCGGCGGCGGAAAGATTTGAGCGCCTGGTCGCCGCTCTCGGAGGGCCGAAGGATGTCCTCACGCGCGCGCACGAACTGCTGCCGCGCGCGCCTGTTCTCGTCGACGCGGCGCCGGAGCGGCGTGGGTTCGTGGTGGAAATCGACGTGCGCGCGGTCGGCATCGCCGTCGTCGAGCTCGGCGGCGGGCGGGCGCGCGCATCGGACACGATCGATCCCGCCGTGGGCATGACGGAGCTGGCCGCCATCGGCGCCGAAGTCGGCCCGGATGCGCCGCTCGCCCGCATTCATGCGCGCGCGCCCGAGGACGCGGAGAAGGCCGCCCGCCGCCTGCGCGCGGCCTATTGCCTGGGCGACGCGCAGCCCGAGCGCGCCGACCCGGTCATCGCCCGGATCGCCGCCAACCCGTGAGCATTCTCATCGCCATATCCGGCTGGGACCCGGGGCCGTGGCGGCAGCACGTCGAGAAAGCGCTGCCGCGCCATCGCGTCGCCATGCTGGGCGAGCCGTTCGACCGCGCCGCGATCCGCTACGCGCTCTCCTGGCACCATCGGCCGGGCTCGCTCGCCGACCTGCCGAACCTGAAAGCAATCTTCTCGCTTGGCGCCGGCGTCGATCATGTGTTCGACGATCCCGACCTGCCCGAGGCGCCGATCGTGCGCGTCGTCGATCCGGACCTCGTCGCGCGCATGAGCGAATGGGTCGTCATGCATGCGCTCATCCATTTGCGCCAGCTCAGGCGCTACGAGCGGCAGCAGCGCGAGCGCGTCTGGGCCGACGACCGGGATCAGCCGAAGGCCTCGGACGTCGAGGTCGGCGTCCTCGGCCTCGGCGCGCTGGGGAGCGACGCGGCGCGGAAGCTGCGGGGCATCGGCTTTCGCGTCTCGGGCTGGAGCGCGACGCCGAAAACCATCCCCGGCGTCGAATGCTTCTCAGGCAAAGCCGGCTTGAAGACACTGCTCGCCCGCGCCGACATGCTCGTGGTCCTGTTGCCGCTGACGAAGGCGACACGCGGCATGCTCAACGCCTCGCTGTTCGCCAAGCTGAAACAGGACGGTCCGCTCGGCGGGCCGATCCTCATCAACCCAGGCCGCGGCGGGCTTCAGATTGAAAAGGACATCCTCGCCGCGCTCGCCGCGCAGGTACTCAAAGGCGCCTCGCTCGACGTGTTCGAGCGCGAGCCGCTTCCCGCGGAGTCGCCTCTCTGGGCGCACCCGGCCGTCTACGTGAGCCCGCACAATTCGGCAATCTCGGAGCCCGGAGCCATCGTCGCCCCCATCGCCAGGCAGATCGAGGCGTTCGAGCGCGGAGAGGCGCTCAAGAACGTGGTGGACCGGGAGCGGGGGTATTAGGGCCTCGAACCCGTCTCCCGGTCGGGCGAGGGGGTCAGATCTTCTCGATCGTCTTCGCCGCCGCGTCGAGCGCGTCGACGATCGCCTGGACCTGCTCCGGGCGCGCGCCGCGCAGGCGCAGCCGCGTGGAGGCGCGCAAGTTCATCATGGCGCGGAACACCGAGCCGATGCCGGGCGAATTCGCATCTTCCTCCCCCTCGAAGCGGGCGAAGATCGCGTCGACCTGCGCCTTGTTCTCTCCGAGGATCTTCTCGCCCTCCGGCGTCGCGGAATAGAGCTTGCGCCCGGCCGTGTCCTGCTCGGCGCGCGCGTAGCCCATCTCCTCGAGCATGGTCAGCGTCGGATAGACGACGCCGGGGCTCGGCGAATAGCCGCCGCCGACCCGATCGCCAAGCTCCTTGATGATCTCGTAGCCGTGACGCGGCTTTTCGGCGACGAGCGCCAAAATGACGAACCTCAATTCGCCGCCGTCGAACATGCGGCCCTCGCGCCCGCCGAAGCCGGCGCCGGACCCCCTCCAGCGGGAAAAACCCTCGGGGCCGCAACGCCCGCGCCAGCGCTCGCGCGCGCGATGGCCGATATGATGATGATGTCCGAACATGAATGGTCTCCTTCGTAGCTATCATGACATATCCACGATATGTCTAAGAAGATATATCTTATCGCAAGCGACCCTGCAAGTGGGCCTTCGCTTTTAAGCTGAACGGCCAGCAGACGTTCTCTCTAAACCTCTGAAAAGACGAGATTCCAAGACGATAGGCAGGCGCCGTCGCAAACGAAAAGCGCGCCAGAATCAACATATTGTTATCGATGTTGACTTCTCTGAGAATGTGCTGAATATGCTGACGTTGTAGATCAGTGGAGGGGGAACATGTCGGTTCGCACAGTCTCTGTCGCTCTTTCCGTTGCTGGGCTCGCGATCATCGCGGCGTCCGGAGCGCGAGCAGCCGTAGTAGATAGCATTCAGGTGATGACCTCGTACCAGTTCGATGCTCCTCCGGATAATCAAGGCCCATATTCCGGCCAACCGGACACCAGCTTCATCACCTTCACCAACGTGGGAAACACAACTTTCGTCGGCACGCTCGGCGACGTGGCGGTTAGTCAATTTGCAGGCGATTACTCGTTGTCGTTCAACAATGTTACGCTGGCGCCCGGCCAAAGCTTCGTTTTCGGCACAAGTTACGAGTCCAGCAATGTGGGCGGCTTCAACGGACCATACGGTTCGCTTCAGCCCGGCATCGAAGTCGACATCGCCGGCGCGTTCAGCGACGGCTACAACGCCGCCTGGTCGGTCAACGACGCTGATATTCATTCCGGCGTCTTCAGCACCAACCCCTTTGGCGTCGTGGTCGATTCCTGGGTGCTCCAGGGCGGCGACCCGTACGGACAAGACACCGGCGACGACTTCGAAGTGAGTCAGGCGCCCGGGCTTTACACCTTCACCCACACAAGCGGCGTTCCGGAGCCGGAGACTTGGGCGATGATGGCGATTGGCTTCGCCGCGCTCGGCTTCACCGGCTACCGCTCCTCGCGAAGGAAGATCTCGATCGCCGCGTGAGCTTGAAGTCAAGACGGCTGCTTCGAAAGGCCGCCGTCTGGCGGCCTTTCTCTTTTGCAACTCCTGCGCCGTCGCTTTCGGGTGGCGCGGGATGCGGGCATGGGCGATCTTTGGCGCAGAGGCCCGGTCGCCCGAGCGGGCGGGGGTCTCGCAAGATCGGACTTGCCAATGCTCGACACGCCCACGCCCCCCGTCGCCTCCGACTACGCCGCAGTCAAGCGCGCCATCGAGTTCATCTCGACGCGCTGGCGAGAGCAGCCGTCGATCGAGGCGGTCGCCGACCATGTGGGCTTATCGCCCTCGCACTTCCAGCACCTCTTCAAGCGCTGGGCGGGGCTCACGCCGAAGGCGTTCTTGCAGGCGATCACGATCGAGCGCGCCCGCGAGCTCTTGCGGGATTCGGCGAGCGTGCTCGACGCCGCCTACGACGTCGGCCTCTCGGGCCCGAGCCGGCTGCACGACCTCTTCGTCACCCACGAGGCGCTGACGCCGGGCGACTACCGGCGTGACGACCTCGTGCTGCGCTACGGCTTCCACGCCTCCCCCTTCGGCGAGGCGATTGTGGTGGCGGCGCCGCGCGGCTTGGCCGGAATCGGCTTCGTGGACGACGACCGCGCCAAGGCGCTCGCCGACATGACGCGCCGCTGGCCGCGCGCGCAATTCGTGCGCGACCGCGAGGCGACGGCGACTTACGCCGCCCGCGCATTCGACCCCGCGCTCTGGCGGCCCGACCAGCCGCTGCGCCTCGTCATGATCGGCACCGATTTCGAGGTGCGGGTGTGGGAGACGCTGCTTGCCGTGCCGATGGGGCGCGCGACCACCTATTCCGATATCGCCCGCAAGCTCGGCAAGCCGAAGGCGGCGCGCGCGGTCGGCGCGGCGGTCGGCAAGAACCCGATCTCGTTCGTCGTGCCCTGCCATCGCGTGCTCGGTCGCTCGGGCGCGCTCACCGGCTACCACTGGGGATTGGCGCGCAAGCAGGCGATCATCGGCTGGGAGGCGGGACGCGTCGGCGGACCCTGAAGGCCGGCCTGTCGGCCTACGAAATCCAGCGCTTTCGCCGGAGTCACGGACCTGTCATCTATGGGCGCTAGCCGATCGGTTTGCTAAAGCCCATTCCTCAAACGATGATGGTCCCGAACATGCGCTTCCGCTCCCTGTCAGCTCTCGCCGCCGCCGTTCTCCTCGCCGGCGTCGCGCCCGCCATTGCTAAAGCGCCGAAGCACGTCATCCTCATCATGATGGAGAACCACGGGACGGACACGATCCTCGGCAACATGGAGGACACGCCGTTCCTCAACGCCCTCATCAAGGAAAAGGGCGTACGCTACGCCACGCAATATTACGGCGTCACCCATCCGAGCCTGCCCAACTACCTCGCGCTCATCGGCGGCGACTTCATGGGCGTCCACGACGACTGCAAGGCGGGGGCGGACGTCAAATGCAAGCCGGAAGAGTTCGTCCCGGACGCGGAAGAGAAGCCGATGGCCGGCCAGTTGCTGACGGAAGACCAGGAGAGAGAGGCCGCCGAGACCGCGCATCTCTTTCCGGGGAAGACGCTCATCGACCGGTTCGACGAGGCGGGGGTGAGTTGGAAGGTCTACATGCAGGGGATGCCCGCCGACCATAAGCTCGTGGAATACTGGCCGATGGACGCCTCGGGCAAAGTGATCGCCAAGCTCTACGCGCAGAAGCACAATCCGTTCGTCTACTTCTCCGGCTTCGTTGACAAGCCGGAGCGCATGGCGAAGCTCATGCCCTACGACGGCTTCGCCGCCGACCTTCAGGGCGGCCTTCCCGGCTTCACATGGATCTCGCCCGACCAGTGCCATGACATGCACGGGATGTCGGCGTCCGGCGCCAAGGCGATCGGGAACGAGGCCTGCGCCTATCCCAAGTCGGGCCTCGACCATTCGGTCATCAAGCTCGGCGACGACTATCTGAAGGAGACCGTCGAGGCGATCCGCAACTCG
>DATJXI010000110.1:0-45123 GCA_035500275.1 Roseiarcus sp. | reverse complement strand
CTCGTCATCAGCACGAAGACGATGCGCGCGACCTTGTTGGCGAGCGCGACCGCAGTCAGCTTGAACTTGTATTTGACTGTCTTGCGCTCGAGCATCCCGCTCGCCCACAGACGCAGAGCATCATTATCGCCTTTGCGGTGGTGGAGCGTCGCGCAGGCGCCGACGACCAGCAGCTCGCGCAGGTAACGGTCGCCCATCTTGGTGATGCGCCCGAGCCGTGGCTTGCCGCCGGTCGAGCTCTGGCGTGGCGTCAAGCCGAGGAAGGCGGCGAACTCGCGCCCGCTGGCGAAGTCGCCCATGTCCTGGATCGTGGCCACGATCGCCGAGGCGGTGACCGGGCCGACGCCGGGGAGCAGCCTCTTCGAGATCGTCAAGAAAGGCGGTTCGTACCGCAGCGCCGGCATAGGTGGATCGATCACCGGCATGGGCGCCCGTGTCATTATCATCGACGATCCGATCAAGGACTCAGCGGAAGCCGAGAGCCAGACGGTGCTCGACGCGGCGTGGGACTGGTACCAGGGCACGCTCTACACCCGCCAGGACGGTCCGGCGGGCATTCTGCTGATCATGACACTTGAAAAGGTGCGGCGCGGCAACGTCCGGCAGGTGCGGCGCGCCGTTTGCCGATGGCGCTCGCCTTCGATGGCGCCCACGATGCACTTCAGCCCGCGCACGCAAGGCGACCTTTTTTCTTGCCGACGAGAGGCTGGACGGTGGCCTCGATTTGGTGCGCGCCGTGACGCTTGCTGGCCGCCGGGCCTATTTCATAGGCCCCGGACGGGCCGGGCCAGCGCTCAACGGGCCTTGGCCCGCAGGGCCACGGGGCGGGCTGGGCCAGCGGGCCAGCCTCAGAAACATTGGGGTTTCCAAGGATTCAGACCTCATCGTCGGCCCGCCCTTGGCCCGCACCTTCGTTCGCAATGCGTTCACCGTCTTTCGTCAACCGCCAGCGTCGCGCTTTCATGATCACAAGCCGGTCACGTTTCAGCGTGCCGAGAGCGGCTTGAGCGGCGCGCCGGCTGCAGCCGGCCGCACAAGACCATTTGCGCTCCGAGCCGTTCGGATCGGCGGCTATCGCCTTGAGCAAGGCAAGGTCGAGCTTCGCGAACGCCTCGCCGCGCTCTTCGACGGCCGCGTCTCCAACTGGGAACATGACGGGCGTTTTCACCCGGTCGCCCTCGACGGTGAGGACGTCGGGCGAGTCGAGCTTGTCAATGCGGAAGTGCAGCGGGTCGAAGGAGAGCCCCCGGATTTTGCCGAGCCAGTGAAGGCAGTAGAGGCCGTTTTCGTCGCGGCGAAAGGTGAAGTTGCCATCCACTTCGTTGAGCGTGCCGCCGCCGCCATACGGCAACAAGGCGTCGTTCTGCGCTTGCTTTGGCGGGTGCGCGGCGATGATGACGGCGGGCTGTCCGTTGAGCGCGGCCAGCGGCCGAAAGCGCCGGGTGAAGCTAACGGCCTCGGCATTGTTGTTCGGCTCGCGCCCATCGAAATAAGCCTGCCAAGTGTCAACGAGGACAAGCGTGAACTCTTCGCCCGCATCCTTGGCCCACTCGATGATGTCCTCAGGCGCGACGCGATTGTCGGAGATCACGATGTCGCTGCCGATCGCCCTCACGTCCAGGTTGAGGACGCAACAGGCGACCATGAAGCGCATTCTGAGATCGTCGGGGTTCTCCGCGGTGCAGAAGGCGACGCGGCCCTTCTTTACCTTTCGTCCGATAAGTTTCTCGCCGAGGCCGAGGGCGATGGCCAGCGCAAGGATGACGAGAAACGCTGTCTTGCCCTCGCCGGTGCGCCCGATGAGCGTGTATAGGCTCGCCTCGCGCATGATGCCCGCGACAGCGTAGGAGATCGGGCGAAACTCGGCGCAGAACAAGGCCAAGATGCGGAAGTTCGGCCTGACCTTTGGCGGGGCTCCGTTCCATCGCGGCGGCTCGTCGCCGTTGGGGCGCGCGCGCTGCGGCGGATCATCCAGCGTCATCTGAGAGACGCCCGCCCTTGCGAGGATTTCCTCCGGGCTTTCGCCTCTCATAGTAGGACGCCTTTCAACGCATCGTTGAGGTCTTCGCCTTCCGTTTTCGCCAGAAAAAGCCTCACTTCCCGATCGGCCGCGCGCCATCGCGCCGCGACTTCCCGCGCCGCTTTTTCGCCTTTCCCGTCCGAGTCATTGTCGGCGATGACGGTCAGCGATTCGACGCCGGACAAGATAGGGGAAACTCGCCATGAGGCCGCAGTCGCCGCAAGCCCACATCGGTCGCAAGCCGATCGCCATGCCGCTCAACGCAGTCTCCAGGCCCTCGGCGATAAACAGGCCGCCCTCAACCGTGTCGTCGGGCGACAAGCGGATGATTCCCCGCGGCGCGCCGAGCGTTTTCGCCTTTCCAACTTTCGTTCCGTCGGGCGCGAGGTACGTCCGGGAGATGGCGCCGGTCGGCTCGGCGGTCGTGGCGTCGGACATGATCCCGATGATGCAGCCGAGCCGCTGCCCATGGAGCGGATGGGGAGGATCTCCACGCCGGGGATATTCCTGCGCATTGAAATAGACCGACGGATGCCAGCCGATGGCGTCCGTCCGCCACAGGATGTCCTCGATCGCGGCGACGTCGATCTTCCTGACGTCGCGCAGATAGGCGGCGCCGGGCGTGCCGATCGGCGGGATGATCGAAGAAGCGATCCGCCTCGCGGGGCCGAGGTTGCGATTGGCGTCGTCAGGAGCCTCGGGAGCGGCGTCGGAGCCGTTCCCGCAGATGAATGGCTCTCTGCCCCTCGATGGCCGCCAGCGCCCGCCCGTGAGCCGCTCGACTGCCTCGGGGAAGGAGCATCCCTCGATGTGCCGCACCAGGGCGATGACGTCGCCGCGCGCCTCGCATCCCCGGCAGGAGAACCGTCGCTTTATCGTATTGACGATGAAGCGGTCAGTCCCGCCGCAATTCGGACAGGGGCCGCTCCACCAGCGCTGCGAGTCCTGTTTCAGGCTCGTGCCCCGTCGCGCGACTTCGAGGATGTTTGTCGCGCGAGCGCGCTCGATCGCTTCTGTGGGAAGGCCGCCGCTCATCGCTGCGACCTCCAATCCGGAGGCCTCCGCCCACGCTCCGAGCGCCCCCGGCTCAGCCGATTGATCTCGTCCTCCGACAATGGGCGGCAGCCGCAGGATCGGGACTCGCCGGATTGGAGGCCAGCGAAAGTCGCCATCCTCACGCGAGCGAAGACGCAGAGGCAGGACGCGCGCAGGGCCGAGGCGTCGACGCTCGGGATCACCCATGAGCCGAAGCGCGCGACGGGCACCACGCCTGTAAGGACGATTTCAGGTTGCGATTCGGAAGACAGAGGTCTACAATTTTGCGTCGTTGTTAGATCATCTGCATCAGCCCGACCGGCGCAAACGGTCGGGCATTTCTCTGCCATCACGCCTTTGTCGCACTGCCGCGAAGTCGGTTTATCTTCCAAGCCTCGATCGCGGCGCAGGAAAAGTATTTGCGCCCGTTGATGTTTGCCGCTTCCGGGAAACCGAGCGCCGGATTCTCGATCCAGCGCGCGAGGGTCCTGCGCGTCACACCAAGTTGCTGAGCTAAACGGGGCGCGGGGATCAAGGTATCGGTAGCAATGTCGGACATTGGGGTGCCTTTGCCAGTTAAAACCGGCCGACGATTTACACCCGAAATTGCCGGCGTTTAGACCCCTATAGGCCCTTCATGTCCTAAGTTTTTTGCGAGGAAGTTCACCATTTTGTTGCATCTCAGAAATCAATCGCTTGACCTGCCTGTGCTCGGGCAAGCTGGGCATGCCCGTAAGAAGAATTTTCTCTGCGAGCCTGTCTTGCGATACCGCGCCCTCCTGCCAAATTTTTTTGGCAATAGCCCTCGTCGACCTTCGCCAGCGCGCCTCTGCGTTGGCCGAATTGATTTGCGCGGCCTTGTCTCCCCCCTTTTTGCTCCCGCTTTTAAGAACCTTAATCAAAGTATCCGACCCAGTATATACCGATATATTGAGTATAGCTTCCACAAAACGAAAGAGAAATCCAAATTTATGTTTCAAAGACTCCTGATCTTGCATCGACTTCGCGAGAGCGTCGAAAAGCGGGCGAAGTTGGCGCAAGGCGTACTCAAGCTCGTTCAAGCCCTCCTCTGAGGTCTGCTTTGCTAGTTTTGACTGAAGATATTGCCTCGCCGCATCTACCAACTGGCCGACGAGTTTTCGAGCGCCAACCTCTAAATTGCGGTCGATCTCCCGCTGAGGCGCTTGCCGCTTCGCCTTTGCTGCTTCCCCCATGGCGTCACCCTCTCGCCTTGGCAAGCTCGACGACGTTGCCCGCCTCCGCGCCGCTTATGAGTGTGTCGAGATGCCGCCCCCAGGCCTGCAAAGCCGAGGTTTTTTCGGAAAGGTAGTTGTATCGGTTGTAAACGCGCGCAACGCCCTTGATCGTTCCGGATCGATGATTGAGAACGCTCTCGACAATATGCGGCGCGATGCCGAGGCTCGCCATGCCAGACGCGCAAGAGCGTCTAGGATCGTGGAGCGTCCAATGGTCGAGTTTGGCGGCATCAATCGCCTTGTCGAAGGCCCTTTTCGCCTTGCTGAAACCGCTGACAGCTGTCTTGCCATTGGTCGTAAAAACGAGGCCAACGGAAGTTCGCCCGCCTTCAATCTGGGGCAGCGCCTCCAAAATCCTCAGAGCGGACTCGGAGAGCGGCACAACATGCTCTGTTGGTTCTTCGCGCGCGTTTTCGGGATCGTCCATGTCTTCGCCCCGAGGTCTACTTCAGTCCAGTGCATACCGGCGACTTCACTGAGGCGCTGCCCGCTTAGTAAGAGCAATTTTGCCAGGTGGCCAAAAGGCCAGCCAACTTGATCGAAGGCCGCCCATGCGACCCGGATTTCGTCATCGGACAGGATGCGATCGCGAGTCTGTTCAGGGGCGGGCGCTCGGACTTTCCCACAGGGGGAAGCGTCAATGAGGCCGCGTTCCTCCGCCCACGAACACATGCGGCGCAATGCGGCAAATGTCCGGTTCGCGACAATCGGTGCGGGTCTATCGGTGATCTTGTCGAGGAGATCGTGGACGTCAGAACGCTTGATCGCCGACAAGCGTCGCCCGCGCCATGCGCCGACGACTTCGCGCGTCAAGAGGCGCTCGGTTTCCCTCCAAGTCTTCTCGCGGGTCTGTTTCTTCGCGTAGCGCTCGATGAACGTCGATACGACGGTCTCCACAAGGTCGCGCTCCGGTTCGGCCGCGGCGGCGCGCGCCGCGACCTTGGCCTCGCGCTTGACCGCAGCGGGATCGTTCCCGCGCGCCAGCGCAAGCCTTGCTTCGGCCGCCAGCTCGCGCGCCGCCTTAAGTCCAAGGTCAGAGGAGCCAAGCGTGAGCTTTTTGGGTTTGCCTCCGAAGCGATAGCGAAACGCCCAGCTCGCCGCGCCGCTCGGCTGTAGGACGTAAAAGAGTCCTCGGGCGTGTCCGTCTGGAACCTCCCGGCGCCTCTCTGAAGGCTTAAGCGCGTCGAGCGCGAATTGCGTTAAGTCCCTCGCCATGCGTTACCCCAGCGCTTCGAGGGTAACGAAATTGCCCTGTTTGAGGGCGTTACCCTCTGTCTAAGACATAGGCGGACGTGCCGACTTATGCAAGGGAAGATAAGGGGATTTGTAGCGTCAAATGTCCTGACGTGTCCGGGTTCATCAATGGGCTATCGCTGTCTCTTAATCAGCGGGTCCAAGGTTCGAGCCCTTGTGCGCCCACCACGAGAGCGAAAGCTGATTTCAAGACTGAATCCTTCATGCAAATCCCATAGCGCGATCGGAATTGCGTACTCTCGTGTCGGTTTCCATATTTGCGTTCCTGTTCCGAACTGTCCGTCAACAGGAATTCCCGCCATCGGCGCCTAGGAAACCAGTGACGACGGCGTCGCTCGGGGGTCGAAGCCTCCCATGCGCCTCTTGCGAAGGCCGCTGTCCGTCGCGACATGGTCAAGCGCGCAAGATTTCCTGTTGGAGCCGGAGCTGAACCGCCTCGCCAGGTTTGCCCCGGGTCGGGAGAGCGAATAACGAGTGAGGTCCCGGGCGAGCGAGAAGGATTTGCAAGGATGGCCTCACGCGAGGAGGTGATGGCGGCGTTGACCAGGGTGCCGGGCCCGGACGGGCGGACGCCGCTGCCCGACTCGGGCGCGATCTCCGGTCTCACCATCCGCGACGGCAAAGTCTTCCTCGCCATCCTCATCGACCCGGCGCAGGCCCGGACGATGGAGCCAATGCGCGAGCGGGCGGAAGCCGCGATCAAGGCGCTGCCGGGTGTCGCGGGCGCGGTCGTCACGCTGACCGCCGAGTCCGCCCGCGCCGTGGCCGGCGCGACCCCCGCCCATGGCCCCCCGCAAAGACAGGGCGGCGGCCGGTCCGCGGCGTCCATCCCCGGCGTCAAGCGCATCATCGCGGTGGCCTCCGGCAAAGGCGGGGTCGGCAAATCCACTGTCGCCTGCAATGTCGCGGTCGCGCTTGGCCGGCTTGGTTTCAAGGTCGGCGTCCTGGACGCCGACCTCTACGGCCCCTCGATGCCGAAGCTGTTCGGGCTGACCGCCCGGCCCGAGCTTGCCCCGGACGGGCAGAAGCTCATTCCGCTCGAGAGCTTCGGCGTCAGGGTCATGTCGATCGGTTTCCTGATCGAGGAGGGGGCGCCGGTCATCTGGCGCGGGCCGATGGTGATCTCGGCGCTCAATCAGCTTCTGCGCGAGGTGGTCTGGGGCGAGCTCGACGCGCTTATCGTCGACATGCCGCCCGGCACCGGCGACACCCAGCTCTCGATGGCGCAGAACGTGCCGCTGTCCGGCGCGGTGATCGTGTCGACTCCGCAGGACCTCGCGCTCATCGACGCGCGGCGCGGCATCGCCATGTTCAATAGGGTGCAAGTGCCGCTCATCGGCGTCGTCGAGAACATGAGCTATTTCCTCTGCCCGCATTGCGGTGGGCGAACCGACATC
The DNA here is from genome assembly GCA_035500275.1 of Roseiarcus sp. Classification (GTDB taxonomy): domain Bacteria; phylum Pseudomonadota; class Alphaproteobacteria; order Rhizobiales; family Beijerinckiaceae; genus Roseiarcus. Next base: position 38,161 of record DATJXI010000110.1, on the reverse strand, counting down.
TTCGCGCACGCCGGGGCGCGCAACGAGGCCGAGGCGCAAGGCGTCCCCTTCCTCGGCGAAGTGCCGCTCGACGTCGCCATCCGCGAGAATTCGGACGAGGGCCGGCCGGTGGCGGCGAGCCTGCCCGAGAGCGCCCACGCCGCGGCCTTCGTCGAGATTGCGCGACGGGTCGCCGAGACGCTGGAAGCCGGCTCGCCCGGCGCGAAGCCCGCGCCGCGCATCCGCATCGTCTGAGGAAGCGAGTCTTTCGCATGTACTGGCCGACCGACATCACCGTCACCGACAGAGGCCGAACTTTGGAGGTCGTTTACGACGACGGCGAAGTGATCCGGCTGACGGCCGAGCGGCTGCGGGTTGAGAGCCCGAGCGCGGAAGTCCAGGGCCATGGGCCCGGGCAGAAGAAACTCGTCACCGGTAAGGAGAACGTCGCCATCGTCGGCGTCGATCCGATCGGCAATTACGCGATAAAGATCGCCTTCGACGACGGACACGATACGGGTATCTACTCCTGGGACTATTTGCGCAAGCTCGCCAATTAAGGCCTTGCGTCCGCCAACTGGCGTTCAGCGCCGAAACGGGTCGTCAATAGGACTGGGACATGTCGGCCCGCCCCGGAGACCGGCTTCGTCTCGAACCGGCGTTTCCACATCAGGAACGGCTTTTCGAAATAGGCGTAAGAGAGCGCCGCGATCGCATAGGAGCCGCCAATGACGGCGATGGCGAAGACATGTTGGCGCCAGCCGCCGAAGTGGATGCGATGCGCGAGGCTCAGCGCCGGATAGTGCCAAAGATACCAGCCGTATGAGATTTTCCCGGTGTAAGCGAGGGGCGTGGACGACAGCAGCCGCTCCAGCCAGTTGTTCCCGTAGACGGCGATGATTAGCCAACCCGAGCAGGCGTTCGCGAAGGCGATGCCGAACGCGCATGTCGCCTCGCCCCATGGCAGCAGAAGGACGACCAACGCCAGCGAAGCGAGAGGAAGGGCCGGGCTGAGCAGATGGCGTCCTAAACCGCCCAAGCCGGCCATCGCATTGCGGCACGCCTCGACGCCAACCAGGCCGAGAAGGCAGCCGACGAGAAAGCCGTCGCAGTGGGTGTCGAACCCGTTGTAGATCCGGTCCGCGCCGCTTCCGGCAAAGAGCAGCACTACTCGCCAAGTCATGACAATCGCGAGCGTCGCGGCGACCCACTTGATTGCGCCTCTTTCGGCTATCAAAACCAGTGTAATTGGCCATATCAGGTAAAACTGCTCCTCAGCCGACAGGGACCAGGTGTGGCCCAGGACGCCCTGCGGGAAGAGGTGAAAAGCCCGGCTCCAGTTCATGACGTACGTCGCGGCGACCGCCACGGCGCTCAGCGCTTCCGACCCGTCGGACGCGAACTGAGACCGGACGACCTCGAACGCCAGCAGAAACATCAGCGCGGGCGCAAGGCGCAATGCTCTCCGGACATAGAATTTCGAGAAGGAGATCCGTCCCGTTTGTTCGATTTCGCGGCGCAAGACGGTCGTAATCAGGAAGCCGCTCAGCACGAAGAAAATGTCGACCCCGGACCATCCGCCCGGGAAGAAACGACTGGCGGCGTGGTAAAGAACCACGACCAGAATTGCGAGCGCGCGCAATCCGTCGAGCGACAGCCTGCGATCCATCCTTGCCGCCCCCTTGAACGGCGGGAGGTTCTAGGTCCCCTTTCGTCGAGTGTGCTGTTGTTAACATGTCTTGGCAAGCCCTCTCGGTAAAAATAGTGTCTACAACCTGACACAACTCCGCGTGGTTGCGCTTCTAATGTGAATTTTCCGAAGGGACAGCCCACATCAATATCGCTTCAGCCTATGCCGTTGCGCTCATCACAGTCGCGCTCGGAGCAACCTCGCTCTTCTCGGAGGGCCATGTCGGCGGCGGCGGCGTGAGGACCGGTCGAATCGCTGGGTGATCGCCGCCTTCAGCGTCCTTGGCCTTTTGGACGCTTACCTGCCCGCCTGGATGGACCGTCACGACGTCCTGACGTTCGGAGGCGAGGGAGTCCGATGGTTCGGCGTCGCCCTGTTCGCGCTTGGCGGCGTGCTCCGGCTGACGCCGGTGTTCGCTTTGGGGAAGCGCTTCAGCGGCCTCGTCGCCATTCAACCGGATCACCGGCTCGTGACCGGCGGTCTCTACCGGAACATCCGTCATCCAAGCTATCTGGGCCTGCTGATCAGCGCGGTCGGCTGGGTGCTGGCTTTCCGCTCCGGCGTCGGCCTCGCCATCACCGCTCTCATGCTGCTCGTCGTCCTGGCGCGAATCCGTGCGGAGGAGCGCCTCTTGAGCGAGTCTTTCGGAGCGGATTACGAAGCGTACCGGGCCCGAACCTGGCGGCTTCTGTCCTTCGTCTACTGATTTCGGGAGCTGGAGCCGCCCAAGTGACGGCAGATCCTTTTTGGCGCCAGCACGAAAAAAGACGCCGGCGTCAGCGACGGCATTGCAATAAACTCAACTTGATTTAAAGCGCCGTTGCGTAAAGCGAGGCGGAACATTAAAGTCCCCTTAGGGAAACAAAGGCAAGAATCTCGAGCAGGCTACTGGGTTGGGGAGCGTCATGACGATTGCCGATACCGGCCGCGGTTTCGCGAGCGCGAAGGTGGCGGCGAGCCTCGGCGCGTTCGTCCCTCCGATGCGGATTCAGGCGAGCATTTTGGCGCGCCGCGAACGCAGCGTGCTCGACCATCTTTGCGAGGCGTCGCCTCAATGGGTTACGCCCGACCGTTTGACCGCCGCCGGATTTATTGGAGCGGTCGTGACTGCGGCTGGCTACGTCGCCAGCAACTTGAGCCACGCGTTCCTCTTTCTTGCGAGCTTCGGCCTCATCCTCAATTGGTTCGGCGATTCGCTCGACGGCTCTCTGGCCCGCTATCGCAAGCTCGAACGACACCGATATGGATTTTTCCTCGACCACTCCGTCGACGCCGGCAGCAATCTCCTCATCACGATCGGCCTTGGGCTTTCGCCCTTCGTCAGCATGGAAGTCGCGCTGTTCACCCTCGTGGGCTATCTGCTGCTCGCCCTGTTCGTCTTCTTGTCCCATCAGGTGTCGGGCGCCTTGCGCCTGTCGTTTCTCGGCTTCGGTCCAACAGAGCTTCGGCTCATCATGGTGTCGCTGAACACGACGATGTTCCTGCTCGGCCCTCTGCCGATAACCCTCCTGGGAAGGGAGTTCTCCCGCTACGATGTGTCCGTCGGGATTCTGGGTCTCGTTCTGATCGGTCTCTTCGCCGTCAACACCTACCGGACCGTCTCGCAGCTTGCGCGTCAGGCCTGATCGCCGTTCCCGGATAGGCTGCTTAGAAATTCCTCGACTTGTTCGAAGACCCGCGGCCAATCTGGCCCGCATTGTTTCGGGTTTCCGCCGGGCGTCGCCACTGGGCTCTCGGCTGACATGCGGCGGCGGATCGTCTCGCGCCAAGCCGGTCCGTCGGTCGGGTCGATCATCGACAATCGACCATGTCCGATCTCCCGAAAGATCGGAATGTCGGAGGCGACAACCGGAACGCCGGCGGCCATGGCCTCGACTATCGGCAACCCGTAGCCTTCTGCGAAGGACGGCATCAAAAGCGCGCGCGAACCAAGCAGAAGTTTCTTGAGAGCCGGCGTGCTCAAGCCGGAGACTCGAACGACTCGTCCCTGTAGCGCGGGGCTTCGTTCGAGGAGGTCGACGACCTGCTCGTTCTCCCAGCCGCGCTCGCCGATCAGGACAAGTTTTGGAGCCGCCCGTCCCATCCGCGAAACCAGGTCGCGCCAGACTTGCAGGATAAGCAGATGGTTCTTTCGGGGTTCGATCGTTCCGCAGATGACGAAATACGGCGTCGCGGCAAGAGCCTCGTCGAATCCGTTCTCGGCGCTGAAGACCGGATCGGCCGGCATTGGCGCGATCATGATCGGCATGTCGGGCCGCCCCATGGCGGCCATTTGCCGCATGAGCGATTTGCGGGTGATCGCGCTCGACACGATCGCGCCGCGCCCGTGTCGCGCGACGGTCTTCAATCTTTGCAAGTGGCGGAACCGCTCCGCTGGGCGAAAGTATTCCGGCGTCTCGAGCGGCAGGAGATCGTGAATGAAGAAGACGCCGTCGACGTGGCGGCTTCCGCCGAGCCATCGGAAGTAGCTTGGGACGCTCAGAGGGAACTGGGAAACGTTGAGGTAGACACCGCCCCCGTCGAGAAATCGGCTTGGGTGCTCGCCCAAGGGAATCCCGCGCCGCCGCATCCAGGAGAAAGCGTCCGCGTATTGCCCGCGGCGCGGTGCCGAAATGCTCAAGAATTTCGGCGACGAATGCTTGAGGGCAGCCGCCACCGCGAGGAAATGAGGATCCGACTCGGGATCGACGTCCTCCCCCCAATGCTTGCGGATGTTCTCGATGGCCTCGCGCACGGCCTCAAGCGGAACGACGCGCGGGCCCATCGGGGTCATCATTAGCCCCGAGCGCCTTGGCGCGTTCCCGCACAGGACGTACTCGGCGAACGCGTAGTCCACCCGGTCGATGCCGTTGGGGGTGCGGGCGAAAATACGAGTGATGAGGCGTGTGATGTCGTAGGCGAGAGGCCGCTTCATCCCTCACCTTGGGCGCTCTGCGTCGAAACTTTATCTGGTTCGATGTTTTCCATGCGGGCGACGTGTTCGACCACGGATTGGCGTTCCGAGTCCTCAAGGTGGCGGGCCGCCAAACTGGCGGAGACGATCGCGTTGGTGGGATCTCCGCTCAGCTCAGAGGAGAAAATGCGCGCCGCGAACTCAACGACGGTGAAAGCGCCCGCGCTCTCGCCATGCAAAGCGGTCAACCCGAGCCTCGATTGCAAAGCGAGGGTGAGCTCCACCGCCATCAGCGAATCGAGGCCGATTTCGGAAAGGGGCTTCGACTTGCTGACGTCCTCGCGCGGGAGCCGTAGTATGCGCGCCAACTCCTCGACGACGATGTCGGCGATCTCGCGCCGGGCCTCATCCGGCGGCAGCCGTCGGGCGATCTCGCGAAGGTCCATTCCGGCGCGCGTCTGAGCCTCGTCCACTTCCAGCCCATTGAGAAGGCGCCGGTAGGTCGGCGACCCGAGGATCTTGAGGTTGGATCGCGCCGCGGACCAGTTCATGTCCGAAATCGCCAGCACGCCGTCCGCCGGAGGCGCGCCCTCCGAGGCGAGCGCCTCCGCCATGAGGTCGAGCGCGATTTTGGCCTCCATGCCCCTCACGCCGGCACGCGCGGCGATGGCGTCGCGCCTCGCCGCCGAACGCGCGAGCACGCCGGCGTCCGCGATCGCGCCCCACGCCACCGCCAAGGCAGGCAATCCCGCCGCTCGCCGCCGCCGTGCGACTCCCTCGAGGTAGCCGTTTGCTGCGACATAGGCGCCTTGCCCCGGATTTCCGAGGATGGTCGTCACGGAGGAGAACAGCACGAAGTAATCGAGCTTAAGGCTTCTTGTCAGGCGGTCCAGGTTCTCGGCGACCGCGATCTTGGGGCGCAAGACCTCGATAAGCCGCCTCTCGTCCAAATTGGCGATGATCGAATCGTGAAGCGTCATCGCGGCGTGCATAACGCCACCGAGCGGCGGCATCGTTCGCTGAACGTCCGCGAGCAGGGCGTCCGCCGCGGTCGAGTCCGCAAAGTCGACCTTTTCGACGCGCACTACCGCGCCATTCGCGCGCATGGCGGCGACGGCGTCGCGAGCCGTCTCTGTCGATGCGCCGAAGCGGCCGACGAGCACGAGATGTCGCGCGCCGCAGCTCACAAGCCACTTTGCGGCTTCCGCACCGAATCCGCCCAAACCCCCAACGATGAGATGAGTGCGGTCGGGCGCGACCGCGAACTGAGCGCGCCTCTGGGGATCCGCCGCGGGCGTAGCCTGCGGCGGCCGCACAAGGATTTTGCCGATATGCCCCGACTGCTGCATGAGCCGCATCGCCTCCACGACCTCCTCCTGGTCGAATAGCGAGTAGGGGAGCGAGACAAAGTCTCCCCGCTCGAAGCCTTTCATCAGTTCCGCGAAGAGGCCCCGGGCGGACTCGCGCCGTGCGCTCAAGAGCTGGTCGAGATCGACGCCGAAGTAGCTCAAATTGCGCCGGAACGGCCTCAATCCGATGGAGGTGTTGGCCTGATAGTCGCGCTTGCCGAGTTCGACGAAGCGGCCGAACGGCTGCAGAAGACCGATGCTCCGCTCCATCAGTTCGCCGCTAAGCGAATTGAGCACCACGGCGACGCCTCGTCCCCCCGTCACGCGCATGACGTCATCGACGAACTTGGCTGAGCGTGAGTCGAAGGCGTGTTCCGCGCCCAGCGCGAGGCAGAGTTCGCGCTTCGCCGCCGACCCTGCCGTGACGATCGGGCGAGCGCCTCGCTGCCGCGCGATCTGGAGCGCGGCCTGGCCGACGCCGCCCGCGCCGCCGTGGATGAGGACCCACTCGCCCGCATCCAGGTTCGCGCACGCGATGAGGCCGTAAAACGCGGTCAGGAAGGCCACCGGGATCGTCGCCGCCGCCTCGAACGTGATCGAAGCTGGAATAGGGGCCACGTGGTCGAGGTCGACAGTGACGTGGGAGCTGAACGAGCCGCCGTGAAAGCCGATGACTCGATCGCCGATCCGAAAAGTTTCGACCCCGGGACCAATGCGGACCACTCGTCCAGAAAATTCCAGTCCAAGCGTTGGCCCCGCGAATCCCTCTTCAACCATCTCGTCGGGCAGGAGCGAGAGCGTCAACATCACGTCGCGAAAATTGAGGCCAGCGGCGACGACCTCGACTTCAATTTGCCCCGTCTTCGGCGCAGCGCGCACCGCCGGCCGCCACCTGAGCTTGTCAAGGCCTCCCTCCGGCGATTGTTCGAGCCGTAGCCCTTCTCTCGCCAGCAAGCTCGCCCCTTCGTCCACCGCGGGGGTCGCGTAGCGCAGAACCTCGACCTTATCCTTTCGGATCGCGATGTCCGTCTCGGCCGTCCCGGACAGGACGAGCGAAGCGAGTCTGTCCGCCGCCTCGGGCGCCAAGCCTGGAATTTCCACACGATGGATGTCGAGCGCGGGCGCCTCGTTTGCGAGGGTCCTTGAAAAGCTTGCTATCGCCTCGGCGCTCGCGTCCTGCGCGCCGTCGATCGGCACGAAGACCTGGACATTCGTCGACCCGTAGTCGGTCAAGAGCCGCTTCAGCGCAAGGCACCGCGAGGCGACGCGACCAACTTCGTCCTGGCCTGAATCGCCGAGGAGCCAGACAACCGAATCCGCTTCGCGTCCTCGGATCGTCTCGGCGCCGCGGACGAGGCGCCCTCGCGCGCCGCGCGCGAGAAGCCTTTCGCTGACTGCGGCGGCGAAGGCGTGGGTTCTCGCGCCTTCGCCAGCAATGACGATGTCGATGGCGCGGCCGTCGAAACTTGTCTCGATCATGGACGGTTTCAGAGCGCGCGCCACGATCTCGACCGCGTTTTGGCCGCCGTAAACCCGCAGGGATGCAGCAATTGAACCGAGGCCGGATCGCATGAGGCGCCTGCGCCACTCTTCGGCGTCGCGCGGACGAAAATCCTCGTCATCGAGCGCGCCATCGTCCAGCCCGAAGAGAAGGGACTGGAAGAGTGAAGGCGCGGGCTCGATCGCAAGAAGACCGGCGTCCGGCGCAAGTTTCTCCACGAGCCGGCCAAAAGCCTTGCTCCCCGCGCCAATGCGCGAGAGTCCTCCAGAGCTCAGGACAAGGTCGCACGAACTATCCGCCAGCGCGTCGAGTTCCGCGATGAACGACGCTTCCGCCCAATGTTCGATCCGCCGCCGCGCGCGCTCCAGGCGGCGGACGTCGGGATCGTAGACATTCAGCCCGTGCCCTCGGCGCTCGGCGAAAGCCCCCAAGCGGGCGGTCATCGGCGAGGCTCCGACCTGCAGCAATCGCCGCCCAGGCCGAAGTCGCCCAGACTCCGCCATCCGCTCCAGCCGGTCGAGAATCGCATCATTGGCTGCAGCCGCCGATCGCGGCCGCAAGTCGAACGCCTCCCGAGCGGGCTGGACGACGGGGGCGAGCGTCGCTCCCTGCTCGGCCAAGGCCCGCAACGCCTCGCCCAGCGTCGTGGCGCGCAATAATTCGGCCGCTCGCTCGGGATGTTCAGATGCGAGGGTCGCCAGGATTGCTTCCGGCGCCGGAAGCGTCTCATCCGTTAGACGGTAGGTTGGGCCGAATGGCGCGAGCAGCCCGCTTGCTTCAAGCGCTTCAAACAGAGAGCGCACCCACCGGCGCCTGCACGCAGGCAGACGACCGGAGAGAACCAGCTCGTCAACATCGACGACGCCGTCCGTGCTCAGTCCGCGCGCCAATCGCAAAACCGCTGAGGTCGCCCATCCTTCTAGCAGAACCGCGTCGGCGGGCGCCTCGGGCCCCTCGCTCGCCAGGCCTTCGTTTTCGGCAGTGAGATCGACGCCTGTCGATTCGCCGGAAACGTCCGAAAGCGCAGGAACCCAGCGCGGCGCGACGGCGACCTGCGAGAGGTTGAGGCGAGGTTTCAGGCGAGCGGGCTGATAGCGAGCGCCCCGCAATTGCGCGGTGAGGAAGCCCTGGTCGTCGAAGAGATCGAAGTCAGCGACAATAGCCCGCCGGTCAGCCCGACGCACCTCGGCGCGCGCCGTCTTCAGCTTGGCCGCGGGAACGATCACGTGAATCTCGTCGAACCGCACCGGCAGATAGGGGACCGGCTCCTCGCCGAGTTCGCGGAGCAACAGAATCAGGCCATGGAAGGACGAATCAAGGCTCGCCGGGTCGAGGCCGTAGCGAGGGTCGGTCAAGCCCGCCTCGAGCTCCGCCTCGATGGACTGAGGGGTCGATCGCCGCGCCTTGACAACACGGCGATAGGAGGGGCCGAACTCAAGTCCGCATCTGCGCGCGAGCGCGTAGATCTCGTCTTTACTGGCGCCATCTCCGTAAAGCGTCGGCGTCCGCACCTCGTCGACCACGACTGCTCGATCGACGACACCTGCGCGCGCATGAACCATGAAGGGCGTCTCGCTGAACCGCGGCCGGCTCATGATCTCGATCGTCGAGGTCGAAGTCGAGACGCGGCAAAGGATTTCCCGCGATGCGTCGGGCGCGAACGCGAGCGGCCGGAGGATTTCCACATTGATGAGCGCGATCGCGTCGCTTTTCTTCCACTCGCGGGCAACCGCGAGCGCCATCTCCACGAATGCGGCGCCCGGCAACAGGATCTGGCCCTGAACGCGGTGATCGGCGAGGTCGGGCTCAAGTTCTGGGTCGAGGTGATTTCGCCAGTCGAGACTCTCGGCGTGGTCGCGCGCGCCAATAAGGGGATGCCTTTCACGACGCTGGAAGGCGCCGGTCGCCTCTCCCGTCTCGCCATAGCGATAAGGAACGCGCCGCCACGGATAGGCGGGCAGCTCAACGCCTGCGCCGGAGTCAGGTCCGAAGAGAGGCGACGAGTCGACATGCGCGCCAATCGACATTAGCCGCAACGCCGCTCGCTCGAACGGATCGGCGCCCGGCCGATCAGGTTGGTCTTCGAGGGCGAACTGGGTCGCCCCCGGCACGTCGGCGTGTTCGATTGCTTCGCGCAGATGGGATCGCAGCGTCTCTTTCGGACCCACCTCGAGAAATACGCGCTTGCCGATTTCGATCGCGCGCTCGATCCCGCCCCGAAACATCACAGGCTCGCGGATGTTGCGCCACCAATAGCGCGCGTCAAGCGCCGGCCCGGGCACGATTCCGTCGGCGATTGTGGACAGGATCGGCGCGGCTGCGGATGTGGGCGCGACGTCGGCGAGGCTTTCGAGGAGTCCCCGCTTCACCGGCTCCATGAGACGGGTGTGGAACGGGTAGGCGAGATCGAGCCGCTGAACTTTCACTTTGCGCGATTCTTTGGCTCGCTTTTCAAGCGATTCCAGCGCTCTCCACGGCCCCGCGGCGACAATGCAGCGATAGGAGTTGTGAGCGGCGATCTCGAGCTCAGGAATCTCTTCGACGAGACCGGCAGCGGTCTCAGACGGTCCGATGATCGCCGCCATGCCGCCCTGGTCGCGGGCGAGCTCCTGCCATCGGCTGCGGTGAAAAATCACCCTGACGGCGTCCGCAAGCGAGAGGGCGCCGGCCGCCTCGGCAGCCGCCACTTCCCCAACGCTGTGGCCGACGACAAGCGACGGCCGGACGCCAATTGCGGCCAGCGCACGGACGCTCGCCGCCTGGATTGCGAAGATGAGCGGCTGCGCGACGCTCGTCTTGGCGAGTTCCTCGCCCAAGCGAGGCGAGGCGAGCTTATCCGCCAGCGACCATCCGGCGAGAGGGGCGAAGAAAGAGTCGATTTCTTCAACCGCGCGGCGAAAGTCGCGGCTGCTCTTGAGTGCGACCCGGCCCATGCCGTCCCACTGGGAGCCGTTCCCCGAAAACACGAAGACGACGGAGCGGTCGCCGTCCACCTCGGCTCCCCTCACGATCCCGGCGTCGGCGCGGCCCGTGTCGGCGAAGCGTCTGAGGCAGGCCCGCAGAGCGGCGGGGTCGTCGAAAGGCACGACGAGGCGTTCGCGCATACGCTCGCGGCGGTGGTTTGTCGCGGCGATGATGGGCCCCGCCTCGTCCGCGTCTGCTTCTTCGATCCTCAACTCCGTCTTGTCGGCAAGCGCGCGCAGCGCTGCCTGGGTCTGCGCCGACAGCATGAGAGAGCGCGGAGAGGCGGCGCGCTTTGCGGCCTTCGCCGGCGGATCAGAGATGACGGCATGGGCGTTGACGCCACCGAAGCCGAACGAACTTACCCCGGCGAAGCGCGCTCGGCCTCTTTTCGGCAGGGGAGTCGCCGCCCGCGTCACTTCGAGATTCAGCTTCTCGAAGTCGATGTTCGGATTGAGGACATTGCAATGGAGGGAGGGCGGGGCGGTGTCGTGCTCCAAAGCGAGCATGGCCTTGAGAAGGCCGGCAAGGCCGGAGGCGGGCTCAAGGTGACCGACATTGGTCTTGATCGAGCCGACCGGCAGGGGATCGTTCCGGGTATGGCCGAGAACCGCCCCTAACGCGGCGGCCTCCGCGGGATCGCCCGCCTGAGTTCCGGTCCCGTGCGCCTCCAGGTAGACGACCGAATCCGGGGCGACCTCGGCCTGCTCATAAGTCGAGCGCAGGAGCCGGGCCTGGAAGCCTTCGGCAGGAAGCGAGATGCCGGTGGTTCGTCCGTCGGCATTGACTCCGGTCGCCCGGATCACGGCATGGATCCGGTCGCCGTCGTCCAGGGCCCGCCTCAGAGTCTTCAGAACGAAGACGACCCCGCCTTCGGAGCGAACATAGCCGTCGGCGTCGGCCGAAAACGCCCGGCAGAGCCCGGTTGGCGACAGCATCATCGCCTGGGAAAAGCTTACGAAGCCGAACGGGCTCGCGAGGATATTGACCCCCCCGACCACGGCCGAATCGATCTCGCCGGAGCCAAGTGCGCGGCACGCTTCGTGCAGCGCGACGAGCGAGGAAGAGCAGGCCGTGTCGATCGTGAGGCTCGGCCCGTGTAGGTCGAAAATGTAGGAAACCCGGTTCGAGACGATGGAGAGCGTGTTGCCGGTCGCGAAGTAAGCGTCGGCGAGCGCCGGGTCGTGCAGCGCGATCGTGGAGTAGTCGAGCGCGGACGCGCCAACATAGACCCCGGCGCCGCTTCCCGCCATGCTCGACGGGATAATCCCCGCATCTTCCCACGCTTCGAAGACAAGCTCGAGCAGAAGCCTCTGCTGCGGGTCGATCTGCTCGGCTTCACGAGGCGAAATTCGGAAGACAGCGGGGTCAAACCCCCAAACGTCATCGAGGACGCCGGCGGCCCAGGTGTAGCTCTTCCCCCGCTCCTTGAGCCGCAGATGGCCAAAACGACCGTGCTGCCATCGGTCCGAGGGGATTTTCGATACGGCGCACCGACCCGAGGCGAGCATATCCCAAAGTTTGGAGACGTTAGCGGCGCCAGGCAGGCGACACGCCCGCCCAATGACTGCGAAATCGCCTTTTCTTCGGCTGGAATGCAGTCCCAAAGCCCTGTTCAAAGTTGCCTCTGACCTAAGAGCCGCAGCGCGTAGACCGAAAAAACGCCGCCGAGGCCCTAAGCCCTTTGCGAATGGAAAAACTCACGCTACTGCGTCCAAAGAGTGTGGAACTCCGTTTTCGGAACTCGATCGGGATTTTCTTACGGGCCCATTCTTCCCCAGTGTTAATGAATAGTCGCAGCCGCAGAAACGACTCCGCCTGCGGCGCCGATCGTGCCGATGCCGCCGCCGATGATGGCGAATACCTTCTGAACGTCGGTCGAGGGCGAGTTCGATACGTACATCAGGTCGCGATTGGCGACCGGGAAGCTCTGCTCGAGGAATAGGCTGTTCGCATCCATAAGGTTGAGGCGATAGACTACCGGCACGGGTTGGTTTCCCACCGCCAACAGGCTCTCGGGGCGAATCGACCTCAGGACCGACGGCTTCTCGTAGCGGAAAACAAACACCCCGCGCGGGTCGGACCGATTGTCGAGAAGTCCCCCCGCCTTGACCAGGGCCTGAGCAAGCGAAATGCCATCTGCGTCGAAGGGGATTTCCGCATTGCGGCCGGTCGCGCCATAAGCAAGGAACGTCTGCGGGTCGCGCACCAGGGTCAGAACGTCGTTCGGATGCAGGTAAATGTTCTCCGCCGGCTTGTTGATGATCGTCACAAGCGGCATGCGCGTTGTTTTCGACCCGCGCGACAGTTCGACAAAAGTTTCGTTCACCGGGGCCCGCACGCCCCCCGCCGCCGCGACCACGTCGAGCAGCCGGTCCCCCTTTACAGACAAGGGAATTCGCGCTCCGTTGGCCACTTCGCCGCCGACGCTGACGCTGTTGCTGATCGGCCGCGTGACGTTGACAAGGACCTGCGGCTGAATCGCCTTGCCCTCGAGCGCATGTTCGATCGCCGTCTGAACCGCCCTGGTCGTCTTGCCGGCGACGTGAATCCGGCCGGCGTAGGGCACGGTGACGCCGCCGTCCCGTCCCACGACCTGCTCGGGGATCATGGCGCTATTCGACCCGACGCTGATTCGGTCGGTGACCACCGGGGCGGAGAACAGGCCTCCCGAACTCGCCTCCCAGATCGTCACTGTGACGGAGTCCCCGATCCCGATCACAGGCTCCGACGAGATCCGGCGGTCTCCGAACCGCGCCGAAAAGCTATCCCAACCCTTGTGTCTCAGAGAAGCGACCACCAAAGGATCGATATCGACGACTTCGTAGCGGGGGTAGTCGGCCGCGTTCGCCTGGATGGCGATCTCCTGCGCGCTCGGTCCAGAGTCGGGGAGCGTGGAGCAGGCGCACATCCCCAAGAGGGGAAATGCGAGGGCGGCTATGGATAGACCCGATTTCCGAATGCGTCGCAATGCCCAGCCCCAGCTCACTTGACGCTTTATCAGTTCGACCAACCTTCCGCTACCCCAGCGGAAGGCAAGCAACCGCCAGGATTATCGAGAGTGCGAACCGACGCCAAGACGCTCGGGGCGTTCATGCGATTGGCTTTTCCTGATAGGGAGGCCCTATGAGCTTGGCGTCGATTGCCGAAAACCCAGTTCCCCCAGGTTCCTTGGAGGCCGATATAAGAGCCGTCGATGGAGTTCGTCTGCGCACCGCGAGATGGGCGCCAACGGCCGCCGCCCGCGGCACGGTGGCGATTTTCGGCGGCAGGGGCGAGTTCATCGAAAAATACTTCGAAGTTGTGGATGATATTCTGTCACGCGGTTTCGCCGCCGCGGCCCTAGATTGGCGCGGGCAGGGAGGGTCAGACCGGCCTTTGCGCAACGCGCGCAAAGGCCATGTTGACGACTTCTCGCACTACCTTCGCGACCTCGACGCATTCGCGAACTCGATCCTCGCGCCATTTTGTCCCCGGCCTTGGTTCGGCCTTTGCCACTCCCTCGGCGCCGCGATCCTGCTGATGGCGGCGGAAGCCGGCCGATGCCCCTTCGGCCGGCTTGTTCTCAGCTCGCCGATGATTGCGGCGAAAGGCCTCAATCACCACGGCTGGGTCCGCTATGCCCTCGAGGTATTGGACGCTTTGGGGCTTGGCGGCGCCTTTGCTCCTGGCGAGGGCTCCGGCGCCCTATGGGCGAAGCCATTCGAGAGAAACGCGCTCACCTCCGACCCGGCCCGATTCGCGCGAGTCGCCAAGCTCGTCGCCGCGGCCCCTAACCTCACCTTGGGAGGACCGACCGTCGGTTGGGCGAACGCCGCGTTGCGCGCCATGCGCCGGTTCGACGAGCCGAACTTCCCGCGGCGAATCGAGACGCCGACACTGGTCATCGCGTCAGGAGCGGATCGGGTGACCGACGCCCGCGCAGCCGAGCGATTCGCCTCGCGGCTGCGCGCCGGCCGAATCATCATCATCGAGGGCGCCGAGCACGAAATAATGATTGAGCGCGACGTCTTCCGGAACCAGTTCTGGGCCGCGTTGGACGAATTCTTGACTCGGGCCAATCTATCCGCGCCCGAAAGCCGCCGCGCCCCCTGACGATGTCGAACTCGGAGGCGGCGGGGCCGCTGCCGATCGAGGCGGCTGATCGGCAGGCGCTTACCATCCTCGCGGCGTTTCTCGCCGCGCGGCTTGTCTTCGCGTTTGTGCTCGGGCCTGGGGTGGACGAGGGCTACACGCTCGCGATTTCACGAACGCTGAGCCTATCCTATTTCGACCACCCGCCGCTTCATCAATGGATTGCGCATTTCGCGGCGCAAGCTTTTGGCGCGGGGGTTGGGGCGCGCCTGCCGTTCATCGCGCTATTTGCCGCGACCGGCTGGCTCAACTACAGGCTGACGCGGGAACTGTTCGGGCCGCACGCGGCAATTGTCGCGCTCTTCTCGCTCAACGTCGCGCCGTTCTTCTTCGCCTCGGCCGGGACCTGGATCCTGCCCGACGGCCCGCTCCTTTTCGGCCTCGCCCTCGCGGCTTTGGCGCTCGCGCGGCTCTTCTTTGAAGAAACGGACGGACGAACCTGGCGCCTGTGGCTTCTGGCCGGCATCGGTTTTGGCGTCGCGGGCTTGTCGAAATACAGCGCCGCGCTGACCGTCGCCGGGCTCGGCGCGTTCCTGGCGCTCGCGCCGCGGCAGCGCCGTTGGCTCAGGCATCCGGTCCCTTATGTCGCCGCGGCGCTCGCGGCGGCGATGGTCGCGCCGGTGCTCGTCTGGAACGCCAAGCATGGTTGGGTCTCGTTCGCCTTTCAGGGCGCGCGCGGCGCGCCCGCCGCCTTCCGACCGGTCCAGGGGCTCCAGATGGCGTTTGGGGAGGCCGTTTATCTCTTCCCCTGGCTGTTCGCGGCGCTCGTCGCCGGACAGTTCGCGGGCTTCCGCCGCGTGCGGCGCAACGAGCGCTGGCTCTTTCTCCTGTGCCTGGCGCTGCCGCCGATCGTCGTCTTTACGCTGACGCCCTTCTGGGGCGGGCGCGGCCTGCCGCAATGGACGATGCCCGGCTGGCTGTTCGCCTTTCCCCTCCTCGGCTCCTGGGTAAAGGAAAGGGCGCTCTCGCGCCAGACGCTCCGCGCTTGGGGGCTTGTCTCGGCCGGCTCTCTCGCCGCCGTCGTGGCGGTTGTCGGGGTTCAGGCCCGGACGGGCTGGCCGCTGCGACTCATTCCGTCGGCGAGCGCCATCCCTGACCCAACGCTCGAGGTGTTCTCCTGGGACGGCTTGCGAAAGGCACCGCTGCTCAATCCTCCGCCAGCCTTCGTCCTCGCAACCAAATGGTCCGACGCCGGTAAGGTCGCCATCGCCCTCGGGCCAAGCGTCCCCGTCTTCGTCATCTCGGACGATCCACGCGGCTGGGCGTTCGTGGAAGGCAAAGCGAACGTTCTGGGACGCGACGGCGTTATTGTCGTCGGGTCAGCCGATGTCGCGATCGCTCGGGCGCTCGCCGCGCCCCTTTTTCATTCGCTGGGGGCCCCAAGCAAGGTTTCGCTCACCCGGAACGGATATCCTGAGATCGAGCTTGCGCTCATCCCCGCGATAGGCTTGAAGCGCGAGCTTCCAATGCCCTACCCTGGCCCTCGCAGGTAACAATTGACGTTGGACGAGATAGGCATCGCGACTTTGGGGGCCCCCAAGGCGAAAGCGGCCCGGGCGGCGGCGCCGACCCTCTCGGTGGTCGTGCCGACCTTTCGCGAGCGCGCGAATGTCCCCATCCTGTTCGAGCGCATGAAGGGCGCGCTCGCTGGCCTGCCGTGGGAGATGATCGTCGTCGACGACGACTCTCCGGACGGCACTTTCGACGTCGCCTTCAGCATCGCCGCCGAGGACCGCTGCATGCGCTGCATCCGGCGTGTCAATCGCTCCGGCCTCGCGGGGGCGGTCGTCGAGGGCTGGATGGCCTCGAGCGCCGATTTCGTCGCCGTCATCGACGGCGATCTTCAGCATGACGAGCGGATCCTGCCCAAGATGTACGGTCTGCTCGCGGCGGGAGAGGGCAATCTCGCCATCGGCACCCGCATCGGCGCGGCCGGCAAGGGCGGCCTTTCCCCCGCACGGCGCAGGCTCAGCGACCTCGGCGGCTGGTTCTTCGGCCGCGTGGCCGGCGCCGAGGTAACCGACCCGATGAGCGGCTTCTTCATGATCCGCCGCGACATCGTCGGAGAGCTCGCGCCGAGGCTTGCGACCGACGGCTTCAAGATCCTGGTCGACGTCATCCTCTCGGCGGACGGCCAGCTCAAGATCGTCGAGGTCCCCTACACGTTCCGCAAGCGGATTGCGGGGGAATCGAAGCTGACCCCGCTCGTCGCGCTCGATTTCCTCGGCCTGGTCATCCACCACCTGAGCGGCGGCCTGTTGCCGATCCGCTTCGTCCTTTTCGCGATGGTCGGCGCGATCGGCCTTGTCGTCCATATCGCTGCGCTCACCGCCTTCCGATACTTTCTTGGTCCATCCGATTTCAGCGCTGGTCAATTCGTCGCGACGTTGGTCGCCATGGCGAGCAATTTCATCCTCAACAACGAGATCACATACCGCACCCACCGCTATCGAGGCTCGGCCAAGCTCAAAGGCTTTGTCGTATTCGGGCTCGGCTGCAGCGTCGGCGCGCTCGCCAACATCGATATCGCCTCCTTCCTCTATCGCTCCCATCAGACCTGGTGGGTGGCGGGGCTGGCCGGCGCGCTGCTCAGCGTTGTCTGGAATTACGCCGTCAGCACCAATCTGATTTGGCGTCCGCGGCGGCGAAACTGACGAGCAAGCGTTTTCCACGATGCTCGACGACGCTCTCGCTTCATTCGCCGAGATCTTTTCGCCGCCCTTCCGCGCGGTTATGTGGAAGTCGGCCGGCTTGACCGGGGTGGTGCTCGTCGCGCTCGGCCTCGTGCTCGACCGGCTGGCGCTGTCGTTCCTCCACGTCGGGCCGGCTTGGCTCGCAGCCGTCGCCTCCGTCCTGCTTGCGCTTGGAATCATCGCCGGCATGATCCTCCTCGCGGCGCCGACGGTCTCGCTGGTCGCGGGCTTCTTCCTTGACGATGTCGCGGCGCTCGTCGAACGCGAGATCGACCCGATGGGGCCGCCGGGCAGTCCCGTCCGGCTTGGGCCTTCCATCGCCATGGGCCTGCGCTTCGCAATCCTCTCGATCCTGGCTAACGTCGTGGTCCTGGCGCTGACGCTCCTCGCGGGGCTCGGCGTTCCGGCCTTCTTTCTCGTCAACGGATACCTTCTGGGCCGGGAATATTTCGAGCTTGCGGCAATGCGTCACATGCCTCGCCAGGACGCCGTGAATTTGCGGCGCAGGAACGCAGGGCCGGTCTATGTCGCGGGCCTCATCGTCTCGGCTTTCGTTGCCGTGCCGCTTTTGAACTTCTTGACGCCGCTCTTCGCCACCGCTTTCATGACGCGCTTGGTGAAGCGCCTCGCCTAACCTCAAGCGCGGGACGTTGACCCGGCTTGGCCATCAATATTATTGTATGATAATTGACATGCCTCCGAAGCCGCCTGAGAAGGAAGCTTCGCCGGCGGATACGCGGGAGGAAGCAGACAATGGCGCCGGCGCAGGCCGATTTCGCCTCGATCGTGCGCCTCGAAGGCGTCCAGAAATTCTTCGGCGCCGTTCACGCGCTGCGCGACATCAATCTGACTATCGGGCGCAATGAGACCGTCGGCCTCATCGGGGACAACGGCGCGGGCAAGTCTACGCTCATCAAGGTGATGACCGGCGTCCTCGCGCCGAGTTCGGGCAAGATCTTCATTCGCGACCGCGAGATCCAGGCGAGCGAATATTCGGTGCGCACGGCGCATGAACTGTCGATCGAGACCGTCTATCAGGACAAGTCGCTTGCCGAGAAACAGCCGCTATGGCGCAACTTCTTCGTCGGCCGCCAGATCGCCAATCGCTTCGGCTTCATCGACATCAAGAGCGAGAAACAGATCGCCCAAGAAATTCTGCTCGACGTCATCGGCTTCCGCGGGGTCGGCATCACCGTCGACTCGACCGTCGCCAATCTCTCGGGCGGCGAGCGGCAGGGCATCGCGATCGGACGGGCGATGCACTACAACGCCGACCTCATCGTGCTCGACGAGCCGACGGCGGCGCTCGGCGTAGCCGAGGTGCGCAAGGTCGTCGACTTCGTGCGCCGGATCAAGGAGTCCGGGCGCGCCTGCATCTACATCGAACATAATCTCGCGCATGTGCACGAGGTCGCCGACCGGCTTGTCGTGCTCGACCGGGGACGCGTGGTTTCGGAGATCGAACCCAAGGACATGACGGTGGCGGAGCTCACGGAATACCTCATCGCCTTGCAGCGAAAGGGCTAGGCGATGGTTCAGCGTTCCGGCGCGTCGATCCTCCAGCGCTTCGAGGCGTTGCCGATCATCATCGTCTTCGTCCTTTTGCTCGCACTCTTCATGTATCGGGCGCCGGAGGTCTTCCTCGCACCCTACATCTATACCACGTTTCTTTCAACCCTGCCGCCCCTGATCCTTCTCGCGACCGGCCTTACCTTCGTGATCGGGGCCGGCGAGATCGACCTCTGCTTTCCCTCGATCATCGCCTTTTCCGGCTTCGTCTTCGCGGTTCTGTTCAAGGAATACGAACTGGGCTGGCTCGCGGTTATCGCGGGTCTGGCGTCGGGAATCATGGTCGGATTCATCAATGGCCTCATCATCGCAAAAATCGGAATTCCGTCTTTCATGACGACGCTCGCGACCCAGTTTTTCTGGGCCGGCATGGCGACCGTGCTGTCGGGCGGCAAGTCCTACGCGCTGCGCGGCGCCGAGCAGAGTTCGGTCTGGCAATGGATCGTCGGGCGGCCGTTCGCGAGCGTTTCGAGCGTCGACTGGCTCCAGCAGATCTCCATTCAGGGTCTGTGGACGGCGGTTATCGTCGGCTTCCTCTGGCTCGTTCTCACCCGTCATCGCTTCGGCGAGCACACCTTGTTCATCGGCGATTCCAACGACGTCTCGCGCGTCGTCGGCATCGACGTTGACCGCGAGAAGATCAAGATCTTCACTCTCATGGGCTTTCTTGCCGCCTGCGCCGCCATCATCCTCACGCTCGAAAACAAGAACTTCTTCGGCAACCAAGGTCAGGGCTATCTCTTGACCGCGATCGCATCCGTCCTGATCGGCGGCACGTCGATCTTCGGCGGCCAGGCGACGATCATCGGAACGGTGTTCGGCTGCTTCATCATCGGCATGGTCGAGGCCGGGCTTGTCGCGGCGGGGCTGACCGGCGCTTGGGTGCGGACGGTGCAGGGCCTCATCTTTCTCATCGCGATCATCTTCTACATGTATGCGAACGAACCGCAGCGCCGGCGGGCGCTGTTCGTCAGACTGGGGTCGTTCGGGAAATTCGGCGGTATGCGTACTTCCGAATAAGGACGGGTCTGCCGATGAAGCAGGCCCAAATCACAGGGAGAAACGAAAATGCGTCTATCCAATCACCTTCTGATCTGCGTGGCCGTCGGCGCGGTTGCTGCGACCGCCGGTCCGGCCTCCGCAGCCGATCCGATCGGCAAGGGCCTAGTGATGTATATGCAGATGGGCGGCAACCCAGGGGACGGGGCGACGCTTGCCCGCCAGACGGGCGCGAAGGAGGCTGCGGAAGCCCTTGGCGTGGAGGTCAAATCGCAGTTCTCGAGATGGGCGCCCGAAACGATGATCGCACAGTTCAAGGAGGCGGTGGCCGCCAAGCCGAACTGCATCGAGATCATGGGACACCCGGGCAGCGCCGCTTTCCATGACCTGGTCAAGCAGGCCGTCGACGGGGGCATTGTGGTCACCAGCGGCAACGCGCCCTTGACCGAATTGCAGAATGAGTTCGGGCCAAAGGGCTTTGGCTACGCCGGCGTCGACCTCTATGCGGGCGGCGCCCTGACGGCCAAGGCGATGCTCGCCCAGGGCCTCAAGGCCGGCGACGAGGCGGTGGTCTGGGGCAAGTTCGGCTCGGCCGAGCGCGCCATATCGGAGACGGGCCTCGCCGAAACCCTCGAGAAGGCCGGCCTCAAGGTCGACCGGCAAGTGATCACCCAGGAGGTCGACAGCGACGCCTCGCTGGGCATTCCGGCGTTCGCGGCCTATATCCAGTCCCATCCTAATCTGAAGGCCATCGGCACCCAGCACGGCAGCGTGACCGGCGTCATGCCGGAGGCCCTGAAGAAGGCGGGCAAGAAGCCGGGTGAGATCATCCTCGGCGGCATCGATCTCGCCCCCGCCACGATCGACGGGCTGAAGTCCGGCTACATCAGCGCGACTCTCGACCAGCTGCTCTATCTGCAGGGCTTCATGCCGGTCGTGCAGTGCGTAATGAGCGCCAAGTACAAGATGCCAGGCCTGTCGCTCAACACGGGCGCCGGAACGGTCACGCCGAAGACCATCGACGCGCTGACCAAGCTCATCGACGCCGGCATCCGGTGATCGATTGAAAGAACTTGTCGTCGGGCGGGCAGGGCCCGGCGACAAGTTACCCAAACTTACGGTCGGGACCAGACTCAGATCCTCCCCGCGCGCGTGGATCCCAGCTACACCGGGATGCTTTGTGATTTGGCCTGCGCAGATCGGGGAGCGGAGAAAACCGCCGCAAAAAAAAGCCGGAATCTTCTTCGCGTTCAGCTATGTTCATAGTATGTTCTTTTTCGTCGACGCAGCAAGCGCGGCGGAGCGGTCGGCATGGACGAGGGATCGGTGCCGCGGCCGCGGCTAAACGATTTTTCGGCCACGGCGGCTAGCGGGGCTGGGGAGGAAATTTCGGAATTTCGGCTGGGATTCGTCGCAAGCCATTGAAAAGGCTCAAAACGGGAAAGGAAAGGGAAGGAAGAGGCCCACAACAGGACCATTCCGGAACCCGTTTTGGAACCCAATTGGGAAGGATTCGAACGCTCAAGGAAGGAGTTGCGGTCCTAAGCCCTCTTCCAGCCTCCTCGTCGGGCCCTCCCGTGCGTCCTTGGCGAAGGGAACCGTGAAGGCCGGAGCCTTGATGTGTTCGTGACCACGAGCCCGGCGGCGTCGTGCCATTCGTCGCGCGAAATCCGCAGGATCGAGCCCAATGTGACGGCGTCGTTGAGTCTCATGCGGACGCCCATGTGATGAGGAACAGGCCGCAGCCGACGAGCGCTCCGACGATGGTGCCGTTCACTCGGATGTATTGCAGGTCGCTGCCGATCACGAGCTCCAGTCGTGCGGCTAAGGTTTGGGCGTCCCACCCGCGCACCACCTCGGCCATGAACCGGGCGATCTCGCCCCGGAACCCGATCACCCGCACGGCAGAACGCTCGGCGTACTGGTCAATTTTCTCCTGCATGACCTCGTCGGCGGCGAGGGCCTCTCCAAGGGAGACGATGGCCTTCTCCAGCACCTCCCGCGTCCGCGAGCTCGGCGACGCGACGTCGGCCCGCAGCCCCTTCGAAACCTCGCTCCAGACCGCGTTCAGCCACGCCTGGACCTCCGGATGCTGGAGCAGCCGGTTGCGGGCTTCGTTCAGCTCCTTCCTCCGCTCTGGCGAACGGATGAGATCGGCGATGAGCCTGACGAAGCCATCGCCAAGCTTCTTGCGGGCGTCGCTCTGCGGATCGTGCAGGCTCTCCAGAAGCTCACTGAGGCCATCCATGATGGCCTTGGCGATTCGGCGATCGATCGCCTTTGGAATCCACCAGCGGCTGCGCTCCTCGACGAGCCCGTCGATCTCCTCTCGGTTGTCGTCCAGCCACATGCGGGCGAGGTCGATCACGCGCTCGAACAATGCGTCCGCTTCGCCGCTTCGGGTCAGAATTGCGAGAACGCGGCCGACAATCGGCGCGATGTTCAACGCCCGCAGTTGCTCGCCCAACGCCTGGTTGAGGAATTTGCGCAGCTCTGGGTTCTCCAGAATGCCGACGATTTGCGGCATGGCCGCGACCAGCGGCTCGACGACCAGCCCGACGTTTTCGGACGACGACAGCCACGTCGCGAGGCGCTTGCCGGGCTCGGCGGCGCGCAGGCGAGGCAGAAGCACCGCCTCGGTCAAGAAGCTGCGCTCGACGAAGGCGCCGAGCGCACGGCCGATCCGATCCTTGTTGGCTGGCAAGATCGCCGTGTGCGGGATCGGCAGTCCGAGCGGATGGCGGAAGAGCGCCGTCACCGCGAACCAATCGGCAAGGCCGCCGACGATGCCGGCCTCCGATGCGGCGCGGAGCAAAGCGACGCCGAAGCCCGGATTTGGCGCGAGCCATGTTCCGACAAACACCGCGACCATTATGAGGAGCAGGCCTGTGGCCAAGTTCCGGCTGCGGCGGATTCGAAGTCGGGCGGCCTCTTCGTCGGCGACGGATGGAATAGGAGACATTTATTTCAGCCGCTTACGTGGGCAGGCGCGCTTCGTTCCATCCGATTGAGGCGCGGACGCGTTTTCATCGTGGCGCCCGCAAGAGGACAATGGGACAGTCGCGTAAGCGTCCGTGAAGGATCTCACGCTCGGATCGTTGGGAAGGAGCGAAACCATCTTCGCGCCCTGATGGTGTGGCCGCGATCTTTGAGGACTGCCCGTGGAGACTCGGCGATGGCGTTGATGACTCACGCGTCGCATCGCGTTTGCACGCGTGAAAATGCCCCCCTAAGTGAAATTTCAGCCTGTTGAGAGCTGTACAGCCGCCTGCGCGGCCAAGACCGCATTGTTCTTGATGAGCGCGATATTCGCCTCCAGGCTCAGGCCGCCAGTGAGTTCAACGACCCGCTTTAGCAGGAACGGCGTCGCCTCCTTCTTGCCAACGCCCTGCTCCTTCGCTTCCGCCACGGCTTCGGAAATGCGCTCCTCGATCATTGCTTCCTCCAACGCGTGATCCTCGGGAATCGGATTGGCGATGAGGAGACCGCCGGGGCCTATCTCGCGCTGCAGGCGGATCATGCGAGCAAGGTCCTTTAGCCCGTCGCATCGGTGCTCCAACTTGAAGCCGGACGATCGGGCGTAAAAGGCGGGGAACTCGTCGCACCGGTATCCGACAATCGCCACGCCTTGCGTCTCCAGAAATTCAAGGGTCTTTTCGATATCGAGGATCGATTTTGCCCCAGCGCACACGACCGCCACTCGCGTACGCGCCAGCTCCACAAGGTCGGCCGAAATGTCGAACGTCTCTTCTGCGCCGCGATGAACGCCGCCGATGCCGCCGGTCGCGAAGGTCTCGATCCCGGCAAGCTCCGCGATGAACATCGTTGCGGCCACCGTCGTACCCGCCGAGCCTCGCCTTGCCGCAACCAGCGCAAGGTCGCGCCGAGACGCTTTGACGACTCCGCCCGACAGCCGGCCGAGGTTTTCAATCTCATCACGGGCGAGACCCACCCGGAATCGCCCTCCGATAACCGCGATGCTCGCGGGGACGGCGCCCGCGGCCCGCGCCGCATCCTCGACCATCCGCGCCGTCTCAACGTTGCGAGGGTAGGGCATGCCGTGCGTGATGATGGTCGATTCGAGCGCAACGATCGGCCGGTTGTGCGCGCGCGCATCGGCGACCTCCTGCGAAAAATCAATGAGATCGGCGGCGCTCATTGGCGTTAACTCCCCCTGCGACGGCAGATAGAATGCCGCTGACCGTAACAGGGATTGACTGCGAGCGTGAGCCTCATGATCAAGACAACGGAATTTGAAGTCAGCAGCGATTGCGCTAAGCATGTCTTGAGGCCCGTTTGATCGTGTTCGGGGCGGGCCGAGTCGGGAGGGGTTCGGACCCGACGCGATGAACGACAAGCCTGAGGCGCCTTCTCCTTCTACGCCTGACCTTGAGGCGGCGGTGCGTCGCGCGCGAACGGAAAACGCCGAGCGCACTGAGGCGATCGCCGACCTGCGCGAGATCGAGATTGGACGGCTGGCGTTGCTTGAAAGCGCGCTGAAGCCGGTCGTCCGTGAGCTCCCGCCGAACGTGGACATGTTCGACATGGCGCTAGCGCAGGGCGAGCGCCCCCGCCTATTCATCGACATGGTCTCGTTCGTCGACGTGGGGCACGATCGCCGCACTTACCGCTTTTTTCAGGACACGCTTTATGGGCGGCTGCTCATTGCGGAGAGCCGTCAGATTGAATGCATTGTCGACGCCGTAACAAACTATGTGGCTCGTCGGCTTGTCGAACGAGAGAAGACGCTCGCCGCGGGCCGGCCTTTGGGTCAAGAACAGGGCCCGCCTGCGTGGTCGACCCGCCCGCCAGAGGCGGCCGAGCCCGGACCTTCAACTCCGGCTGCGCCACCCGTAGCAAGCGCTTCAAGTACCGCGCGGCACGTCAAAGGTCATCGGCGCGGCGTGGGCCGCCTTCTTGCGGAGGCGCTAAGCTTCATTCTCATGACGCTTGGTTCGATTACGCTCATTGGCCTTCTCGGAATTGGCCTCTATCTGGTCTGGACGGCCCGCTTGCGCGACCTGTGGGTCTACTGGGTCCGCTCGCCGCCTTTCTAAACTCCACGTTTTTCGCGTGTCCTGCGCCCCGAACGCATGGCCGACGCATATGTGGGGCCGAAGGCGCGCCCCAAACATCGCCTTGATTCACGGCTTCGCCGTCGTAAGTATCGTACTTTTCAAAGCCGATCCCGATTGCGGGGCCGCTGGACCTCGAAGGAGCCATGGACAGCGCCTTCTTCTCCGACCTCCTGGCGTCGATCGCGGATCGCGGACGATCGGTTTTGCGGCTCACATCCTGGCCGAAGAACTCCGATAACCGCGCCGGTTCACTTGTTGACTTGTGCGGCGCGCTGCTGAGCGGGCGCGGCGAAGCCTCCGGCGTCGCGCTGGCAAGTGAAATCCTCGCCCGCTACCGCACCCTTGGCGATGCCGAGAAGGCGGCGTTTTTTCGTGCGCTCGACGACGATTTCGGCCCGGACCCGCGGAAAGTAGAGGAGGCGGTCGCCCGGTTCAACTCGCTTCGGGGCGCCAAGGCGGCAAGTGAGCTCCACTACGCCAGCGAGCCGCGCCGTCAGGAGCTTTTCCGGCGGCTGAACCGATCGCCAGGCGGCACGGCGGCGCTCGTCGCCATGCGCGCCGATCTCCTCGAGGCGGTGCGGGAGGACGGGGGCCTCAAGGCGGTGGATCGCGATTTCGCGCATCTCTTCAGCTCATGGTTCAACCGTGGATTTCTGGTCCTGAAGAGGATCGACTGGTCCTCGCCCGCCTCGATTCTCGAGAAGATCATCCGCTACGAGGCGGTCCACGAAATCCGCGACTGGGACGACCTGCGTCGCCGCACCGACTCTGTTGACCGGCGCTGCTACGCCTTCTTCCACCCGGCGCTCGTGGACGAGCCGCTGATCTTCGTGGAGGTCGCCCTGACCCAAGCGGCGCCGGACGCGATCGCTCCGTTGCTTGCTGAAAAGCGCGTCCATGCGCCGGAGAGCAAGGCCCGCGTCGCTGTCTTCTACTCGATTTCCAATTGCCAGCGCGGCCTCATGGGCGTCAGCTTCGGCAATTTCCTCATCAAGCAGGTCGTTGAGGAGATTCGGCGTGACCTTCCGCGCATCGAGACCTTCGTGACGCTGTCACCCGTCCCAGGATTCCGAGCCTGGCTGGAGACGGTGGACGATCCTGCGATCAAATCTCTTGTCACCGAGGTGCGCGAGCGCGCTCGAGACGACTCCTGGCCTGAGACGCCCGAGAAAGCCAACCACCTGCGCAAGGCGCTCGAACCGCTCGCCGCCTACTACTTCCTCAAGGCGCGCGGCGCGAACGGGCGTGTGATCGATCCCGTCGCTCGCTTCCACCTCGGCAATGGGGCCCGTCTCGAACGCATCAACTGGATGGGCGACTTGTCGCTTAAGGGAGTCTTCGAGTCCTACGGGATCATGGTCAATTACTTGTACGCCCTCAATGAGATCGAGAAGAATCACGAGGCCTTCGAAAATCAGGGCGCGGTCGTCGGCTCGAGCGCGGTGAAGAAGCTTCTGCCGCGGTCCCCGGAAAAGACCGCGCCGGCCGCACTCCCTGCGCCGGAAATGTGAGGGATTACCCAGTTACCCGCGCTTTCATCGGCGATTACGATGTCCTTGGCGCCTCCCTCGGATCAGCGTATCGTCCTCGCTCCTAGGAGGGAGGACGCCATGTACGCCGCCATACGCCAGTTCAAGTGCAAGCCCGGCATGGCGGACGAGCTTGCGGGGCGCGTTAAGGACGCGATCGAGATCATCAGCGGCGTTCCGGGCTTCATGGGCTATTACGTGACCTATGCGCCCGACGACACGGTGACCGCGATCAGTATTTTCAATAAGGTCGAAGAGGCGGAGGAATCGAACCGCCGGGCGCTCGCCTTCATCGAAAAGAACCTCGGCCCGCTGGTCGCCGGGGCGGCGACCGCGACGGCGGGGCCGGTGATCGTGCATTCGGTGCCATGACCGGTAGATGAAGCCCGCAACAAGCGCTTCGGCGCTCAAGGTCCAGGCCGCACTCGGCGCGCGGTTCGGTGTGCTGGAGTTCGACGCCAGCACCCGCACGGCGGAGGACGCTGCGGCGGCGATCGGATGCGCGGTTGGGCAGATCGCGAAATCTCTGATCTTCCGGTCGGATAGCGGCCGCTGCGTGCTCATCATCGCCTCGGGGGCCAATCGCGTGGACGAGGACAAGGTCGCAGCCCAGATCGGCGAGGGGATCGCTCGGGCAGACGCCGATTTCGTCCGGCAGGCGACCGGGTTCGCGATCGGCGGCGTCCCGCCGGTCGGCCTCAAGACCGCGCCGCTCGCGCTCATCGACGAGGCGCTCCTCGACCTCGACGAAATCTGGGCGGCGGCAGGCGCGCCGAACGCGGTCTTCCGCCTGTCTCCGGGCGACCTTCTCGCGCTGACCGGGGGAACCGTCGCGCCGGTCGCGCGCCAGTAGGGGAGGGCGATTGCCCGATACCGCTTCAAGCAGAATCCGGATCGGCGTCGGCGGCTGGAGCTACGCGCCTTGGCGCGGGGTCTTCTATCCAAAGGGCCTGCCGCAGGGCAAAGAGCTCGAATACGCGAGCCGCAACCTCACCTCGATCGAGATCGACAGCACCTATTACGGCTCGAAGAACCCCGAAACTTTCCGGAAGTGGCGGGACGAGGCGCCCGACAATTTCGTCTTTTCCGTCAAAGGCCCGCGCTTCGCCACCAACCGGCGCGTCCTGAAAGAGGCCGGCCCCTCGATCGAACGGTTCTTCAAGAGCGGCGTGACCGAGCTCAAGCACAAGCTCGGCCCGGTCAACTGGCAGTTCGCGACAACTAAGCGCTTCGACGCGGACGACTTCGGCGCTTTCCTGGAGCTGCTTCCCGCCTCGGCCGACGGACTAACGATCCGGCATGCGGTCGAGGTGCGCAACGACAGTTTCCGGACGCCGGAGTTCGTCGCCGTGGCGCGGGCGCGAGGCGTCGCCGTCGTGACCGCCGGAGACTCCAAGTTCCCGCTGATCGCCGACGCGACCGCGCCCTTCGCTTACGCGCGCATCATGGGGACGAGCGAGGCGGAAGAGCGCGGCTACGGCGACGAGGCGCTGAGCGTGTGGGCGGAACGCGCGAAGGCGTGGGCGGTTGGCGCAGCGCCGCCGGGGCTGGAACTCATCGACCCGGCCGGCAACGCCGCCCCCCGCGACGTTTTCCTCTATGTGATCAGCGGGTTCAAGGAGCGGAACCCGCTCGCGGCGATGGCCCTAATCGAGCGGATTGGCCGGTAGCCCGTCCGGGGCGGGGCGAAGCCCGACTTGCCATTTTGGCGCACGAATCCAGCATTTTCAACGGGTTCCGGCGCCATTTCCGTCCGACCCGCCGCGGATTGACCGGGACAGGGCAATCGCATCTCTATGGTCGCCAATATGTTACAAACCACTCAGAAAGCGTCTGCTGAAAAGTCCTCTCTAAGGCCCTGCCGCGCTCGCTGTCATATGCGCGCGCAGCGCAGAATGGCGCGCAGCGCCTCCTTCGACCAGTTCGCCAACGCAAACAGTCCGTCAACGAGGGCGGAGCTGATTTCCGTGAGTCCGTAGCGGTCGAGTGGCTCCAGCCGCGCGTAGAGGTCGTGCTGGACGAACGGCTGCGTCAAGCGCGGGCAGGCGCGATAGGAGACGTTCGATTCGAGGATTGTGAACATCTGCATCCTTTCTTTGCGCCGCACATATGGTGCGTCGCACCATAATCCGCAACAGGAACGAATTTCACTTGTTCATTTTGACAATTTGTGGCGTGGAACTGATAGCAACTGAGGCTATGTTCCTCACTTTCGCCGAATGATTACGTCACGCTTGCCTCAATGGATCGTAACCGTCGGAAGCTTTTGGCTGTTCGAGACCGGCCAAATGCAAAGCGGCGCCTCCGGTTTGAGCCGCTGCTGAAGACCTCGATCGCGACCCGGAATGAACTTCTAGGAATTTACGCCTTTATGAAGGCCAGCAGGTCGGCGTTGATCGCATCCGCCTGGGTCGTGATCATTCCGTGCGGGAAGCCCGGGTAGGTTTTGATCGTCCCCTTCTTCAGGAGCCTCGCCGAAAGCGGCGCGGAATCGGCATAAGGAACGATCTGGTCGTCGTCGCCGTGCAGGACGAGCACCGGCACGTCGATCGCCTTCAGGTCTTCGGTGAAATCCGTCTGGGAGAAGGCGACAATGCCGTCGTAGTGCGCCTTGGCGCCGCCCATCATGCCCTGGCGCCACCAGTTCCAGATCAACGGCTCGATCACTTTCGCGCCGGGCCTATTGAAGCCGTAAAATGGGCCGGCGGGAAGATCGTAGTAGAACTTCGGCCGGTTCGCCGCGAGTTGCGCCTGCAGATCGTCGAAGACTTCCTTCGGCAGCCCGCCCGGATTGGCCGGCGTTTTGACCATGAGCGGCGGGACGGCGCTGATGATCGCCGCCTTCGCAACTCGGCCCGCGCCGCGGCGCGCGACGTAGTGGACGACCTCACCGCCGCCGGTCGAGTGCCCGACGTAGACGGCGTTCCTGAGGTCGAGATGCTCGGTCACGGTCGCGAGATCGTCGGCGTAGTGGTCCATGTCGTGGCCGTCGGCGATCTGCGAGGAGCGGCCATGGCCCCGCCGATCGTGGGCGATGACGCGGAACCCCTTGTTCAAAAAGAACATCATCTGCGGGTCCCAATCGTCCGCCGACAGGGGCCATCCATGGCTGAAGACGATCGGCTGGCCTTGTCCCCAGTCCTTCTAGAAGATCTCAACGCCGTCTCTGGTGGCGACCGCCGGCATGTTTTTCGATCCTTTGGCTGATTGAAGGTCTGACGCTTGAAACGCACCAAGTGTATGGCGCCTTCAGGCCCGTACGAAACGGCAAAATGCGAGTCCAGCCAATCGATATTCGATGCCATCACGCACTACGCCTGTTAACTGCGGACCTCATACGGAAGTCAATTTAAGCAGCAACAAGAGACGCTCCCATGACCAGCGCCCAGGCCGACAAAGCGAAGCGGTTTCACGCCTTGCATGAGGGGCCGGACATCTTCGTCATCGCCAATGTCTGGGACCCCGGCTCCGCCCGGATGATGGCGGGGCTCGGCTTCCCGGCGCTCGCGACCTCGAGCGCCGCCTCGGCAGGCGTGCTCGGCCGCCGCGACGGAAGAATCGCGCGTGACGAGGCGCTCGCGCAGGCGAAGGCGATTTGCGAAGCCGCCGCGCTTCCGGTTTCCGCCGATCTCGAGAACGGCTTTGGCGCCGCCCCGGAGGCGGCGGCGCAGACTGTCGCGCTCGCGGCCAACGCGGGGCTGGTCGGCGGCTCGATCGAGGACGCGACGGGCGATCCGGGTGCGCCAGTTTTTGATTTTACCCTGTCCGTCGAGCGCATAACGGCGGCGGCCGAGGCGGCGCGGAAGCTGCCGTTTCCATTCATGTTGACGGGGCGGTGCGAAAATTATCTTCGCGGACGGTTCGATCTCGACGACACGATCCGGCGGCTGAAGGCCTACGAGGCGGCCGGGGCGAACGTTCTGATGGCGCCGGGCCTGCCGGATCTGGAGGCGGTGCGCTCCGTCTGCGGGGCGATCGCAAGGCCGCTCAACTTCATGGTGGGGATCAAAGGCAAGTCATTCACAGTCGCGGAGCTTGCCGCCGCGGGAGTCAAGCGGGTGAGCCTTGCCGCGTCGCTCTATCGGGCGGCCATGACCGCGGCCTTCAATGCGGCGAAGGAAGTCTGTGACCGCGGAACGTTCGGCTACCTCGAGACGTCGATGCCAGCGTCGGAGATGAACGCGTTCTTTGAAGGATAGGGCGGCGCTTTAAGGACAGGCGCCCCGGCGAGTCCTGATCGAGATCCAGCAGGGTGAAGGGGCCGCGTTCACCCTGATCGGGGCCGGGAAGAATCCGGAGCGCGCCTCCATTTGGAGTCCAGAGGGATGAAAGCCGAACAACGATCGGTTGAAATCGGGCCGCTCAAGCTTCAGGGCCTCCTGGGGCGGGCGAAGGGAGCGGCGAGGGGCCTCGTCATCTTCGCTCACGGCAGCGGCAGCGGCAGACTGAGTCCGCGCAACAATTATGTCGCGGAGAAGCTGCGCGACGCGGGCTTGGCCACGTTGCTTCTCGATCTTCTGACCCCGGTGGAGGAGCTTCATCGCCCGAATGTGTTCGACATCCCCCGTCTAGCGGGAAGGCTGCTTCTGGCGACAGAATGGGCTATGAATGAGCCAGAGGTCGCGGGCCTGCCGATTGGATATTTCGGCGCGAGCACCGGGGCCGGCGTCGCTCTTGCCGCCGCCGCGGACGACGACCGCGTCAGGGCCGTCGTGTCGCGCGGAGGTCGATCTGACCTCGCCGGCGATGCGCTGGGAAGAGTGCTCGCGCCGACGCTGCTCATTGTAGGCGGGCGCGACGAGCCGGTGGTCGCGCTCAACCGAACGGCGCGAACAAGATTGAGAGCCGAGAGCGAGATTGTGATTGTGCCCGGCGCGACTCACCTCTTCGAAGAGCCAGGCGCGCTCGATCAAGTCCTCGAGCACGCGAAACGCTGGTTCCTCGCCCATTTGCCTAGGCCGGAAACAAAAGATGCTCCAATTCGGGGATAGGCGGGATGCAGGCGCGCGGCTTGCCGCGGCGCTCGAACATTTGCGCGCGGCGCGGCCCGTCGTTCTCGCCCTTCCGCGCGGCGGCGTCCCGGTCGCCTTCGAGGTCGCGAAGGCTTTGGACGCGCCGCTCGATCTTCTGCTGGTGCGTAAGATCGGCGTCCTCGGCCATGAGGAGCTTGCGCTCGGCGCCGTCGTCAACGGCGCTCATCCCCAGCTTGTCCTCAACGACGACGTCGTCGAGATGACGGCCCCGCCGCTGGGCTATATCGAGGCGACGCAGGCGCGCGCGCTCTCCGAGATCGAGCGCCGCCGGCGTCTCTATCTGGGAGAGGCCGAGCCGATCGAGGTCGAAGGACGCGTCGTCATCGTCGTCGACGACGGGATCGCTACGGGCGCGACCATGAAGGCGGCGTTGCGCGGCGTAAAAAGAAAAGGGCCCAGCCTTCTCGTGCTCGCCGCTCCCGTCGCGCCGCCTTCCAGCATCGCCGAACTCGCGGCCGAATGCGACGAGGTCGTGACGCTGGCGACGCCGGAGCCATTCTACGCGGTCGGCCTCCACTACGCGGATTTCGCCCAGACAACCGACGAGGAGGTCATCGACCTCCTAGCAAAGGCGCGTATGCTTCACGCGGCCAAGAATGCGTCCGGCGAACCAACCGCTTCGGTCACGTCACCCGCCGCACCTCGATCGTGAGGTGGGACAGCGAAGCGAAGCGCCTGAGCTTCTCGCGGTAGTCCGCTTCGCCGCGCCCGGTGCGCGTCACGACAGATACGATCGCGCCGAGGCGCCCTGGCCCAAGCCGCCAGAGATGCAAGTCGGAGATGCAGTCGCCGTCAGTCTCGATGGCGCGGCGCATGTTATCGGCCATGCGGCGGTCGGGCGTCATGTTTTAGGCCGCGGCTTGCATCGGCGCCGTTCGCCACCGAATATCCGCGGACGCCCGTGAAGGCGACGACGCTTTGGATATGGCGAGGAGACAGCCGATGCGCAAAATTGCGATTGTAACTGCTTTGGCCGTTGTGACGTTCGCCGGGGCGAATGCCGCTGGCGCGCTCACCCTGACGAGCCCCGACATCAAGCCGGGCGGAAAGATTGCCGACGAGCAGGAGTACAATGGCGCTGGCTGGGGCTGCTCGGGCGGCAACGTGTCGCCGGCGCTCAACTGGTCCGGGGCGCCGAAGGGGACGAAGAGCTTCGCCCTCAGCGTCTACGATCCCGACGCTCCGACCGGGAGCGGCTTCTGGCACTGGTGGATGGTCAATATTCCCGCTGACGCGACGGGATTGCCAAAGGGCGCAGGCAGCGGCAAGGGGCTGCCTGAGGGCGCGCTCCAGGGCCGCAACGACTACAGCGAGACGAGCTACGGCGGTCCCTGCCCGCCGCCCGGCAAGCCGCATCACTACGTTTTCACCATCTATGCGCTCGACATCGACAAGTTTCCGGCCGACGCGAGCCAGTCGCCTGCCGTCTTCGGGTTCAACGCCAACGCTCACGCCCTGGCGAAAGCCACGCTGACGGGAACTCACAAGAGGTAGGCCTCACGCACCGAGGACAGCTGCGACCCACACGCTGCTGCCGCTCCTGAGGGGCGCCCGACTCCCAAGCGATCTCTCACCTGCTCGCCATCGCTCGCTCCTCACCTCTTCATATTGTGGATCCAACGGTCTCCGAGAAGACTTGACAAAGGGAAGGACATAACGCAACTATACGAAACGATACAGTATCGTTTATTTTTGATGGAGCGACGGCGATGGCTAAGCGTGAGGATCGCAGCGCAGGCAAGCAACTTCTGCTGGAGGCGTCGCGGTCCGAAATCCACGGGGCGGGCGGCCCCCGAACCGGCTCTTCCACGGTGTCCAGCGGCACCGCAAAAGAGCCGGCTCTGTTGCTGGCGCCGCGTAAAGAGGCCTCGCCAAACGAGCCGACGGGAACGCCATCCAATGCGGAATCAAGGGCGGAGGGGCAGGAGGCCCACCTCCCCTCGAAAGCCGGAAAGACCCGCTCCGCCAAGCGCACGGCTTTGTTGGCCGGCAGCGTGCTCGCGGTCGCTGCCGCAGGGTCTGCGGGCGGCCTCTACTGGGATTGTTCCTCGCATTTCGAATCGACCGACGACGCCTTCATAGCCGCCCGGCAGTTCCCAATCGCGCCCAGGGTGTCGGGCTACATTGTGGCTGTTCCGGTCACAGACAATCAGCACGTCAAGGCGGGGGATGTGATTGCTCGCATTGACGATCGCGACTACCGGGTCGCGCTCGAGCAGGCTGAGGCTCAGGTCGCCGCGTCGCGCGCCAACGTCGGACATATCGACGCGCAGATGGATGTCCAGCAAGCGCAGATTGCCGCCGCCCAGGCGCAAGTGGACCAGGCGCAAGCGGCGCTTACGTTCGCGCAGCAGGCGGCCCGCTTTGAGGAGCTCGTGAAGAAAGGCGCGGGCACCGTCCAGAACGCCCAGCAGTCCGCTTCGCAACTTAATCAGCAGCAGGCAGCCGTGGAAAGCGCGCAGGCGACGCTGAAACTGGCAGAGCGACAGGTCGAAACGCTGAAGGCTCAGCGCGCCGCGGCGGCGGCGAACCTCGCCCAGGCCGAGGCGCAGCGCGACCAAGCCCAGCTCAATCTCTCTTACACGACGGTTACCGCGGCCCAGGATGGCCGAGTCGTGAACCTCAGTGCCGGAGTCGGCGCATTCGCGCCGCCGGGCGCCGCCCTCGCCACCTTCGTGCCCGGCCAGGTCTGGGTGACGGCGAACTTCAAGGAGACGCAGCTCGACCACATGCTGCCCGGCCGGCCGGCGACCATCCGGGTCGACGCCTTTCCGGATCACGACTTCCGTGGACACGTGGTCAGTGTCCAGCCGGGGTCAGGCACGGCCTTTTCGCTGCTGCCGCCGGAGAACGCCACGGGCAACTACGTCAAGATCGTCCAGCGCGTGCCGGTGAAGATCGCCCTGGACAATCCGTCTCCGGACGTGGCGCTCGGCCCGGGCATGTCGGTCGCGCCGACCGTTCGGATCGATCCTGAGCCGTCCCTCTACCACCGCCTCAAAGAACGGGTCGCCGAGTTTGCTGGCCAAGGCCATGAGCGCCTTGTCAGCATGAAGTGAGTGCGGCCGCTCACTATTCGACAATCCGACACGGTTCATTCATCTTGTTCAATCTCGTCGCGGGAGCGCGGTTATGAGCGCCGTAGTGGTAGCGCGAGCGCCCGCCGCCGCGAGCGGCGCTGGGACCAATCCCTGGCTGATCGCCGTTCTGGTCGCGCTCGCCGTCTTCAGGAGGTGCTCGACACCACCATCGCCAATGTGGTGCTCCCGTATATCGCTGGCAGTACGGGAGTCAGCTTGGACGAGGCCTCCTGGGTGGTGACGACCTATCTGGTCGCCAACGCAGTCAGCCTGACGGCGAGTCCTTTCCTCGCCCGACTGCTCGGCCGCAAGACATTCTTCCTGGTCTGCCTCGGCCTCTTCACCATCAGCTCCATGCTCTGTGCGGAGGCCTGGAATCTGCAGACGCTATTGTTGTTCCGAATCCTGCAAGGCTTGGCGGGCGGCGGCATGGTGCCGGTCTCGCAGTCGATCCTTGCGGATTCCTTTCCCCCGGAGAAGCGCGGACAGGCCTTCGCGCTGTTCGGCGTCGCGGTGGTCGTGGCGCCTGTGGTCGGGCCGACGCTCGGCGGCTGGCTCGCCGACAATTTCTCCTGGCGCTGGTGCTTCATGATCAACGGTCCGGTCGGCGTCGTGACGATCTCGCTGATCGCGCTGCTCCTGCACGAGCCCCAGGCGGCTATTGAGGAACGCGTGCGGGCGCGACAGGAAGGGCGCAAGTTCGATTTCATCGGCTTCATGCTGGTCGCGACGTCTCTCGGGGCGCTCGAGATCGTGCTTGACCGCGGGCTCGAGGACGACTGGTTCGCGTCGATCTTTATCGTCGCGACCGTGACCGTCTGCGTACTCGCCTTCGTGCTCATGATTCCTTGGGAGATGAGTCGGAACGACCCGATGATCGACGTCAGGATGGTGGCGACCCGCCAGTTCGGGGCTGCGTTCGTGGTGATGCTGTCCACCGGGGCGATTCTGTATGCGACCACTCAGTATCTTCCGCTCCTGGTCCAGCAGCAATTCGGCTACACCGCCACCTGGGCCGGCTTCGTGCTCTCGCCAGGCGGGGTCGTCACGATGCTTATGATGTTCGTCGTCGGCGCTCTGTCGACCAGGATCCAGCCGAAATATCTCATCGTCGCCGGCGCAATCCTCGTCGCGCTCTCGATGTACGGTCTCACCAACGTCTACGCCGATCTCGACTTCTGGTTCTTCGCCCGCTCGCGTATGCTCCTTGGGGTTGGACTGCCGCTCATCTTCCTGCCCGTCACCACGGCTTCCTACGACAGGATTCCGCCCGGCAAAACGGACATGGCCTCCGCTCTGATCAATGCGGCGCGCAACACCGGCGGCTCGATTGGCGTGTCAATCGCCTCCAACGTGCTCGCCCATCGGCAGCAGTTCCATCAGAGCCGCCTCGTCGAACACGTGCTCCCTTCGAGCGCCCCGTTTCACGATACGCTGCAGAAGGCGACGAACTATTTCCTCGCCCAGGGCGCATCGCTCGCCAAGGCGCAGAGCCAGGCCTTCGCATGGATCGGACAGCAGGTGCAGACGCAAGCGGCGTTCCTTGCCTACATTGACGTCTTCTGGGTCCTGATGCTGATCTCGCTTGCGGCCGTGCCTCTGTCGCTGACCTTGCGCAAGGTCAAGCTTGGCGGACCGGCGCCCGCCGCGCATTGACAAGGCCAACCAACGCGCACGGGGCTTTACCGCCTCATGCCGCCCCGCGCGCTCCGAACATAAGCGCAAGGCCGAAGGCCAGCACGCCGAGGGCGGCGGCGAACTCAAATCCGCGCGCCACGAGCACGGCGCGTGAATCCTCGCCCGCGGCGAACCGCATCGCAATCTGCTTGGCGAAAACCGCCAGCGAAGCCAGCGCGCCGGTCGTGACGGCGACGCCGAGCGCCATCGCGAACGTCGCCGCGACCCCGGCCGCAAACAGGCCTTGTGAAAGGGCGAAGACGAGGATGAGGATCGCTCCGGCGCACGGGCGCGCGCCGGCGGCGATCACGGTCCCCGCGGCGTTGCGCCAGGAAATCGGGCCGTTAAGCGCAAGCGGGTCGGGCGCGTGGACATGTCCGCACTCTCCTGCGACCAGCACGGCCCCGTCGGGCGAGGCGGCCCGGTACGCCGCGGCCGACAAGGTCCGCGCGGGCCTCTTCCACCTCAGGCCCGCATAGGCCGGCGCGCACGAGAGCGCCTTGCGCCGCTCGAAATGCGCGCGTATTGCGGCGACCAGCGCGACGCCCTTGCGCCCGACGAGCCACATCCCGATGACGACGATGCCGGCGTAGCTCATCAGTTCGAGCCAGCTGGCGGCGCGGTTCATCTGCGAGGCGGTCGCGTTGAGAACGAGCCCGGCCGCGCCGACCAGCGCGACCGCGACCAGGGCTTGCAGCAGCGCGGCGAGCAGCGCCATGAGCGCCCCTCGTTTGAGCGACCGGTCGTTCGCCAGCATGTAGGACGCGATGAGCGCCTTGCCGTGCCCGGGGCCCGCGGCGTGGAAAACGCCGTAGGCGAGGCCGAGGCCGACAAGGCCCCAGACCGCGCTCGGGTTGCCGTGCAGCGCATGGACCTTGGCCGACATGAGGTGGGTGAGCCGCGACTGCTCGGCGATCAGCCATCCGGTGACGCCGCCCTCGCCGCCGCCTCCGCCCTCTCCGGCGCCGACCGAGAACGGGCGGGGCTTCATCTGGGCTTGGGCGGCCGCAGACACGAGAAGAGTGAGGAAGGCGGAAGAGACGCGAACGAGGCGCTTCGTCATGGGCAAGCGATGATGGCGCTGCTCGCCATCTTGAAGCCGAAATTGGTCCCGGGCGCGAGGTTGGTGAAGAAGGATTCGCTCAGCTTCTTCTTGTCGCCCCCGTCGAGCGGCTTCGGCTTCGCCACCGAGGTCGAGCAGCCGGAGGGGGCCGAGACGAGCGTGACCGGGTTCTCGTCGTCGAATTCGAAGTCGATGAAGAACTCGGGATCCGACACCCGCAGCGTCCCGAACTTGGCGATCGGCGCCGGGGTCTTGAGCGGCAGCTTGACGTGGAACTCGACCAGGTGGTCGGGCCGCTCCTGCATCCAGTAGTCCGTCACCGAGCCGAACTCGACCGGCTTGCCGCCGTTCTTGAAGGTCGTGAAATAGCCGATCTCCGCAAGGCTTCCCGCGTTCTCCTTGGCGAGCGGAGCAAACTCAGCCCGCGTGACGAGTTCGCCTGGCTTCGCAAGTCCCTGGGTCGCGAAGGACGAGTACATCTCGTCGAACACCCAGTCGTGGACGATCGCCGAGACTTTCCCGTCCGGTGTGAAGTCGAGCTGGCTCTTCACCGTCACCCAGACGTGCGGATGCGCATGTCCCGGCGCCGGCTGAAACGTTAGCGCCGCGCTCAACGTCCCCAACGCCAGGACCCCATGCTTCAATCCCAACGGCCGCTTTCCCCGCGCCGCGCGAAAGTACGGTCGCGCCTATGCCGGCAAAGTGCGGCGCCGCTGTGGCGGCGTGAAATCGCCCTCGCGGCGAATCGCGGCGATTCTAAAGCAATCTTTAAGAGAAAGCGCGCAAGCGTGACGAAATGGCGCGTCGCGTTGGGCCGGTCGTCGTTGCGTTCCTGGCCGCATCCTCCATTGCCGGATGCGGCTTCTTCGGCCGTCCCGAGCGCCCGGTCTGGAGAGCCCAGGCTGAGGCCGCCTGCTTCGCCCGCCATCTCGT
>DATJXI010000109.1:0-3588 GCA_035500275.1 Roseiarcus sp. | reverse complement strand
GTCTCGCTCGGCTTCGCTCGGGCTCAGCTGCCGCCGCCGACGCAGGTGTCGACGTTCTTCGGCGTGCAGATGTCGAGGCCGGTGTAGGTCGGGTCGGCCGGCGCGGGCTTGCCTTCCTTCATGTCTTTCAGGAAGTACATGACCTTGTAGCCCATGTCGAACGGCCGCTGTCCGACGTTGCCGGTGGCGAGCCCTTCCTTCAGTTCGTCGATCTGCATCGGCAGCGTGTCGGCGACGGCGATCGCGATCTTGCCGTTCGCGATCTTGTCCTTGAACTTGCTCATCGAGTTCTTGTATGCGTCGGCCAGGAATTCGCCGAAGCCGCCGGTCGGCACGAAGGCGTCGAGATCGGGATATTTGTTGAGAATATCCTGCTCCTGCTGCATCGCCAGCG
Organism: Roseiarcus sp.; assembly: GCA_035500275.1. Lineage (GTDB taxonomy): Bacteria > Pseudomonadota > Alphaproteobacteria > Rhizobiales > Beijerinckiaceae > Roseiarcus. The sequence goes on along the minus strand of DATJXI010000109.1, from coordinate 3,194 downwards.
GGAAGTCGTCGTTGGTGTAGAGCGGGCAGCCGGCGACCTCGGTCCAGCCGTTCTGACCGGTGAGGCGCTCGCCGGGCGACTCGGCGCTCTTCTTTCCCGACAGCGTATCGCGGATGCCCTGCATGCGCTCGTTGTGGTTGGCGGCCGCCGCGCCGCCCGACTGGATGCAGATCGTGCCGCCTTTGGGCTTCACCTGCATAACCACCTTGGCGAGGTTGACGCCGATGTCGTAATTGTGCGTGCCGATGTAGGCGGCGCGCAAGCCCTTGTCCTGGGGCAGAAGGTCCGAGTCCCAGGTGAGCACCGGGATCTTGGCCGCTGCGGCGCCCTTGAGCGCGTTGGCCATCGCCGGCGCGTTGGCCGGGGAGACCGCGATGCCGTCGACCTTCTTGGTGATGAGGTCGGCGACGATCTGCGCTTCCTCGTCGCCGCCGCCGTGCTCTCCGGGCCCGATGTAGAGGCACTTGATGGCGCCTTTGAGCTCCTTCTCGGCCTTCTTGCAGCCGGCGAGCGCCTGATCGAAGAACGGATTGTTGGTGTTCTTCGGCACGAGCGCAAAAGTGTAAGGCTCGGCGGCTTGCGCCGAGGCCGAAAGGGCGATCAGCGCCCCCGACGCCACGGCGCCGGCCAGTAACAATTTCAACATGCTCTCTCCTCCCTGGTTGACGCGACGCCCGACGGGGTCACTCGCGTTTCGCTCCCCGGATCTTTCCGAGGTAGACCGCTGCAATGAGGAAGAGGCCGACGAACGTGCCCTGCCAGTTCGAATCGACCCCCGCCATCAGCAGCGAGTTGCGGATGACGAAGATGAGCGCCGCGCCGATGAAGGCGCCGTAGGCGCTGGCTTCTCCGCCCATGAGGTTGGCGCCGCCGATGACGGCGGCGGAAATCGCCAAGAGTTCATAGGACTGGCCGAGCGCGTTGATCGCCGAGCCCTCCCAGCCGACGGCCAGAATCGCGGCAAAGGCCGCGGAGAGGCCGGAGACGACATAGACCTCGACCTTGATGCGGTTGACGGAGACGCCGGTCAAGAGAGCCGCCTGCTCGTTGCCGCCGATCGCGAGCACGTGACGGCCCCAGCTCGTCATTTTGTAGACGACGGCGAGAATCGCGGTGAGCACGATGAGGAACAAGAGCGGGTAGCTCACCTGAAAGTTCGGCGTGATGCTGAGCGCGCCGCCGCCGAGGACCTTAAACCCCGGGCCGCCCGGCCCGAAATTGTAAAGCATGCGGTTGCCGGACAGCACGACCGCGGCCGACCGCGCGATCGCCAGCATGCCGAGCGTGGTCACGAACGGCGACAGGCCCGCGTACGCGATAATCAGCCCGTTGATCAGCCCGGTGATCGCGCCCGCGCCGAGCCCGACGGCAATTGCGGCCCAAGCCGGATAGCCGGCCTGTAGCGTAAGCCCGCTCGCGACGGCGGTGAGGCCCATGATCGAGCCGACCGAAAGGTCGATGCCGCCGGTTGCGATCACCGCCGTCATGCCGAGCGCCATGATGCCGATGAACGAGAAGTTGCGGGTGATGTTGTAGAAGTTCTCGGTCGTCGCGAACGAGGCGGGCTCGAGCCAGCTCATCCCCAAGCAGATGATGATGAGCGCGACCGTGACCCAGAACGCCTGCGCGCCCACGATGCGCTGCCAGAACGAGTGCTGCTGAACGCCGAGGACGGACTCGATCGAGACGTTGGCTTGCGGCGGCGGCTTGGCGGCGTCGGTCGACATGAACACCCTCAAGCGGCGTGGATCGCGCCGGTGATGAGTCCCGTCACCTCTTCCGGGCTCGTCGCCTTGATCGCCTTGTCGGCGACTTTCCGGCCGCGCCGCATCACCATGACGCGATCGGACACGGCGAAGACGTCCGGCATGCGGTGGCTGATGAGGATGATCGCCATCCCCGAATCCTTCAGTCGCCGGATGAGGTCGAGAACCTCGGCGACCTGCCGGACAGAGATGGCCGCGGTCGGCTCGTCCATCAGAACGAGGCGCGCCTTGGAGAGGCGCGTGCGGGCGATGGCGACCGCCTGCCGCTGACCGCCCGACATCTGGCGCACGAGGTCGCGCGGGCGCGTCTCCGACTTGAGTTCCGTGAAGAGCGCGCCGGCATGGCGCGCCATCGCCTTGTGGTCGAGAAAGCGGATGGGGCCCACGCGCTTCTTGATCTCGCGGCCGAGAAAGACGTTCGCGGCGGCGGAAAGATTATTGCAGAGCGCGAGGTCCTGATAGACGACCTCGATCCCCTTCTCGCGCGCTTCGACTGGGCGATGGAAATGGACCCTCCGGCCCTCGAGGAGGATGTCGCCGTGCGTCGGAGGAAAGTTGCCGGCGATGACCTTGACGAGCGTCGACTTGCCGGCCCCGTTGTCGCCCATGAGGCCGAGGACCTCGCCTTCCTCGAGCGCCAAGTCCACTTCGTTGAGCGCGTGGATCGCGCCGAAGTGCTTGGAAACCTGGCGCAGCTCCAGGATGGGACCCAACGCTTCCTCCAAACGCACGTTTTTTCGCGTTCTTTCAAACGCGCACCCGCCTAACGTTCTAGCATGTCAGTGTCAAACAGATCGAACCGGGGCGCAAGGGGAATAGGACGGAATCTTCAAGCCAATACGCGCTCGCGGTTGTCGCTCGACTTGATCCCCCGACGGATGGCGCCCGGCGCGACCCCGATGTCGCCAGGCCATGAAACGGCGCGAGGTGAACGAAGACCGGGTCAAAAATCATCGGGTCCGCGAGCGCGGCGAAGACTCCGGCTCGTGGCGAGTGAACCAGAGCGTCCTTACCGACAGCGCCTTCGAGCCCGCCAAGGAAACGAACCGCAGGCGGAAGCCCGGCAAAGCTTCGACGCCGGCGACAAGCCAGGGCGTGCGCGCGTCACTTCCACATCACCCGCATGCGCATGGCCAGATCGACGCGCGGCCCCTCATGCGTAGGCCGCCGCGCCTCCGGCGGCGCCGCCGGCCAGGTCTGCCGGTCGAAGTGCTTCAAAAGCGTCGGCGGGATGAATCGGGTGCGGTTCGCATGGACGCTGCGGTCGCCGTTCTTCGGCTGGCCGTGGACGTAGAAACGCTGCGGCGCGATAAGGGTCAGCTCGTCCTTGGCGCGCGTCATCGCGACATAGAGGAGGCGGCGCTCCTCCTCGACCTCCTCCGACGAGCCGGTCGCGAGGTCGGACGGAATGCAGCCGTCCACGCATTT
>DATJXI010000108.1:0-17558 GCA_035500275.1 Roseiarcus sp. | reverse complement strand
TCGCGCTCAATCGGACGAAATTCGGCGGAATGATCCGCGCCGGCGTGGACGACCGCGACATGCTGTCCACCGTCGGCGTCAACGTGCGGCTTCTCTTCGTCGGCGTGTTCGCCATCGGCGGCGCGCTCGCGGGCCTCTCCGGCGTGATCGGCGGCTCGGCGCTCTCGATCGCGCCCGGCGAGGACGTGCGCTATCTCATGGCGTCGCTCGTCGTCGTCATCGTCGGGGGCATGGGCTCGATCGTTGGCGCGGCGATCGGCGCGCTCCTCGTCGGGCTCGCCGAGCAGATCGGGCTCGTCTATCTGCCGACCTACGGGGTCGTGCTGACCTTCGTCATCATGGTGGTCACGCTCGCGCTGCGTCCGCAGGGGATCATGGGCAACGCGCGGACGCGGCTTGCCGACCCGCCGAGGCCGCCGGCGGCGGGAGACATCGTCTCGGCGGAGTTCACGCCCGCGACCGCCGCGCTCGGCGTCGCGCTCATTCTCTTCCCGCTCGTCGCGAGTCCGTTCGTCATCTTCCAGCTCGGCTCGCAGACCTTGATCCTGGGCGCGATCGCGCTGTCGCTGATGGTGCTCGCGGGCTACGGCGGCATGGTGTCGATGGCGCAACTGACTGTGGCCGGCGTCGCCGGCTACGCGGTCGCCATCCTCGGGCCGAACAGCACCGGCGTCCTTGGGCTGAACTGGCCTTGGTGGATCTATGCGCCGGTCGCGATCCTCATCGCCGGCCTCGTCTCGGCGCTCATCGGCGCGATCGCGGTCAGGACCGCCGGCATCTATACGATCATGATCACGCTGGCGACCGGCGCCGCGTTCTTCTATCTCGCGCAGCAGAACTATTCGCTGTTCAACGGACACTCGGGCTTTCGGGGCCTCGCGCCGCCGGATGTGTTCGGCGTCTCCTGGCGGAAGCCAATCCCCTTCTACTACCTGAGCCTTGCGGTCGCGGCGATCTGCTATTCGGCTGTCGTTTATGCGTCGCGCTCGCCGTTCGGCCTGGCGCTCATGGCCTCGCGCGACAACGCGCGCCGCGCCCGCGCCGTCGGCCACAACGTCACGACGCTGCGCATCGCCGCGTTCTTGTACGCCGGCCTCATCGCGGGCGCAGCCGGCGTGCTCTACGTCTGGTTCAACGGCCGCGTCTCGCCGGGAACGGTCAGCGTCAGCGAGGCGGTGGGCGTTCTCGTCGTCGCCGTCATCGGCGGAGTGCGGCACCCGATCGGCCCGTTTCTCGGCGCGGCGCTCTATGTGCTGCTCAAGACCTTCGCGATCGACCTCGTCGGCGCCGACCGCTTCAACACCTTGATCGGCGCAATCTTTCTCATCATCGTCTTCGTCTCGCCGGACGGGATTCTGGGCATGTGGAGGCGCATTGCGCCCGCATTCGCGCAGAAGCCGCTGCGCGAGGCGCAGGAAGCGCCGGGGACGGCGTTCGACCGAGGTCCGCAGGGGACCCGCAATGTGGGAGGATGGAAATGAAAACGCGTGCGACATTGATGGCTTGGGCCTTGCTCTCCTCGGCCACATTCGCGCCGCAGGGCGCGCTGGCGGCTGACGACACGATCAAGGTCGGCCTGCTTGCGACGCTCGAGGGCGCCTTCGCCGTTCTAGGCCAGGACAGCATGCGGGGCGCCGACCTCGCCCTCAAGGAGGCCAATTACACGGCAGGGGGCAAGAAGATCGAGGTCATCAAGGGCTCGTCGGACGCCTCGCCCGACAGCGCGGTCAAGGCCGCGCGCAAGCTTGTCGAGCAGGACGGCGTGCAGATCCTCATCGGCCCGCTGTCTGGCGATGAAGGCATCGCCATCAAGGACTACGCCAAGACTCAACCGAACGTCACTTTCATCAACGGCACCTCGGCGGCGCAGGACACGACGCTGCGCGATCCGGCGCCGAATTTCTTCCGCTTCACCACCGACGGCGCCCAATGGATGGCCGGGCTCGGCGAATACGCCTACAAGGACAAGGGCTACCACACCGTCGTGACGGTCGCGGAGGACTATTCGTTCCCCTACACCCAGGTGTTCGGCTTCATGGCCGGCTTCTGCAAGGCGGGCGGGCACGTGCCGAAGAAGTTCTGGGTGCCGATCGGCAACAAGGACTTTTCCTCCGTCATCGCCGCCATTCCCGACAAGGTCGACGCGATCTATGTCGCGCTCGGCGGTGCCGACGGCGTCAATTTTCTGACCCAGTACCAGCAGGCGGGCGGCACGGCGCCCCTCATCGGCGGCTCGATCACCGTCGACCAGACTGTGCTCGGGACGAAGGGCAAGCAGCGCGATTACGTCATCGGCACCCCGGCGGCCGGCCCGATCGCCGATAACGCCGAAGGCGCGGCGTGGAAGAAGTTCGTCGCCGACTACAAGGCCGCCTATCCGGATGGTTTCCCGTCGCCGTCTTTGTTCGCGCAAGGCTACTACATCGAGACCGAGGCGATGCTGGCGGCGCTCAACAAGGTGAACGGCGACCTTTCGGGCAACCAGGCGAAGTTCCGCGACGCTCTCGCCCATCTCGAGCTCGACACGCCGACCGGCAAGGTCACGCTCGACAAGAACCGTCAGGCGATCGCCGACAATTATCTGACCGAAGTCGCCAAGGCGGACGACGGCCACCTCTACAACAAGGTCGTCGAGGTCGTTCCCGCAGTCAATCAGACGCTCGGCATTCCGGAAGCCGACTTCCTGAAACTCGGCGTCGCCAACCGCGACAACCCGGACTGCAAGTAAGGGGGATTGCCCCTGAAGAGCGCGCCATGGTCGACCTGAGCGTCGCTCAGCGGCTTTCCTCGACCGCCGGTTTTGCGCTGGAGCTCGAGGGAGTCGGGCGCCAGTTCGGCGCGCTGGTTGCGCTCGCCGACGTCGACCTTCGGGTCAGCGCCGGCGAGCGGCGCGCGATCTTGGGCTCAAACGGCGCCGGCAAGACGACGCTGTTCAACGCCGTCACCGGCGACTTCCCGCCGACCTCCGGGCGCATCCGCTTCTTCAACGAGGACGTGACCGACTTTCCCGTTCACGAGCGCATCCGGCGCGGGCTGCGCCGCACCTATCAGATTAGCCAGCTCTTCGCGGGGCTCACCGTCCTCGACAGCATCTTCGTCGCCTGCCGCGGCGTGTCGCGCAGCCGACTCTCGCTGTTTCGCCCAAGCGCTTCGGACGCCACCATGGCGCAGGCGCGGACGATCGCCCATCTGGTCCATCTTGACGACATCGTCGACAAGCCGGTCGCGATCTTAAGCCACGGCCAGCAGCGCCAGCTCGAGATCGCGCTGGCGCTGACCGGGGCGCCGCGCTTCATCCTGTTCGACGAACCCGCCGCGGGCCTGTCTCCGAGCGAGCGGCGCGACCTCGTCGCCATCTTAAATGCGCTTCCCGGGCATATCGGATACATCATCATTGAGCACGATCTCGACGTTGCGCTGCGCGTATCGTCGTACGTAACGATCATGCACAACGGGCGGGTGTTCAAGGAGGGCGCGCCGCGGGACATCGAGGACGACGACGAGGTTCAGGCGATCTATCTTGGAAGCGCGCATGGACAGACCACGCCGCACTGACGCCTCGAAGCCTAAGCCGGTCCTGCAGGTGCAGGACCTCGAGGTCTATTATGGCGAGTCGCACGCGCTCCAGGGCGTTTCGCTGACGCTCGAGCGCGGCGTGCTATCGGTCGTCGGCCGCAACGGCATGGGCAAGACGACCCTCTGCAACGCCATCGTCGGACTCGTGCCTGTCCGCTCCGGCTCGATCCGCTTCGACGGGCGCGACATCGTCGGCCTCGAGCCGCACGCCATCGCCCGGGCGGGCCTGGGCTACGTGCCGCAAGGGCGGCGGCTCTGGTCGAGCCTCACGGTCGACGAGACCTTACGCCTGAGCGCGCATGGCGATGGGGCGTGGACGGTCGATCGCGTCTATTCGATCTTTCCGCGCCTCGCCGAAAGGCGAGACAACGGCGGCGGACAGCTTTCCGGCGGCGAACAGCAGATGCTCGCGATCGGGCGCGCGCTGCTCGGCAATCCGCGCCTCCTCACCATGGACGAGCCGACCGAGGGGCTTGCGCCGATGGTCGTCGCGCAGGTCCGCGATCTGCTCATCCGGCTCGCGCACGAGGAAGACCTCTCCGTGCTTGTGGTCGAGCAGAATATCGGGGTCGCCACCGCCGTCTCCGACCAGGTCGCGATCATGGTCAACGGCCGCGTGAACCGGGTCATGGATTCGACCGCGCTCGCCGCCGACCGCGACTTGCAACAGCGGCTGCTCGGCGTCGGCCGCCACGGCCATGAGGAGACGGACGCCGTTCCTGCGACCGCGCCAGCGGCCTCGACTCCGGCGCATGCGGAAGCGCAGGTGTTCCAGGTGTCGAGGGGCGGCGCCTCAGGTGAGGACGACGAGGCGGCGCCGGTCTATCGCGCCGAGCATTTGCCAAACCGCTGGGGCATTCGTCCGGTTTCGCCGGCCGCGGGACGCATCGCGGTCGAGCCGCCACAGGCCGCCGAGGCGCGGCCGCTTCTGCCCTTGCCGTTTGTCGAGCGCATCGGCCGCACCGCGCTGGTCGTCGGCACCTTTGACACCAAGGGCATCGAATTGCGCTTCGTCCGCGACCGATTGAGGGAATGCGGCATCCACGTGCGGACGGTGGACCTGTCCACCTCCGACAAGCCGTCGCGCGCCGACGTCACGCCGGGCCAGGTCGCGGCGATGCATCCCGGCGGCTCGGCCGCCGTCTTCACCGGCGACCGCGGCGCCTCGGTGACGGCGATGGCGGAGGCCTTCGCCCGCTGGATCGAGCGGGAGCGCGGCATCGGCGGCGTGATCTCCGCCGGCGGCTCGGGTGGCACCTCATTGGCGACGGCGGGCATGCGGCGCCTGCCGCTCGGGATTCCCAAGATCATGGTCTCGACCGTGGCCTCCGGCCAGGTCGCGCCTTACGTCGGCGCGTCCGACATCATGATGATGTACTCGGTCGCCGACGTGCAGGGCGTCAACGCCATCACCGAGCAGGTGCTGGGTAACGCGGCGCATGCGCTCGCCGGCATGATCGCCGCGAGCCCCTCGCCCGAGGAGCGCGCCGCCAAGCGGCGGCTGGCTCGCCCCGCCGTCGGACTCACGATGTTCGGCGTCACGACGCCCGCCGTGCAGGGAATCGCGCGCCGGCTCGAAGCCGACTTCGACTGCCTCGTCTTTCACGCCACGGGCGCCGGCGGCCGGTCGATGGAGAGCCTCGCCGACTCCGGCCTCCTGGCCGGAATGATCGACCTGACCACCACCGAGGTCGCGGACATGCTGGTTGGCGGCGTGTTTCCCGCCGACGCCGACCGCTTCGGCTCGATCATCCGCACCGGCCTGCCCTATGTCGCCTCGGTCGGCGCGATGGACATGGTCAATTTCGGCCCGCGCGACACGGTCCCCGAGAAGTTCCGCAACCGCCGCTTCGTCATCCATAATCCGAACGTCACGCTCATGCGCACGACGCCCGATGAGAACCGCGCCATCGGCGAATGGATGGGCGAGCGGATCAACCAGATGCAGGGGCCGGTGCGGCTTTTGTTGCCGGAAGGCGGAGTGTCCGCGCTCGACGCGCTCGGCAAGCCGTTCCACGATCCCGAGGCCGATGCGGCGCTCTTCTCGGCGCTCGAACGGACGATCCGCCAGACTCCGCGCAAGCGCGTCGAGCGGATTAAGGCCAACATCAACGACGACGCCTTCATCGCCACGACGGTCGCCGCGTTTCTCGCCATCAGCTCGCGGCGAGATAGGAGAGCCTGATGCCGCGCATCGAACGGCAAGCCATCTTGACGAAGCTGAGGTCGCTCAAAGACGCGGGGACGCCCATCGTCGGCGGCGGCGCCGGGACTGGCCTTTCCGCCAAATGCGAGGAGGCGGGCGGCATCGACCTCATCGTCATCTATAATTCCGGCCGCTACCGCATGGCCGGGCGCGGCTCGCTCGCGGGCCTTCTCGCTTATGGCAACGCGAATGAGATCGTGCGCGAGATGGCGCACGAGGTTTTGCCGGTCGTGAAGCACACGCCGGTGCTCGCCGGCGTCAACGGGACCGACCCGTTCTGCCTGTTCGATCCCTTCCTCGACGATCTCAAGCGGCTCGGCTTCTGCGGCGTGCAGAACTTCCCGACGGTCGGCCTGATCGACGGGATCACGCGCGCCAATCTCGAGGAGACCGGCATGTCTTACGCGCTCGAGGTCGACATGATCGCGCGCGCCCACGCCAAGGATATGCTGACGACGCCTTACGTCTTCTCCGCCGAGGAGGCGCAGGCGATGACCAAGGCCGGCGCCGACATTGTTGTCTGCCATCTAGGCCTGACGACCGGCGGCGCGATCGGCGCCCAAACCGGACGCAAGCTCGCCGAATGCCCGGCGCTCGTGGACGAATGGGCCGAGGCGGCTCTCGCCATCAATCCGGGCGTCCTTGTCCTCGTTCATGGCGGGCCGGTGTCCGAGCCCGACGACGCCGAGTTCGTTCTGCGCTCGACGAAGCATTGCCACGGCTTCTACGGCGCCTCATCGATGGAGCGGTTGCCCACGGAGCGGGCCTTGACCGAGCAGACGAAGAGATTCAAGGGGATCGGCTTCGGCCGAAAGAGCGCTTAAGCGGAGAGGAAAAATGAGCGCGGAATATGTGGGGCCGGCGATCCTCTGGCTGATTGTTCTCGCGATCATCGTGGCGCTCGTGGTCTACCTCATGCGCTGGCTTTACCGGCGCTCGACGAAGGAGACCGCCTTCGTGCGCACCGGCTTCGGCGGCGAGAAGGTCGTCATCAGCGGCGGCGCGTTCGTCGTGCCGGTGCTCCACGAGATCACGCCGGTCGGCATGAATGTCATGCGGATCGAGGTCTCGCGGCGGCAGGCGCAAGGTCTCATTACGAAAGACCGCATGCGCGTCGACGTGGTCGCCGACTTCTTCGTCCGCGTCGGCTCGACGCGCGAGGAGGTGAGCCGCGCCGCCCAGACGCTCGGCCGGCGCACGCTCGATCCCGAAAGCGCGCGCGAGCTCTTCGAGGGACGCTTCGCGGCGGCGCTCCGCACCGCGGCCGCGCAGATGACGCTCTTCGACCTGCACGAGCAGCGGCAGGACTACGCGGAGCGGGTCAAGGCGGCGGCGGCCGAGGGCCTCGCGCAGAACGGGCTTGAGCTCGAGAGCGTCGCCATTGTCGACCTCGACCAGACCGATCTCGAATTCTTCGACAGCTCGAACGCGTTTGACGCCGAGGGCCTCACCCAGCTCACCGAGTCCATCGAGGCGCGCCGGCGCATGCGCAACGAGATCGAGCAGCGCACGCAGATCGAGATCAGGACGCAGAACCTCGACGCGCAGCGCAAGGCGCTCGACATCGAGCGCGAGAGCGAATACGCCCGCCTCGCCCAGGAGCACGACGTCGAGATCCGTCGCGCCGCCCAGCGAGTCGTGATCGCCAAGGACCGGGCCGACCGGGACCGCGAGAGCGAGCAGGCGCAGATCGTCGCGCGCGAGGAGGTGGAGAAGGCGAAGCTCGCGCAGGAACGGAGCTTGGCCGAGACGCGCATCAAGAATCAGGAGGAAATCGAGCAGCGCGAGATCGCCCGCCGGCGCCTGATCGACGAGGCCGAGATTCGCTCGCGCGAGCAGGTGGAGACCGAACAGATCCGGCTCGGGCTTGCGCTCGAGAGCGCGCGCATCGAGCGCGAGCGTCAGCAGGCTGAGCTCGAAGTCCAGCGCCGCAAGGCGCTCGAAGTCGCCGAAATCAGCCGGCAGATCGCGGTCGCGGTGAAGAACGCGGAATTGTCGCAGGCGGAGGCCGAGCGGCGGCGGGCGGACATTGCTTCGGCTCAGGACGTCGAGATCGCCCGCATCGCGCAGGAGCGAGCGATCGATCAGGCGCGGCTCGAACGCGAGCGGCTGCTCGACTCGCTCAACATCGCCAAGCGACAGGCCTTCGAGGAAGCGGAGATCAGCTCCGGCGAGGAAATCGAGCGGGCGCGCATCGCGACCGAGCGGGGACTCGCCGAGGCGCGCATCGCGCGCGACGGCGACCTTCGCCGGTTCGAAGTACAGAAGGAACAGGCGGTCGAGATCGCCGAGATCAAGCGCGCGGTCGAGATCGCCAACGCCTCCGCCGAGCGGTCCGCCGCCGTGGCTGCGGCGGAAGAAGCGCGGATGAAGGCCATCGAGGCCGAGGAGCAATTGATCACGGCGCGCGAGCGTGAGATTGCGGAGCGGCGCAAGGCGACCGAGCTCATCGCCGCCACGCGCGAAGCCGAGCGCGAGGCGGTCCGGGTCTTGCGGAAGGCGGAGGCGGAAAGAGAGGCGGCGGCGAGCCTCGCCGACGCTGCGCGAATCGCAGCCTCCGGCGAGGCGGAAGCGGAAAAGATCAAGGCTCAGGCCGCCGCCATCCGCTACGAGGTCGAAGCCAAGGGCGCGATGCAGCTCAACGAGGCGGAAAATGTGCTGACCGACGCCGCGCGCCTGTCGCGCTTCCGCGTCAAGCTGCTGGAGCGCGTCGAAGGCATCGTGCGCGAGAGCGTGCGGCCGATGGAGAAGATCGAGGCGATCAAGATCCTGCACATCGACGGCGCCAACGGCGCCAATGGCCATCGCAACGTCACTGACGAGGTCATCGATTCGGCGCTTCGCTATCGCGTCCAGGCGCCGATGATCGACAGCCTCATGAAGGAGATCGGGATTGAGGGCGGCGGCTTGGGCCGGATGACGGAGGTATTGCGCGACGCCAAGGACATCGCAGCGCTGGCGCAAAAGCGGGGGCAAAAGGGCGAGAACGACGGTCCGGCCGTTACCGACGACCGGGACGAAGACAGGCGATAGCAGCGCTGACGAATGGCGAAGACCTACAGATCGGCGGTCATCCCGGCGCCTGCGAGCGCCGTCTGGGCGGTCGTGCGCGATTTCAACGCTCTTCCCCAATGGACGCCGTTCGTCGCCGAAAGCCGCATCGAGCAGAACCGGCCCTCCGACCAGATCGGCTGCGTGCGCAACTTTCGGCTCAAGGACGGCGGGCGAATCCGGGAGCGGCTGCTTGCGCTCTCCGACTACGACATGTCTTTCCAATATTCGATCCTCGAAAGCCCGATGGGCGTCGAGAGCTACGTCTCGGATTTCCGACTCATCCCGGTCACCGAAACGGATCACACGTTCGCCGAGTGGAGCGCCGAGTTCGACGCCGCGCCAGACAAGGAAAGCGGCCTCGCCCAGCACATTGGGCAGAACGTCTTCGCGGCGGGGTTGAGCGCGCTCAAAGCGCGCTTCTCCCGTTGAGGGTCGATGTCCGTCGCTCGGCGGTGATTCAGGCGGCGGTCGAGGACCTCTGGGCGATCTTGCGCGACTTCAACAGCCACGCGCGTTGGCACCCGGCGGTGTCGTTGAGCCAGATCGAGCGGGGCGAGCCCGGCGATGAGGTTGGCGCGGTGCGCGCCTTTCGCCTGCACGACGGCTCGCGCATTCGCGAGCAATTGCTTTCTCATTCCGACAGCGAGAGGAGCTTCCACTACTGTATCCTTGAGGCGGCGGCTCCGTTACGCAATTACGTCGCGAGCGTGCGCCTCAGGCCCGTGACCGACGACGGCTCGTGTCTATGGGAATGGCACGCCGCGTTCGATCCGCCAGCGAGCGAGCGCGAGCGCCTCACGCGTTTCATCCGCGACGAGATCATGGACGCCGGCTTCGTGGCGATGCGCGCATATCTGCGCCGGCTCCGATCGGCGCCGCCGACGCCCGCGAGTCAAACGACATCAGCCTTGGGGGCCGCGGACGCCGTCGAGGTTGCGCTCAGGCGCTACGGCGGACCGGAGGTTCTGGCGCTGCGCCGGGCGCGAATCCCCGCGCCAGCCGCCGGCGAGGCGCGCATCCGGCAGACCGCCGTCGGCGTTAATTTCATCGACGTCTATTGCCGCAGGGGGAGCTTCGATCTCGTGCCCCCCGGCGGCGTCATCGGCATGGAGGCGGCGGGCGTCGTCGACAGCGTCGGGCCGAATGTCGCGAACGTCCGCCCCGGCGACCGCGTCGCTTACGCCTGCGCCCCGCCCGGCGCCTACGCCTCGATGCGGACGATGCGGGCCGATCTCCTCGTGCGCCTGCCCGATTCGCTGAGCGACGTCAGCGCCGCGGCGCTGCTGCTTAAGGGCGTGACCGCGAGCTTCCTCCTGCACGACGTCGCGCAGGTTAAAGCCGGGTCGCTCGTCCTCGTGCATGCCGCCGCCGGCGGCGTCGGGCAGATTTTGTGCGGCTGGGCGAAGGCGCTGGGCGCGACGGTGATCGGCACGACGTCCAGCGACGCGAAGGCGGAAATCGCGCGCGAGTGCGGCTGCGAGGCCGTCGTCGTCACCGGGCGCGAGGACTTCGCCGCGGCCGTCCGCCGGCTCACCGCAGGCCGCGGCGCGGACGTCGTCTTCGACGCGGCCGGCAAGGACACGTTCGAACGCTCGGTCGAGAGCCTCGCTCCGCGCGGCCATCTCGTGAGCTTTGGCCAGGCGTCGGGCGCCGTCGGCGCCCAGTCGATCGACCGGTTGGCGAGCCGCTCGATCACCCTCTCGCGCCCGAACTACGTCCACTATACCGACACGACCGAGAAGATCGCGCTGCAAAGCGCGCGGCTGTTCGCGGCGCTGAGGACCGGCGCGGTCGTCGTCGCGCGGCCGAAAACCTATCCGCTCAGCGAGGCCGCCGCCGCGCACGCCGACCTGGAAGGCCGCCGGACGACGGGGTCGCTCGTGCTGATCCCGTAGCGGTTTCCACTCTGACGCTTTCAGCGCCCGCGTGAGATCGGGGATAAAAGGGCCGGAATCGACCCCTCACTGCCAGTGCTGGTCGGTCCGGCTAGTCTAAGGGAGAGAACGCACCAGAAGGGGTCGTCCGCTGCGGCGCGGGCGGCGATGGATTTCGATTGCTGAGAGGCGGGAAGACGTTGGCCGCTCCGCGCCCAATTGTCCAGCCATGTCGCTCGATGCGATCGATCGTTTATGTCGCTGAAGATCCTGCTCGTCGACTCGTATCCCGAGCGCGCCCGCTCGCTCTAGAGACTAGTCTAGCGGACGCTGGACGGCGCCGGATTCTCGCAGGTCTCGCGCGTGGAGGCGGGCGCGGACCTGGTCGAGGGGGTGCGCCGGATATCGGCAGGGCGCTGCCCGATCGCGACGCGCTTGAAGGCGTTCGGGCTCTCTCTCCTCCAGCGCGCTGTGCCCGATCGTAATGTTCTCCGACAAGACAGTTGGATTATTCTGGGTGTCATCGCCACCATCATCCGTCGCAAGATCGCCAACAAGATGGGCTCGGGCGTCGTAATTGACATCGTGTCGCGCCGGCGTCGCTATCAGCCGTTTTCTTACCAGTCGTCCGGCCTCGGCGGCATCACAGGGTCAACACCAAAGAAATTCGACATTGAACCGTCGGAATGGCTGACGACTCCTACAGGGTCCGGATCTGGACAGGAGGCACTAATCTTCGGCAGTCACATTGGGCCAACCGTAGCAGGCTGCGCTTTCTCGCGTTTCGGCGAGTACTGCTTGATGCGCGCGCCAGAGCTGACGCTCGCTCTTTAGAAGTCTGGACGGAGCCATCGTTCCCACCAATAATTCTCGGGGTCGTCGCTGCGGCGTTGCGGAAGTGACGCCAAGTCGCGATGGCCTTAGGCTCGCAGGGCGTTACTGTCCTGCTTTGCGGGTCGGAAATCCCGACAAGACGAGTGGGCGCAATTCAGTGATCGACTTCTGGCGGAAGAGAGAGGGTGTCGAACCCACCAGAGACCGTCTCGCGGCCCCTCCCGGATTTGAAGTCCGGACGCCCCACCGGGGACGATTCTCTTCCCTAAGAAGTCGACAAAGAATCCGACGCGCCCGACGCCGTTCCGAAGAGATCGAGCCGGTGGCGGTTGATCCGACGAAGGTCTCCGCGTCGAATTGTCAGGCCATGCCGGTCGAAGAACTCCAGGACCTGAATGGCTACCTTGCGGCCATTGTCAAGGCGGTCGCGAAATTGGGCGGCGGCGAACTGACCATTCGACGCCGTCAAGGCGAGTTTGCGGGCGACCGACGCCATTTCCGCGACTGTCTGACGGGAGAAAAAATGATCGTGGGCGATTTCATCGACCTTGCCCATGCGGGCGAGCAACTTCATCACCCGGCGAATATCGACTTCTGGAACCGACGTGAGCCCCGCGATGTCCCTCACGCGCGGAGGGTGGAACCGGGCTTCCCCGGACAGCAAGGGGGAGACTCGCCGCCAGAGCACTTCGTCGGCAGAGGTGAGTTTGGCTTCGTGACTGGCCAGGCGGACCCATGCGCCGTCGAGCGCAATTTCGGACCGAGCCGCGAACGACCGGAGAGCTGAGCGGAAGAGGGCAGCCGGCAGCCGCGGCTCGAGAGCGAGACGCAAACGTTCGAACCCGATCCCCGGCAAATCGGGGTTGTCAGCGTGAAACGCTTTGAGCGTTGCAAACAGCCGCTCGACGAATTGCGACCACGCGCCCGGCGAGAGCGAATAGTCCGCGGCCCCGACTGCAATCCGGACGGCGCCGAGCCGACCGGCGATGTCGTCGACTTGCCTCCTCGACAGCGCTCGGTCGCGGCCGAAACCCGAGAGGTCGGCGTAGTACGGCGGCGAATTGACGATCTCCGCCAGATGGTCCTCCCGAACCGCGATCGCAAGCGCCCGCAACAAGACAAGCCGCTCGGGCGCTCGCCGCTTCCGCGAGGGCGAACGGACATCGAGGAAAACGCCGCCCCCGATGGTGCGCTGCGCGGTTGTGTCGCGCAAGACGAATCGGTCGCCGACCACGGCCGCAGTCGGTCGCTCGAGCACGAGCTGCGCGAGAGCTTGCGCCCCGGGATCGATCGGGTCATCGCCGAGCAGGACGATGCGGGCGCCGATTTCGGCGGCGCCATGATGCAGGCGCACGGGAGTCCATTGGCGGGCCGACTTGGTCTCCGACGGGAGCAGATGAAGCATGGCGTCGATTCGATCTGCCGGCGCATGCAGCGCCGGCGTCACCACGAAGTCGCCTCGCGCGATCGATTCTCGCGTAACCCCGTCGCCGGCGAGGTTGAGCGCGCAGCGCTCACCGGCCTCGCCGCGGGTCGCTGCGCGATTTTGCGCATGGATCGAGCGCACGCGCGCAGCACGGCCGGCCGGGCTGATCGCGACGGCGTCTCCGACAGTCACTTGGCCAGAGCGCACGATCCCGGTGACGACCGTGCCGACGCCGGCGAGGGTGAAGGAGCGATCGACTGCAAAACGAAACATACCCTCTGACGACCGGGCTCGAACCTTCGCCTTCGCCGAAGCGGAGAACAGGCGCTGTCGCAAGAGCTCAATCCCTTCGCCGGTTACGGCGGACACCGGAAGGACTTCTGCGTCGGCGAGCGGGGACGACGACAGCAGCGCTTCGATGGAATTGCGCGCCTTCTCGCGTTGCTCAGGCGTCGCCGCGTCGATCTTTGTCAGAGCAACCAATCCTCTCTCGATTCCAAGCAGCTCCACGATCGCAAGATGCTCCCGCGTCTGCGGCATGACGCCGTCGTCCGCACCCACGACCAGGAGGACGAAATCGATTCCGGTCGCGCCGGCGAGCATCGTATGGATAAACTTCTCGTGGCCGGGCACGTCGACAAAGCCGAGGGTCGTTCCGTCAGGCGCGCCCAGATAGGCGAAACCGAGATCGATCGAAATGCCCCGGGCCTTCTCCTCCTTGAGCCGGTCGGTCTCGACGCCGGTGAGGGCGCGCACGAGCGACGTCTTTCCGTGGTCGATATGGCCGGCGGTTCCGACGATCATGCGCAAATCGATGTGTTCGCGCCAAAGTCGACGAGATTGGCGACGAACCTCTTCTCGTCGGCGAGGCAGCGCAAGTCGAAGACCAGCGCGCCGTCTTCGATCCGCCCGATCACGGGGACGGGTAGCCGGCGGAACGTCGTCGCCAGCGTCGCCAAAGCGCGGCCGCTGTGTGGCGCGACCGGGCGCATCGCAATGCAAGCGCTCGGGATCGTTTCGACCGGTAGGGCGCCTGAGCCGATCTGGCTGGCGCAATTCTCGACCTTCGCCATGAACGCCGGTCCGATCGCCGTCGCGATCTGCGGCGACAGCCGGTGTGCCGCGGCCTCGATCTCCGACAACGGTCTCGCCAGCATACGGAACGTCGGGAGCGCCGTCGCAATCGTGTCGGGGTTGCGATAGAGCTTCAGGGTCGCCATGAGCGCCGCGAGCCGGATCTTGTCGAGCCGCAGCGCCCGTTTCAGCGGGTTTCGGTTGAGGCGGGCGATCAAATCCTTGCGTCCGACGACAAACCCGGCCTGGGGACCGCCGAGCAGCTTGTCGCCGGAGAAGGTCACAAGGTCGGCGCCTTCGGCGAGCGCGTCGCCGACAGTCGATTCAGACGCCAGGCCGAAGCGGCGAAGGTCGATCAACGTTCCTGATCCGAGGTCGTTGACGAGCGGGGTGTCGCGATCCTTCAGCATCGAGGCCAGCTCGCGCGCGCCGACCTCGCGCGTGTAGCCTTCGATTCTGTAGTTCGAAGTGTGCACCTTGAGGACCAGTCCTGTGCGGGGGCCGATGGCGTCGGCGTAATCCTTGGGGTGCGTGCGGTTGGTCGTGCCGACTTCGACCAGCCTCGCGCCGGCGCGCGCCATGATGTCCGGCATGCGGAACGCGCCGCCGATCTCGATCAGCTCGCCACGCGACACGATCGCCTCTCTAGCGCGGGCGAGCGTGTTTAGGACAAGCAGCACCGCCGCGGCGTTATTATTGACGACGGTGGCGTCCTCGGCCCCCGTCAACTCGCAAAGCAGGGCGCGCACATGTTCGTCCCGGTCGCCGCGACGGCCTTCGGCGACGTCGAATTCGAGCGAAACCGCCTCGCGCATTGCGGCGACGGCCGCGTCGACGGCGGCGTCAGCGATGAGGGCGCGGCCGAGATTTGTGTGCAGGACCGTGCCGGTGAGGTTGAAAACCGGACGCAGGCTAGCTTGCGCGTCGCGACGCAGGCGGACTTGCGCCAGCGAAGCGATATGCTCAGCGTCGCCCGTGGCGGCCCGCCCTTCGCGCGCGTCCTGCATCGCGGCTCGCACTGCGGCGACGACCGCCGGCCGGCCGAATTCGGCGATGGCGTCGCCTGCCTTCGGTTCGCGCAAGGTCTCGTCGACCGACGGCAGCCTGCGGAGCTCTTCCGGCTGGGCGGCCGGAGGTTTGGCGGACATCCTCAATAGCCGAGCAGGAACGGATTGACCGCGCCGCGCCGAAACCCGCTCTCGCGCAGGAGAAGATCGAGACCGAGGGTCGCGACGTCGTCGGCGACCGGATCCAGCGCGGGATTCTCATGCTGCAGCATGATTTTCACGAAGCTTCCGCATCGGCTGCAGGTTTCCGCACGGACCTGTCCAGCGCCGGGGCCGTCCTCGATCTCTTTGTAGGCGACGCCTTCAGTCGAGCCGCAGACGACGCACTTGACGCGCACGACATGCCACAGCGTCGAGCAGAGCGAGCAGGCGCAGAACCGCGTCCCGTGGGCGCCCCGCCACCCCACGATGAGGCTTGCGACCGGCGCGCCGCCGCAGGCCGGGCACGCGCCGTCGCCGACCGGAACCAGCCGTTCGGCGTCAAGCCGCGCGGCCATGCGCGCGCAATGCACTTGCGCCGCGGCCGCGGCGAACGCGTGCTCCGCCAGTCGGCCCGCCTCCGGCGATTGATCGAGCGCGTCCAGCGCCAACTGCAAGCGTGCGTCGCGGTCCGCACGCGTCACCGCATCGAGCGCAAGCCGCGCCGTGGCCGGCATTTCGATCTCCGTCGCGAGCCCAAAGAGCTTGTCGAAGGTCGCGTCGAGGGACCCGTCCGCGGCGAGCAAGCTCAAGTTGAGCTGCGGCATGGCGTGCGTGCGCGCGCGTTCCCGTTCCGCCGGCGCCGGCATCTGCGGCCCCGGGATTCCGTCCAGGGTCTGGTGCTGCGCCTCCGCCAGTCCGGCCATGAAGTGGAGATAGGGCGCAAGATCGTGCTTCTGCGCGAGCACCGCGAACCGTTGCGCGCGCAGGCGGAAATGGGTGGAAGGGTCGGGGAGCCGAGCGAACGGCGGCGAGGCGATCGTCCCGATCGGAATGGGGTCGGGCGATGGCGATCCAGCTTCGGTCATCTTTCGCCTCACGAACCTCACGGGCCACGTGACACTCTCGGCGCTCGCCTATCCGGCGGCTCGCCTCTTGGGCTTGTCGGCCTCGTCGCTTCCGATCACAAGCTCCTTAAGCCACTTGCGGTGATGCCGCCAGGCCCACCCGCCGGTGACTTGGCCTTTCGTCATGGCGCCGATCGTGCCGCGGACCCAGATGGCGGCATAGACATGGACAATCCAGACGCTGATGATCGTCACGGCCGCGATGGCGTGAATGAGCAGCGCCAGGCGCTTTTGCGGGATTGTGGTGTAGCCGTAGAAATACTGATCCCAAATGACCAGGCCGCTGAAAATCAGGACCAGGATCAGCGCCGACATAAGCCAGAACACGACCTTTTGCCCCGCATTGTATTTCCCGACCTCCGGCAGGTTCTCTTCATGGTCGGCGATGACGTCGCGAAGATGCGCGAGCCAAGTCCCGTCTTCCCGCTTCCACAGGTTCGCCTTCCAGAACCGGACGAACAGTCCGGCGAAGCTGAAGAACAGCACGACGCCGATCCAGGGATGGATGGTGCGCGTCCATTGACCGCCGCCGAACAGCGCGGTTAGGAAGAACAAGCTGGGAGTGAACATGGCAAGGCCGGACAGGGCGAGCAAGATCAGGCAGATTGCGGTGAGCCAATGGTTGGCGCGCGCGCCGGCCGTGTACCGGTCGACGACGACCGGATTACCCGGATGGACCCTGTCTCCTTTCTGGACGTCGTAAGCCGTCATGACTAGCCCTCGGTCAGTCTTCGCGCGTTCTGCTCATCCTCCGCCGAAACCCGGTTTGGACCCTTGACTACGTGATGGACGAATCCGACCGCTGCGATCGCGGCCATCGCCGTCAAGCCGGCATATTTCGTAAAGCCCTTCCACAATTCAACGACGGGGCTGATGTGCGGGTCCTTCGGCAGCCCGCCATAGAGATCGGGCTGGTCGGCATGCTGCAGAACATACATCACATGGGTGCCGCCGACGCCCTGGGGGTCGTAGAGCCCGGCATTCTCATAGCCGCGCGACTTGAGGTCGGCGATGCGCCCCTCGGCCCATTTCTTCATGTCGTCCTTCGGGCCGAAGACGATTGCCTGCGTGGGACACGCCTTCTGGCACGCCGGCCCCTGGCCAACCGCAACCCGGTCCGAGCAGAGCGTGCACTTATAGGCGCGCCGATCGACCTGGGAGATGCGCGGGATGTTGAACGGACATCCCTTCACGCAATAGCCGCAACCGATGCAGTTCTCGTGCACAAAGTCGACGATGCCGTTCGAATATTTCACGATCGCGCCCGGCGCCGGGCACGCCTTCAGGCACCCCGGGTCCTCGCAGTGCATGCAGCCGTCCTTGCGGATCAACCACTCGAGATTCTCTGTCTCTGGATTCACCCACTCGGTGAAGCGCATCACCGTGAACATGTCCGGAGTC
>DATJXI010000107.1:0-2236 GCA_035500275.1 Roseiarcus sp. | reverse complement strand
GCCGACGAGGCGGCGAAATATACGCTTGCGCTCAATCCGATGGTCGGCCTGCGCAGCCGGGACTTCGTCGACGCAGCCCGGACGGTGTTCAAGGCCGCGATTTCCCAGCCGGGGATCGCGGTGAATCAATGGGTCTCGTTTCTCGGCGATGTCGGAAAGGCTGTCGTGAGCGAGGGAACGCGCTCGGTCGCGCCAGGCGACAAGCGCTTCAGCGATCCGGCATGGAAGACCAGCCGGATCCACCAGAAGGTGCTCCAAAGCTATTTGGCGTGGAGCGACGCGCTTTCGGCGTTCGTCGACAAGGTCGATCTGGACGAGCGCGACCGCGCTCGCGCCAAATTGATCACGAGCATGCTCATCGATGCGCTCGCGCCGACCAATGCGCTGCTCGCCAATCCGGCCGCAGTGAAGAGGCTCGTCGACACCGACGGGGAGAGCCTGTGGGCGGGCCTCAAGAACTACATCGAGGACCTGATCAAGAACGGCGGCATGCCGTCCCAGGTGGACGCGAAGCCGTTCGCGGTCGGCAAGAACATCGCGACGACGCCCGGCGCCGTGGTGTTCCGCGAACCGGTCTTCGAACTCATCCAATACAAGCCTCTGACGGAGCAGGTATGGCGTCGTCCGGTCGTCATCACCCCGCCGCAGATCAACAAGTACTATTCGCTGGACCTCACGCCGGAAAGAAGCCTCGTCAGATTCCTTTTGCAGGAAGGGTTCCAGGTCTTCTGCATCTCTTGGCGGAATCCAAAACCGGAGCAGCGCGATTGGGGCCTCGACACTTATGTGAGGGCCGTCGACGAAGCGGTGGACGTCGCGCGGGCCATTTCAGGAAGCCCCGATGTTTCCATGTTCGGGGTTTGCTCCGGCGGGATCACGGGGGCCGCCTACGTCGCCTGGCAAGCGGGCTGGGGCCATTCGAAGGTGTCGAACCTGGTTCTTGCGGTTTGCACGCTCGACCCCTCGACGGTCGAGGACACGACGCTCGGGACTTTGGTGACGCCGGTGACGATCGAGGCGGCCAGGAAAGCCTCGCAGACTCGCGGGGTCCTGGACGGACGCGAGCTTGCGAAAGTCTTCGCCTGGTTGAGGCCGAACGACCTGATCTGGAACTACTGGGTCAGCAATTATCTGATGGGCAACGCGCCGCCGGCCTTCGACATTCTATTCTGGAACAACGATACGACGGCGCTGCCGGCGCGGCTTCACTCGGACTATCTTGATCTGATCGAAACCAATCCGTTTCGCCGCGCTGGCGCGCTGTCGATTCTGGGAACTCCAATCGACATGGGGAAGGTCAAGGTCGACTCCTACGTGGTGGCCGGCACGACCGACCACATTACGCCCTGGAAGTCGGTTTATCAGACGGCCCGAATCCTCGGCGACGAGACAACCTTTGTTTTGTCGAATTCGGGACACTTGCAATGCCTAGTGAACCCGCCCGGAAACCCGAAAGCGTCGTTTGCATCGGGCCCGGCGAAGGCGGTTAACCCCGACGGGTTCGCCGCGACCGCCGAAAAGCACACGGGAAGCTGGTGGACGCATTGGTCCGCGTGGCTGTCGACGCGTTCCGGCGAGAAGGTCGCTGCTCCGAGCGGACTCGGAAATGAGCGGTTTCCACCGCGCGAGGCGGCGCCGGGAACCTACGTGTTCAATGCATGAGGCGGAATTGACCCAAGCGTCATCTCCTGAAGCGCGGATTCCTCCAAGGTCGGACGGCCCCGCGATGAACGCTCGAATGGTTCGCGTGTTCGATCAAGACTTGTGGGTCCTCACCAAGCCGGGCGCGAAGGACCGCCCGCCCCTGGTGCTGTTCAACGGAATCGGCGCCAACGTCGAATTGGCCGCGCCGTTCATGCGCGCGATGGGGGATGTCGAAACGATCATCTTCGATGTTCCCGGCGTCGGCGGCTCGCCGTTGCCCACGCGGCCCTATCGGCCGTCAACCGTGGCGCGCTGGGCCGCGGAGCTCACGAGAACGCTCGGCTACGACAAGGTCGATGTCGCGGGCGTCTCCTGGGGCGGGGCGATGGCCCAGGAGTTCGCACACCGGAACCGCAGCCTGTGCCGTCGGCTAGTTCTCGCCGCCACCGCGGCCGGCGGATTGATGGTGCCTGGCAAGCCCTCGGTCCTTTTGAAGATGGCGAGCCCGCGCCGGTACATCGATTCCGACTACCTTCATTCGATCGTTGCGGAGATCTACGGTGGAAACTTTCGACTGGATCCAAGCCTGGTG
>DATJXI010000106.1:0-3301 GCA_035500275.1 Roseiarcus sp. | reverse complement strand
TGACGAGCGAAGACGATTCCATTTGGGCCTATTTTCGCGCGCGCGGAGCCGCGCGTCGAGGCACAACGACATCCCGTCCTGTGGAAAGCACGCGAAGACTCACATCCCGCTGGTTGCGGTGACGCCCTCGCTCGTTTCCGCCGCCTCCCGGTCGCGGGGGCTCACGCTTTCGGCGCGCTGCACAATGAGAAGGCTCGCGTAGGCCCATAGCAGGCCAGTCCGAACGAGGTCGAGCGCGCCTCCAATCGCCTTCGGGGGAAGGAAGAAATGCGCAAAAAGGAACGGACTGGCCGCCTGCACCAGCGCGAAAGCGGCGATTAGCATCCCTGTCGTCACGTAGCTGACGAAAGGCGCGGCGAGCGCCGCGAGCGGAATGAGCCAGACGGCGTATTGCGGACTGAAAACCTTCCCTAGGCTGATATAGGCAATGAGGCATCCGAGGCTCGTCGAAACAATGGCGATAAGCCGCTGGCGATCGTCGGAGGCGCCCTCGAGACGCCGTTTGGCGAGGAACCAGATACCCACAACGGAAACGAGCACGGCTAAGTTCGACACGGATCGGAAAAAGGGTTCTGCGGGCGAGGCGATATTGACTGAGCCGTAGGCAAAATTCGCCGACGCATGGCCGTACCCGAGAGATTGGGCGAGGATCACCACGCCGCTGTAGATGGACTTGATCTCGAGTGGTCGGTCGGCGTGATAGGCGAGGGCGTCGAGCGCGTGCGATCCCGCTGCGGCCAGATAGGCCGCGATCGAGAGGCCGACAACAATAGCGGCGCAAACGACTCCGCGTGCAAGCCCCCTCCAGTCCTTGAGGCTGACGGCATAGAGAAGAAGAATGGGTGCAATCAGAACGGGGACGCCCTTGAGCACGATCCCCACGCCAAGCGCCGCGCCGCTCAACCCAAAACGCTTCTCGGCAAGCCAATAAACCGCCGCCGAAATGGCCAGCGCCACGCAAGGATCGTATCGCCGGACCGCAATCACGCCGAGGGCTGCGGTGAGCGCAACCGAAAAGCCAAGCGCGACATCGCCCGATCCCGCGGCGAGGCGATCGGCGGTCTTGACCGCCAGCGCCACAGCGAGCGTCAACACGATCTCCATTCCGAGCCCGAAAATCCAGACGAAAGCATCTCTGTCGCTGGTCAAGACAGCCGGGGCGAGCGCGACGGGCATGATACCGGGCGGGTACTCGACCACGAAGTCGCGCCACGGGATGAGGGGTTTCTCGGGCGTCGCCATCTTGGGCGCCGTCGTCATGACCGCGTCCTGCTGACCCGTCAGACGGACGAAGCGCGCGTCGTAGGGGCGCCCAAGGGTTGCCTCGGCATAGGCACGATAGCGCTCGATATCGTTGCTGTCGCGCAGATCGCTCAACAGGCGCTGAAGGCGGGTCTCGCGGTGGTGCAGAATGTTTCTCGATGTCACCGGCGGGTCTCCCGGCCGCATCCAGTAATCCTCAGGATGGCCGTAGATATTGAAAACGCCGAATACGAGAACAACCCATGAGAACCAGAAGACAGCGCGACGCGGCAAGGCCAGGAGGCGCGCGGAATCTTTCGAGGAGGACGCCTCGTATGCCATGCCGACTCCAAATACTTTGATTGTTGGGCGCCGCAGGTTCGCCGCCGCAACGTAAAGGCGCGCAAGGACTGTGCCGCTTCACGGACGAAGCTGACGCAATCTCAACGCGAGGGCCAAGCGAACTTATACCGTCGGCCGGGGCGGCGGTAGAGGTTCGCTGGGCAAGAGCCCCGAGCGCGCCGCCGAACTCTCGGCCCGCTTCGGTTTCGTCGGCAGACCCTATGGGGGCGAGCGACGGCCGAGACGGGGTAGAGTTCGGTTTGTTTGCTCGAACCGAAAGGAACCCCGCGATGGGCCGGATTATGGATCAGGCGCCTGTGGCCGCTGCTCTGGATTACGATAGCACGCTGATTGGCGCCTTGGAGTTGAGCTCAAAGAAATGGGTTTTGGCGATCCAGAGTCCGGGATCGCGCAAGCACACGAAATACGTAGTGGAGCCGGACGGGCCGGCTCTGGCGAGGCTGATCGAGACGCTGAAGGCGCGCAGCGCTGCGGCTGGCAAGCCGATTGCGCGAGTGGCGGTGACACACGAGGCGGGGCGGGACGGGTTCTGGCTGGCGCGCTTTCTGCTGCGGCGGGGCGTCGAGGTCCATGTCATGCAGGCGTCGAGCCTGCCGGTGGATCGCCGGGCGCGGCGAGCCAAGACGGATGCGATCGACGCGGAGATGCTGCTGCGCACGCTTCTGGCCTGGCTGCGAGGCGAGCCGCGCGTTTGCTCGATGGTTCCTGTGCCGAGCGAGGCCGACGAGGAGGCGCGGCGCGCGCATCGCGAGCGGGAGGATCTGACTGGCGAGCGGCGGTCGATCCTGAACAAGATCGATGGCCTTCTGGCGACCCTGGGGATCTGCGGCTTCAAGGGGCTGCGGCGCGACCGGCGCAAGCAGTTGGACGCCTTGCGTCAGCCGGACGGGGCGGCGGTCCCCCCGGCGGCGCTGGCGCGGATCGAGCGGCTGCTCGACCGGCTGGATCTGGCGATGGCGCAGATCGGAACGGTCGAGGCGGCGCGCGAGGCGGTGGTGAGGAAGGACGCGCCGGCGGACGCCAGCGAACGGATGATCCGCGATCTTTCGGGCATGCGGGGGATCGGGGTCGAGAGCGCGACCTTGCTGGTTCGCGAGGCGTTCTGCCGCAGCTTCGCCAATCGGCGAGCGCTCGGCTCCTACGCCGGCCTGACGGGGACGCCTTTTGCGAGCGGCTCGATGGCGCGCGAGCAGGGCATCAGCAAGGACGGAAACCGGCGGCTGCGGACCTGTTTGGCTCGCCTGGTTCTGGCTTCGCTTTCAGCCAGAGAGCGCTCTGGCGCGGTGGTTTCACGGGCGGGTGAACGGGGCGAAGGGCCGCGTGGCCAAGATCATGATCGTGGCGATGGCGCGCAAGCTGCTCATCGCGCTGTGGCGGTTCGCCGCGGACGGCGTCATTCCGGAGGGCGCGACGATGAAAGCCGCATAAGAAGCGCCATCTCGCCCATTCCGGTCGGAGGTCGGCGGAAGCCGTCGATTGCCCAGGACTCTTTCACAGGAGCGCCGTTTCTCAGAGTGGCGCCGCCGCGCGGAACGCCTCTCCCGCATGCGGGATCGTGGTTCGGGACCAAGGTCCCACCGGATACGAGGTTGGCGAGGAGACCCTCGCCGTGAGTATCGGAGTTCGCCAAAGATCGGAATGAGCAAATGATTTTCGCCCTTGACACTGGAGCCCCCATACGAGGGCGATCGGGTGA
>DATJXI010000105.1:0-7967 GCA_035500275.1 Roseiarcus sp. | reverse complement strand
CCAGCAGCGCGGCGTCGAGGATCGCCGCCTGCCGGACGCCGCGAACCTCGCGCACAAGCACGTAGCCGCCGTCCTCGACGCGCCCGGCCCAGCTGCGCTCGGTCTCCTCCGCGATGGCGTTCATGCGCTCGGCGAGCCGCGCGGCGCGCGCCGCGCCCTCGACCTCCTCGTCGGGGCCGAGCGGCCGCAACGCGCCGGCCAGCGCGGCTTGCTCGACCGCGTTCCGATCGTAGCGGGAATGAAGGCCAATCAGGAGCCGGCGCAGCGCGCGCGCTTCCTCCACCAGCGCGCGCAGGTCGGCTCCCACGCGCGTTTCGCCGCTCGCAAGCGTCAGCGCCGCGCCTTCCAGCCCCGAGTCAACGAGATAGTCTTCCAGCGCCCGCTCGTCCTTGAGGTACTGCTCCGACTGGCCGCGCTTCACCTTGAAGAGCGGCGGCTGGGCGATGAACAGATGCCCGTTCTCGATGATCTGCCGCATCTGGCGGAAGAAGAAGGTGAGCAGCAGCGTGCGGATGTGCGAGCCGTCCACGTCCGCGTCGGTCATGATGATGATCTTGTGGTAGCGCAGCTTCTCGATGTTGAAGTCGTCGCGTCCGATGCCGGCGCCGAGCGCGGTGATGAGCGTGCCGATCTGCTCGGACGACAGCATCTTGTCGAAGCGCGCCCGCTCGACATTGAGGATCTTGCCGCGCAGCGGCAGCACCGCCTGATACTCGCGGTTGCGGCCCTGCTTCGCCGTGCCGCCGGCCGAGTCGCCCTCGACGATGAAGATCTCGGACTTGGCCGGGTCGCGCTCCTGGCAGTCGGCGAGCTTGCCGGGAAGGCTCGCCACATCGAGCGCGCCCTTGCGCCGCGTCAGCTCGCGGGCTTTGCGCGCCGCCTCGCGCGCCTGAGCCGCCTCAACAACTTTGCCCACAATGATCCGCGCTTCCTGCGGATGCTCCTCGAACCACTGGCCGAGCAGGTCGTTCACCAGCCCCTCGACCACCGGACGCACTTCTGAGGAGACGAGCTTGTCCTTCGTCTGCGAAGAGAACTTCGGATCGGGACACTTAATGCTGAGCACGCAGGTCAGCCCCTCGCGGCAATCGTCGCCGGTGAGGTCGACCTTCTCCTTCTTCATCCAGCCCGAGCGGTCCGCGTAGCTGACGACCTGGCGCGTGAGCGCGCTGCGCAAGCCGATGAGATGCGTGCCGCCGTCGCGTTGCGGGATGTTGTTGGTGAACGGCAGCACGTTCTCGTGATAGCTGTCGTTCCACCACAGCGCGACTTCGACGCCGATGCCGTCGCGCTCGGCGCGGATGAGAATCGGCGTGTCGATGAGCTGCGTCTTCGTGCGATCGAGATAGCGCACGAACGCCTCGAGTCCGCCTTCGTAGCAAAGCTCCTCCCGCTTCGCCTCGACATGCCGCGCATCGGTCAGCACGATGTGGACGCCCGAGTTCAGGAAGGCGAGTTCGCGCAGCCGATGCTCGATCGTCGCGTAGTCGAACTCGGTCATGGAGAAGGTTTCAGGCGAGGGCGTGAAGGTCACTTCTGTGCCCCGCTTTCGCTTGCCTTCCACCAGCGGCGCCGGCCCAACCACCTGCAAGGGGGCGACCGCGTCGCCGTTGGCGAACTCGATGAAGTGCTCCAAACCGTCGCGCCAGATGCGCAAGCTCAGCTTGGTCGAGAGCGCGTTGACGACCGACACGCCGACGCCGTGGAGGCCGCCCGACACCTTGTAGGAGTTGCGGTCGAACTTCCCGCCCGCGTGCAGCTGGGTCATGATGACCTCGGCGGCCGACACGCGCTCCTCCTCGTGGATGCCGGTCGGGATGCCGCGCCCGTCGTCGGCGACGGTGCAGGAACCGTCGGCGTTCAAAGTCACACTGATGAGCTTTGCGTGGCCGGCGAGCGCCTCGTCGATGGCGTTGTCGACCACCTCGTAGATCATGTGATGGAGACCGGAGCCGTCGTCCGTGTCGCCGATATACATGCCCGGCCGCTTACGCACCGCGTCGAGGCCTCTCAGCACCTTGATCGCGTCGGCCCCGTAGGTCTCGAGGGTCGCGTCGGCGGGGCGAGTCAAGTCCTTTGTATTTTCGTTCAACACCAACGCCTTTTCGTGGAAATTCCGGCAGGAAAAGAACCGCCATTCGAGATGACGCCCATCTTACCTTGGGCGTTTCTCCGATGCACGCCAAAACCGCAGTTGAGGAGGATTGGCGGCGCCCGCCGCCAACTCGGCCAACACCGTGATATATGGGGCTAATTTGCGGTTTTTCGAGTATCCGGAGAAAGCTCCGCCCACGCCGCCGCCAGTTCGGACCGCGCCGCGCTCCTCAGAAGCGTCTGATCGCTCCCCACGCTCACGAGCTTGAATCCCTTCGACGCCATTGCGCCCGCATCCTTTCCGTCGAAACAGAACATGGCGGCGTATTTTCCGTACGCGGCGCCGCGGTCGACGATGCGGCTTGCGGCGCCAAGCAGCACGGCGCCGCGCGCGTCGACCCCTTGCCCGTCGCTGAGCGCGATCGACAGGTCCGACGGACCGACGAAGACGGCGTCGACGCCGTCCACTCCCAGGATGTCGTCGAGCGCGTCGAGCGCCGCGCGCGTCTCGATCATGGCGATCGTCTGCGTCAGCCTGTTGGCCGCCTTGAGATAGGCGGGCGGCTCGAGGCCGCTCAACGTCAATGCCGCGCGCGGCCCCCAAGACCGCTCGCCCACCGGCGGGAACTTGGTGAAGCTGACGAGGCGCCCGGCGTCGTCGCGGCTGTTGATCATCGGCGCGAGTATGCCCGCGGCTCCTGCATCCAGCACGCGACTCGCAACCGCAAAATCGCCGACGGGAATGCGCACGATTGCCGGCTTTCCGGCGAGCGCGACCGAGAGGATCGCCCGCGACGCGCCGGCGAAATCGACGGCGCCGTGCTGCATGTCGAGGACGACGGCGTCGAACGCCTCGCGCGCCAGCGTCTCCGCGACCGCCGCCTCGTTCATGCCGACCCAGGCGCACATCAGCGGCGCTGAAGAGGCGAGCGCTTCAGCGAGTTTTCCGACAACGGCTTCGGTCATGCGAATTCTCTTTCCGGCTGATTTTGCGACGTCACCATTACGGGGAGTTAATTTGAATTTCATCTGCCTGCGCCGCATACACTGTGGACGCGGACACTATGAGGGCATGGCGAATGTTCCGGCATCTGTTCCCTCCCCTGGCGGTCGCCATCGCTCTCGCCGCCGGGACCGCCATGGCCGAGCAATCGGCCGGGCCGGTGGGTTTGGACCGCATGCAGAACTGGGCCGCGGACCACGAAGCCCTTCTCAATGCGAAGCTTGGGGGGCTCAAGGCCGGCCTCAATCTGACGCCCGAGCAGGAGAAGTATTGGGGCCCCTTCGAAAACGCAGTGCGCGAGGCCGAAAAGCTGCACATGCAGCACATGCTGGCGCGCACGGAACGGATGCGCGAAAGGGTGGAGGGCGCGCAAGGCGGCCCCGGCGCGCAAACGCCTTCGCCTGTCGATCGCCTCGACGCATGGGCGATGGGCTTGGCTGAGGACGCCGCCGCCCTCAAGAATATCGCCGACGCGGCGAGGCCGCTCTACGACGGTCTCAATGACCAGCAGAAGCGCATTTTCGCGTGGCTTGGCCGCGAGCTTCTGATGATGGGTCACGGACATCGCGGGATGGGCATGTTGGGCTACCGCCACATGGGCATGATGGAAGGCGACCGCAATGAGATGGGCTTGGCCGGCCCTCAGGGTCGCGACCACATGGACATGATGGGTCCTGGCCCCGGCGGCATGGGCCCGATGCAGGACGGAGCCGACGAAGAGAGCAATTCCGACGAGGAGTAGTTCCCGAGGACCGCCGCCTCGGGTACATGGGAAGACGCGGCCGCCCCCCTTCGGCCGCGTCTTCTTCTTTTTGGGCCCCTTCTACTCTGATCCGGCGCCTCTCCGCGCGGCTGCGCGCTCTCATGCGATAGCGCCCGCTCCTTCCGTTCAAACTGACCCTCCGCTATGAACACATGAACCGCGTAGCGGCGTAACTGGGAACCTTGAGCAGGTGCAGTCCGAACGAGCCAAGCGGGTGGCGGCGATCGTCTTCGAGCGCAACGAAACGCCCGACCCCCCGCTCGTCGCCTTTATCGAGGCGGCGCTAAGACGGGGCGTTCAAGTGGCGGGGCTTGTCCAGGAACATGGCGACGACGAGCCTCGGTTGCGGCGCGACACCGCCATCCGGGACATCGCGACCGGCGAGGCGCTGCCGATCATGCAGGACCTCGGCGCCGACGCGACGGGCTGCCGGGTCGATCCCTCGGCCATCGCCGCCGCGGCGCAGATGCTCGCCCGCGCCGTCGCCGCCCGGCCGGACCTCCTCATCGTCAACCGCTTCGGCCGGCTCGAATCGCAGGGCGGCGGCATGCGCGCCGAGATCGCGCAAGCCTTCCTCGAGGATATCCCACTCATCGTCTGCGTGCCTCGACGCTATCTCGGCGCATGGAGCGCGTTCGCCGACGGATCGGACGCGCAGATCCCTCCGCTTCGCGCGGCGATAGAGGACTGGTGGACTTCCTTGGAGACGTCAGCGAACGTCGCGATCTGACAGTTCGCGCAGCATCGCCTCAGCGCGCTCGAGGTCGCGCCGAGCGTTGACGTTGAAGAAAGGGTCGACCGGCGCCTCCGGCCATTCGACCGCAGCCGTACGAAACCGGCTCACGAAAGTCTCGACTTTCCTTATGCCTTCCTGCATCAGCGCATGCCGCAGCGCGGCGGCGACCTCGGCGGGCCACAACGCGGCGACGTAATGCGTCCGGCCGGCGGAGGCGGCGATCGCGATGTCTGCGCCCGCTCCCCGGCGCGCCTCATGGAGGCGCGCGACAAAGTTTGACGGCGCAAACGGCGTGTCCGCCGGCAAGGTCGCAACATAGGACAGAGGGGGGTTCTGCGCGCAATATTCAAGCCCGGCCAGCACGCCGGCCAGCGGCCCCGCGAAGTCGGGTGGGTCATCGGCAAGCACCGGCAGGCGGAACTCCGCGAACCGCCGCGCATCGCCGTTGGCGCTGATCGCGACGCCCATGCATTGCGGGGCAAGGCGCTCGACGACATGCGCGATCATCGGCTTGCCGCCAAGCGGCAGAAGGCCTTTGTCGGCGCCGCCCATGCGGCGCGCCTGGCCGCCGGCAAGGATGAGGCCGAGGGTCAAATCCCGATCCATCGCGTTGACCTCGCCGACGCCTGAGGCCTAGGCTTGATCGCGCCGCCGGAAGAGAACAAGGCGACAAGGGAGGTTTCCTGTGCCCAAGGTCAAAGTCAACGACATCACGATCAATTACGAGAGCCAGGGCGCGGGCGAGCCGCTCATCCTCATTCCCTATCTCGCCGCCGACAACTCCTGCTACGCCTTCCAGGTCGCGGACTATGCGAAGCATTTCACCTGCATCTCGCTCGACCCGCGCGGCGCGGGCGAGTCCGACAAGCCCGACCAGACCTACACGACGGAACTCTTCGCCGACGACGTCGCCGCCTTCATGGCCGCGATCGGCGTCGAGCGCGCGCATGTGAGCGGCGTCTCGCTTGGCGCCGCCACGGGCATGTGGCTCGCGGCCAAGTATCCCGAGCGCGTGAAGTCGCTCTCGCTGCATAGCGCCTGGCCGAAGACCGATCCATTCCTGAAGGTCATCGTGGAATGCTGGCGGATCATGGCGACGGGCCTCGGCAGCGTTCCCGAGATGATCATCGCGGGCATCCTGCCGTTCTGCCTCACGCCCGAGCTTTACGCCGCGAAGCCCGATTATGTGGATCAGCTCGCCGCCTTCGTGCGCTCGCGTCCGCAGCAGCCGCTCGACGCCTTCATGCGCCAGTCGGGCGCCGTGCTCGCGCATGACGCCCTCGGCCAGCTCGGCAAGATCGCCGCGCCGACCCAGATCACCTTCGGCCGCCGCGACATCGTCACCTCGACCCGCTTCGCCGATCCGTTGAAAACCGGCATCAGGAACAGCGAGCTTGAGGTGTTCGAGACGTGCGCGCACGCGGCGATCTACGAAAGCGTGGCCGAGTTCAACGAGAGGACCTTGAATTTCCTCCAGCGTCACGCCTCATAAGTGGCGCCGCCCGCGATGCGCGGCGAGCCTTGTCACAATGCGTCCTCATGACCAACCCCTTCGCCGCCCTGCGCATCGAGGTCGTTAGCCAGCCGTCGGCGCGCGCCGCGATCACGGCCGCCTATCGCCAACCGGAGACGGAAGCGGTTCCTCCGCTCCTCGATCTGGCGACGCTCAAGCCGGACGAAGCGGAGCGCACCCAGGCCCTTGCGCGGGCGCTCGTCGTGCGCCTGCGCGCCAAGACGCGCTCGGGCGGCGTCGAGGGGCTCATCCACGAATATTCGTTGTCGAGCCAAGAGGGGGTGGCGCTCATGTGCCTCGCGGAGGCGCTTCTGCGCATCCCCGACGCCGCGACCCGCGACGCGCTCATCCGCGACAAGCTTTCCGGCGGCGACTGGCTTGCGCATGTGGGCGCCAGCCCGTCGCTCTTCGTCAACGCCGCGACCTGGGGCCTTGTGCTGACCGGCCGGCTCGTCGCCACGAACAGCGAACAATCCTTGGGCGCGGCGCTGACGCGTCTCATCGCGCGCAGCGGCGAGCCGATCATCCGCGCCGGCGTCGACGTCGCCATGCGGCTCATGGGCGAGCAGTTCGTGACCGGCCGCACCATAGAGGAGGCGATCAACGCCGCCCGCGAGCGCCAGGCGCGGGGATTCACCTTCAGCTACGACATGCTGGGCGAGGCTGCGATGACCGCCGAGGATGCGGCGCGCTATCTCGCCGAATACGAGCGCGCCGTGCACGCCATCGGCCGCGCGTCGCATAGGCGCGGCATCTACGAAGGACCCGGCATTTCCATCAAGCTCTCGGCGCTGCATCCAAGATTTAGTCGCATCAAGCGCGGGCGGGTCATGCGCGAGCTCCTGCCGCGCATCAAGGGCCTCGCGGCGCTGGCCAAATCCTACGACATTGGCCTCAACATCGACGCGGAGGAAGCCGACCGCCTCGACCTGTCGCTCGATCTTCTGGAGGCGCTCTGCGGCGACCCCGAGCTTTCCGGCTGGAACGGCCTCGGCTTCGTCATCCAAGCGTACGGCAAGCGCTGCCCGTTCGTTGTGGACTGGCTTGTCGATCTGGCGCGGCGCGCGCAGCGGCGGCTCATGGTCCGTCTTGTCAAGGGCGCCTATTGGGATTCGGAGATCAAGCGCGCGCAGGCGGACGGGCTCGACGGATTCCCGGTCTTCACCCGTAAGGTCCACACCGACGTCTGCTATCTCGCCTGCGCGCGCAAGCTCCTCGCCGCGCCGGACGCGGTCTACCCGCAGTTCGCGACCCACAACGCCCAGACGCTGGCGGCCGTCATGACCATCGCGGGCCCCAACTTCTATCGCGGCCAGTACGAGTTCCAGTGCCTGCACGGCATGGGCGAGCCACTGTACGAGGAGGTTGTCGGCCGCGACAAGCTGAACCGGCCGTGCCGCGTCTACGCGCCGGTCGGCTCGCACGAGACGCTGCTCGCTTATCTCGTGCGTCGCCTGCTCGAGAACGGCGCCAACACCTCCTTCGTCAACCGCATCGCCGACATGAGCGTGCCGATTGAGGAGCTGATCGCCGATCCGGTCGCGGTCGCGCGCGCGATCCAGCCGGTTGGCGCGCCGCACGAGAAGATCGCCCTGCCCCGCGATCTCTACGGGGGCGCGCGGCCGAACTCGCGCGGCCTCGACTTCTCGAACGAGCGGCGCCTCGCCGAGCTTGCCGACAAAGTTGAGGCGAGCGCCGACAAGCCCCGCCGCGCCATGCCCCCCGGCGCGCCGCCGAACGATCCCGGCGAGCCGGTGCGCAACCCCGCCGACCATGCGGACATCGTCGGCTTTGCGCGCTACGCCCGCCCCGACGAGATCGCGGCGGCGATTGGCGCCGCAGCGGCGGCGGCGCCGGA
>DATJXI010000104.1:0-10092 GCA_035500275.1 Roseiarcus sp. | reverse complement strand
CAAAGCGCCCCTGCGCGCTCGGACCGCATTGGCGCCGGCGGCCAAGGCGAGCGGCAAGGTCGCGATCCTCGGCTACAATTATATCCAAAGCCCCGCCGTGCGTTACATCGCCGGGCTTCTCAAGCGCGGCGTGATCGGGCGCGTCACCCAGTTCCGAATCGAGATGGACGAGGACTACATGGCGGACGCGGAGGCGCCGTTCTCATGGCGCAGCGAAAGATCCGCCGGCTATGGCGCGCTCGATGATTTCGCCGTCCATCCGATGAGCCTCGTCTCGGTCCTCTTCGACATGCCGCATGAGGCGCGTTCTGCCGGATGCGCAAGCCCTATCCGGACCGGCCGGACGGGGCCGGGCGGGTGCCGGTCGAGAATTTCGACGTCGCGACGATGCTCTTGCGCATGGGCGACGGCGCCTTCGGCGCCATTGCCGTCAGCCGCTGCGCCTGGGGGCGCAAGGGACGGATTCAGCTTCAGATCTTCGGTTCGCGCGGCGCCATCGTGTTCGACCAGGAACGGTTCAACGAGGTGCAGGTCTATCTCGCCGAAGGGTCGCTCGCGGATCAGGGCTTCCGCACCGTGCTGATGGGCCCGGCCCATGCTCCTTACGACCGCTTCGTTCCCGCGCCGGGCCACCAGATGGGCTTCAACGACCTCAAGATCGCGGAAGCCCACGAGTTTTTGAACCGCATCGCCGGCAAGCCGTCGCGGACGATTGATTTCGACGCCGGCCTGGCGATCGAGCGCGTCATCCACGCCGCGGCCCGATCGGCGGAGGAAGGGCGCTGGGTCGCGACGAGCTAAAAGGCTACTCAAACTTGGCGCCGAGCCGCTCCATCGCCGGGCGGAAATTTGGGAAGCTCGTCGCGATCATGCTCACGTCGTCGACCGCGACTGCGGTGCGCGCGGCGAGCCCCATGACGAGAAAGCTCATCGAGATGCGGTGATCCATGTGGGTCGCCACGACCCCGCCGCCCTTCACCGCGCCGCCTTCGACCAGAAGGTCGTCGCCTTCAATCGCGCAGGAAACGCCGGCGGCCTTAAGACCCGCCGCGACGGCGGCAAGGCGGTCGCTCTCCTTGACGCGAAGCTCGTGCAGCCCGCGCATCCGCGTGGTTCCCGCGGCGAACGCCGCCGCCGCCGCCAGGATCGGGTACTCGTCGA
The DNA here is from genome assembly GCA_035500275.1 of Roseiarcus sp. Lineage (GTDB taxonomy): Bacteria > Pseudomonadota > Alphaproteobacteria > Rhizobiales > Beijerinckiaceae > Roseiarcus. The sequence goes on along the minus strand of DATJXI010000104.1, from coordinate 8,931 downwards.
TCATCGAGGGGGCGCGCGACGCCGGGACATCGACTCCTCTTAACGCGCTCGCCCGAACGCGAAGGTCGGCTGCGTCCTCGCCGCCCTCTGTTCGCTGGTCGAGCGTTTCGATGTCGGCGCCCATTTCCAATAGCGTCGTCACGAGGCCCGACCGCAACGGGTTGACCATCACCCCCTCGACGACGATGTCGGAACCCGGAACGATGAGCGCGGCTACGATCGGAAAAGCGGCGGACGACGGATCGGCCGGGACGACGACGTTTGCGGGCCGCAATTCAGGGCGGCCGACGAGTTCGATGCGGCGCCCCTCGCCCTCGTCCCTAACTGTGACCTCCGCGCCGAAATGGGCGAGCATCTTCTCGGTGTGGTCGCGCGAGGCTTCCGCCTCGACGAGGCTCGTCACGCCCCGCGCATTGAGCCCAGCGAGCAGCACCGCCGACTTGATCTGCGCCGACGGCACGGGCGTTCGATAGAGGATGGGCGCCGGATCGCGCACGCCCTTCAAGACAAGCGGGAAACGGCCGCCCGCGGCCTGCGACAGGACCTCAGCCCCCATGAGCCGTAGCGGCTCGATGATGCGGGCCATCGGCCGCTTGCGCAGCGACACGTCGCCGTCGAAGGTGGCCGTCAGCCCATGGCTCCCGACTACCCCCATCATCAGCCGCGAGCCGGTGCCGGCGTTGCCGAAATCGAGCGGCGTCTGCGGCGCGAGCACGGCGCCCAGGCCGGGGCCGCGGATGCGCCAGCGGCCGGCCGCCGCCCTCTCGATGGACGCGCCGAGCGCCCGGCAGGCTTGCCCCGTGCGCAGCACGTCCTCGCCTTCGAGCAGTCCTTCGACGTTGGTTTCGCCGCGCGACAAGAGTCCGAAGATGAAGGCCCGGTGCGAAATCGACTTGTCGCCGGGCGGACGGAAGCGGCCGCGAAGCGGCGACGAGGGAATTGCGCGCAGCGGAGAACCGGAGGCTGGGGCTTGCGAAGGGAGAAGGGTCACGCGCGAACCTGAGGAAATGCCACTGACGCCGCTCGCTTGGGCGGAAAGCGTCGGCGGCATTGGCGCCGAAGGCTCTAGACCGCGTCGAATTGCGTTGACAAGAGGCGCGCGCGCCACTTAACGGGGCGCTCCGAAATCCCCCCTTGAATTTGAGGGAGCCATCGCATTGGCCAAGCCAGAACTCGGCGTCAAAAGGCAGTGTCAAAACTGCGGCGCTAAATTCTTCGACCTCAACAAGGATCCCATCGTCTGCCCGAAATGCGCGACGGCGTTCCAGGGAGCGGCGCGCGTGCGCCCGCCCTCGAAGGAGGATGAGGAGGATACCGAGCTTGCCGCGCCGCCCGGCGTCGACGTCGTGTCGCTGGACGAAGTCGAGGCCGGCGACGAAAAGGCGCCGGAGACGGCGGTCGACGACATCGACGTCGAAGACGACGGCGCGGACGCCGAACATGACGCCTTCCTCGAGGAGGAGGAGGAAGACGATGACGACGTCAGCAACTTGATCGACGGCGACATCGCCCCGGATGAGGAAGGCTGAAGCCGCCGGGAGGGGAAGACGCGGGGCGGAGAGCGCCGCTTTTTTCCTTGTCGTCCTGCGTGGTTTGCGCCTATATCGCCGGCCGCGCCATGTCGCGTCCGCTTCCCCCATGAAGCGGTCGCGATCCACGAAGATTTCGGGGCCATAGCTCAGTTGGGAGAGCGCTTCAATGGCATTGAAGAGGTCGTCGGTTCGATTCCGTCTGGCTCCACCAATTTAGATCAATGACTTAGTAGCAAAGAACACAAAGAACGCAAAGAACACCATCCCAACAGTCAGCGAGGAAGCGTCGGTAAGCGCTGGGTAGAGCGCGATCTCGTTTTGCGACGAACTGACGATGACCGCCATGTCGGTCTCGCGCAGCCACGCGAGTTGTTCCTCCGCCGCCGCGCGCTCGACGGCGCCGGCTATTCTCCCGACCCGATCGGCTTCGTGCGTCAACATGTCCGCCCAAGGCGCTTCGCGCTGTCGTACATGCGGATCGCGGTCGCCTTGTCGATCGCGATGAACATCGCCTTGCCGCGAAAGCCGCGCCCGGAGAAATGACGCACCGGATCGGCCGCGACCCTTTCCAGCCGGTCGGCGTTGGTGATGAGATGGTAGGGCTTGGCGAAGCGGCGCGCGATCGCGTCCCCTTCGTCCTCGCCGAGATTGGCCTCGTCGATCACGCGCGCGATGTCCTCGCCGAGCTCATCGTTGGTCAGATGCAATGCGGGCAGGCGGCTCTCGTAATGAGCGGCACGGTCGCGCCGTCAGCGATCGATTGGGCGAAGTCGTAGATCGACACGTAATCGCCGAACACTTCGCGCGTGCGCTCCTCTTCGCCGGCGATCAGCGGCGTGCCGTGAAGCCGATGAAGGCGGCGTTCGGCAGCGCGGCGCGCATGTTGGCGGCGAGAATAATCGTACTGGCTACAGTTGCTGATAGTCGGTGTCGGCTGGGCCGGCAGTCATCGACGATCCGCCGCCGCTTCGCCCGCGGGACGGACGATATCGAGGAACCGTCCCGGGCCCGGTCGGTCCTGATCGTCGGCAAACTCTTTCCTGCGCATGGGGCGCATGATGCCGCCTTTTCTGGTTATACGCAAAGAATTGATGCATTTCTGATTTGCCTGTGAAAGGGCGGCGTAGCCTTTCGTCCCCATCCTGCCGGGGCGCGGCGTGGCGTCGCGCCAAGCCAAGCGGTCGCTGAGCGAGGCCGCGGTTCCAGCTCCTCTTCCCGACCGAGAGGAACCAGTGGAAGCTCGCGGCCCGGGCTGACGCGGCCTTGGCGCCCGAGGCCGCCCGGGCCGCGCCTGTCGTCCGTGCAGCCCGAACCGGTCAATGGCGGCCCCGGCCTCAAAATCCCGGCCGAAGCGACTACGGCGGCGAAGTTTTTTCGGTTCGCGATCTCGCTTGAGCGCCCTCTCGGACAGGGAAAGCAGGATGGGGAGGCCAAGTTCGCGATTGACGGTTCCTCACGTTGGCTCTCTGAAGACGGCCAGCACGTACGTGCTCCCGCCTACGACCTTCCCCTTCCGTCGCTGGATTACGTCAAAGCGGAATTGGTCGCCCGGCTTGGCGCCGTCGGGCGCACGCACCGTGATCGCCGCGGTTATGTGGGCGCCGCCCGCTATGCGGATGCCCGAGATGGTCGGCGTCACTGCCTTGTCGTCGGCCACGTAGAGGATCGAGCGATCAATCCCCTCAAGCTTCCGCAGCTTCACCTCCCTCTCGTCGCGGACCGCGGGCTCGTGCAGAATGCGCTTCGCCGCCAGCTCGATCTGCTCGCCCAACTCTTCGACTGCCTCGCCGAGCCTCTCGATCATTGACGCGGCATGTTCGGCGATCTCCTCGGGCAGTCCGCCCGCCTCCGTCCGACGCCAGCCATCAAATGCCCGCGCGGAGTCGGCGAGGCGCAATGTCGGGAGCATCATCGTCAGCGGGCCAACCATGCCCCGCCGGTCGATGACGACCTCGATCTCCGACGCCTCCCGCAACGCGTTGTGGAAGTCGAGGACTATGGTCTGTGGCTCGTGCCGCCATGCCATGCCCTGCGGCGGAATCGGCTGCGCGCCCGCTGGAACGAGGTGGAGGTTTCGGTGTGCGACGTGACGATCGATCATCGTCAAGGTATCGAGCGATGTGTTCCCCGGGTTCAGCAGCCGGTCCGATCCAGATATACTCGTGATGAAGGCCGCGGCGCAGACATGGTTGTGGCCCGCAGGAAGCGCCATCGTGGAGAAGTCGACATCGTAGTAAACGACCTGTGAGGTCCTCGCATCGATCGCGGTCGAAAGAGGGCGGTATGGAGTCATGCTGTCGGCAAAACGCCACGACGATCCGGCGACCCAGTTACTTGTATCGCCCGCGATTATACGGGCGGCATAGTCCGAGGGAAGCGCCGGCAACCCGGCCGCCGCATCCGTCAGCAGCAGCAGGACGCGCACGTCGCTCCCCGCCATTGGAGTGAGCGCGCGGTTGTGTACCTGGATGAAGATGCGGTTTGTTCCAGCGTCATCGGCGGTTTCGACGTGCGAGGTATCGATGTAGTCGCCTATGTTGGCTGAGAAATCGAGGAAACTTGGAGGAGACCCGATCGTTGGGCCCCCCAAGGACGGACGGCGCACCTTAATGTCGGGGCACATCCAATGGTAGACATTAAAGCCCTTCGCTGTCGGGTCCTGCGCCCCCTCCACCCACGGGAAGCGCTCGCCGCCGGGCATCCGGCCCGTATCCGCGTAGTTCACTCGCAGGTAGAGTTCCGGGTCGAGACCGGCGACGGCGTCCAGCTCGATTTCCCAGACGCCACGACCGTGCGTGGCCGCGCGGAGGAGGCGAGTGCGGCGGTGGGCGGCGAGGTCGGTGACAGCGACCTCTGGCAGACCCTGCGAGAAGAGGCTCCATGTCCACGAGGTCGCCCCCGTCTTCACGCCCTTCCACACACCCACGTCACTGCCCAGATAGACGTTCTCCGGGTGGTCTGGATCGACCACGATGGCATGGCAGGGGCAGTCGAGCGTCGCCGTCGTGAGTCCGGCGCTGTGCCATGCTGCGCCGTCGAAGAACCAGACGTGGTCGACCCCTCCGCCGCCTAGCGCGACATAGATGCTGCCCGCCACCGCGTCATGTATAGCGATGTCGGTGATGAATCTGGCGCCCGGAAGGCCGGTCGTAGGGAGCGCGGTGAGCGCCCAGGTCGCGCCCGTCTTGTCGAACCGCGATACGACCTGCGACGTTGATGCGAAGAGTCGCGTTCCGCTCGCGAACTCGAGAGACTGGACGGCGCCGCCGAGGGTGTCCTGCGTCGTGCTCGGTGCGGCGAGCGCGTACGGGTTCGTGTTGGTCGGGAGCGTTGTCCACGTGGCGCCCCAGTCCGGCGTCAGCCAGACACGGTTTGTGCCGAAGGCTGCGAGCGTGGGCGCAACCCCCGACGGCGTCGCCGCGAGCGGCGCGTAGAAGCCCGTGGCGCCGCTCTCGGTGTTTGCGGCCGTGCGTTGCGCCGCGTTGTTCGGGTCGGTGATAGGTGGGAAGTTGAGGTTCGTCCAAGCGCCGAAAGCCCCGCCGTCGGTCGCGGTGTAAAGCGCCGAGCTCAGGTGCCAGGAGCCGCCGCCGTCCTGCCAGAAGGATGCTGCGCGCACATATTGTCGCATGATCCTGTATTCGTCGTTCGCGTCGATGACGACGCCGCCGCCATCCCCCTGCGGCGCCTCGAACCAGGCCGGCTCACCCCAAAAGCGGAGGTTGCCGTTGTCCTGGCAGCCTCCATAGACCTGCGCGTCCGTGTCGAGCCGCTGCCCGACGAAGGTCATCTGGGTGATCGCGAGTCCGGTGTTGCGGTGCGTAAACGTGCCGATCGCGCCACTCGAAGGCGACTGGAAGACGCCGCCGTCGGTTCCAACCCAGACGTTCGCGCCGTCGTGCGCCGTCCCCATCGCGTTCAAGCCGAAGGCAAAGGCGTGGCCATCGGCGTGGACGCCGCGCCCGATGTACGTCGCATCGGCGACTGGATTTGCTGTGTTGGCCGCATTGAACCCGAAGTTCCAGGTCCCCGGTCCGCCGGTAACAGTGCCCTTAAAAAGCGACAACGTCCAATTGGTGCCGTCCCACACGAGATCGGCGACGAGATACACGATGTTCGCGTTCGTCGGGTCGACCCCGACGGCGACGTCGTACCACCCTTGCCCGCCGACAGCGAACAGCGGCGGCATCCCAGCCACTGACTGGAATGCCGCGCCGACGAGGCGCCAGAGCGTCCCGTCCTGTTTGAGTGCGTAGGCGATCGTCGGGCTGGACTCCGACACCGCGAGCGCCACCCGCCCGCCCGCGGGGAGGCCCGCGAGCGCGGTCCACGAAAGGCCGTCGGTGGAACTGTACGCCTTGTCACCCTGGAATACGCAGTAATAGCGTTTTGCCGCGCCTGTCCCCGCGACAACCAAGTCGGTCGCCTTCCCTACCGGCGACGCGAAAGTGCTCGTGATCTGCGTCCATGTGTCGAATGGCCCTGCAGCGGGGCGACGGAAGATACCCGCCGTGGTCGCGGCTAGCACGAGTGTCGGATCGTCGGGATCAATCGCAATGCGGAAGAAACCGCGCCCCGCGAGGTTCGTCCCTTCGAGCGTCCACGATCCGGTCGCTCCACCGGAAGCAGAGCGCTTGACGCCGACACCGAAATACGCGTCAGAATTGTTGTTCGCCTCCCCGGTACCGACGTAGACAAGATCCGTTGCCGCGGTCGCCCCGAACTGCACCGCGATGGCGCCGACGGCGAGCGAGTCAGCTTCAATCGCACTCGTGAGGCTAGGCGAGACGGCGTAGTCATCGAGGGCGCTCCAATTCGCGCCGGAATCGGCCGTGGACCACACGCCACCATTGGCTGTCCCGGCATAAACGCGCGTCCCGCTCGGCCCCGCGACGATCGAGGTGATACGACCGCTCACAGGCGGGTTGCCGCTGGCTTGACCGTGCGCCACGACGGAGGGCCCGATTGGCGTCCAGTTAACCGCGCCGGGACCTCCCGGGGGCGCAGGCGGCGCCCCGGGTTCGCCTTTCTGATGGGACATCAGCCTGTGCCGCTGTCTCGAGGCACGAATGTAGAGCCGATCGATGAGCTTCCCTTCGCCCCCGGTGCGGCTGGCGTGGAACCACTCGCTGCGCCCACCGGGATCGTCGGCTTCCCCGATGCGTCGTTGCTCGGCCGTGTCTTTCGCCGATCGCTGTTGCACGGCGCCTTGATCCGTCATGCTGCATTTCCTTCGTCAGCTACAGACGTTGGAGGTACAGGCTACCCGGTCGGGTTGCGCCGCCACGACGACCTGCGTCGCAGGAGAAACGGCGACTGGGCGCTTTCCCTCTGCATCCTGCGGAGGTCGGCGACGTTCGTATCGAGCGCCACTTGGCTGTTGCAAAACACGTACAGCCCTCAAACTCGCCGCTCAGAATCTTGTTTTTGGCTAACCTGAGGACGAAGTTCCCGAGACTTCGGCGTGCCGCAACTCTCGCCAATCCTTTCGCGCTAACAAAGTTGCAACCAGAAAGACCGCCGCCGCGCCAAACGAGGTGGCCCATTCCGCGGCGCCATCGCCACCATCTGGTACTAAACCAAAGGCTTTCTCCACCCAATCTGGGGAGATGAGAGATGCCGTGAGCAATGCAGTCGCAAGAAGGGCGGTAGTAACTTCAACGGTCAAACGAAACTTTGAACTCCACCCCATTTTACAACCTCGAATTTACTCAAAAAGATAACATGGATTCTCCTTTGCGGCTGTGACAGCCATCACACAACTCTCGGGTTGCGCAATGTTAAAGTTGGCTAAGCGCCTTTTCCCAGAGCTTGTAACCTGCGGGCGTTGAGCTACGCAAATCGTCAGCCACAAGTCCGGGCTTCGCCGCGCAGCCATGCGCTCTCCACCTTGGGAACGGTCCCCCCTCGTCGTGATGCGGATTCAACTTCCTGAGCGCCGAGAGCCCCTACCCGACCCTCAGCCCGCCGTTCTCGCGCAGGAACGCGAGCACCTCGTCCACGCCCGCGCCGGTCTTCATGTTGGCGAGTACGGACGGGCGGCCGTGCGCTGCGCGGCGGCGTCGCGCGCCATGACCTCGAGCGAGGCGCCGACGTAAGGGGCGAGGTCGGTCTTGTTGATGACGAGGAGGTCGGAGCGGGTGCGCCCGGGCCCCCTTTCCGCGGGATTTTTTCGCCGCTCCAGACGTCGATGACGTAGATCGCGAGATCCGCGAGCTCGGGCGAGAAGGTGGCGGCAAGATTGTCGCCGCCCGATACGATGAGGAGCAGGTCGAGGTCGGGGAAGCGCTTGCGCATCTCGCCGACCGCGGCGAGGTTGATCGACGTCCTCGCGGATGGCGGTGTGTGGGCAGCCACCCGTCTCGACGCCCAGGATGCGCTCAGGGGGCAGCGCGCCCGCCTCGACCAGAATGCGCGCGTCCTCCTTCGTGCAGAAGTCGTTGGTGACAGCGGCGACCGACTGCCGTTCCTTGAGCCGCTTGCAGAGCTGCTCCATGAGCGCCGTCTTGCCGGAGGCGACCGGTCCGCCGACGCGCAAGGGTTGCCTGGCCGCGGTCACATGTTCTCGGTCTTATGCGACAGGCCGCCGTGAGGATGCCGGCGGTCGCCGCGCCGGTTCGATCTCCGGACATAGGTGATGCTCGCCTCGGGATGCTCATGCTTCACCTTGAGCGCGGCGATGAGCGCGTCCTCGGCCTCGATGGTCAGCGCCTGGGCGCCGTCGCGAAGCCTGAGCCCGACCGTGAATTCAAGGGTCATGACCGCCTCCAGTCCTGATCCGGCGCGGCTTCCCGGCGGCCGGTGATGACACGTCCACGCCACGACTAGCACGAGAGCTGGAGGGGTTGGAGGCCGATTACGAGCGGAAGAGCCGCGAATATTGCGTTTCATGGCGCATGGCGGGCGATGTCGGAGCGGAATGCGCGGCCGCCGAGGCCGTCCAGGGTCGCGCTCGCCGCCTCTCGCCCAAGCGCGCGGACGCGCGGCAGGAGCGCGGCGAGAATTTTTTGCGCCTTGGTCTGGCCGATGGGGCCCAAGCGGACAACCGCAGAGACAAAATTGCCGGTGAGCGCAAGGATGAAGGCTTCGAGGCTGGCACTAGGCGGCAGGCGATGTCCGGCGGTAGCCGCGGCGACGGCGACGGGATAGGCGACCCGCTCTTCCTCGGCGAGCTTGAGCGCCTCGCAGTCCCAGGCCGCGCGCGCCGCGGCGACGAAGGCCGCGCCTTGGCGGTCGTCTCGAGCCGACGCTCGGCGGACGGGTGAGGGCGACGGCGAGCGCGTTGATCTCAAGAAGCGTAGGCCAGTCGTCGGCGGCCGCGGCGCGCCGCAGTCGAGGAGGTCAATGAGCCAGGCCTCGAGCGAGCCCGCGTTGAAAATGTCGCCCGCCTCGTCGAGCCCGT
>DATJXI010000103.1:0-3622 GCA_035500275.1 Roseiarcus sp. | reverse complement strand
CTCAACGCAAGGATTCCTAGGATTGTGAAGAGGTACGACGAGGCCTTCCGAACGTTGGGGGTCGAATTTCACAAGACAAGACCTGCGCGCCGATTGCTCAGCTGCATGGCAACTGATCCGGGAAAGGTCATGACTGCGGCCTCGGCAGAGCGGTTTGAGCGACTATTCGGCGCGATCACTGAAGCATTGGAGAGACATACGTCCCGAAATGCCAAGCCATTCAGATGACGATGAACGCCACTCGCTGCAACGGATTTTGCTGACTCCGCACGTTTGCTCGGCCGCCTTTAAACCCCTCCGCCAAAATTGCCCCCCCTTCCGTTTTGTGCATCATGCCGTCGGGGCGGCTCACGAAACCGTGATTCTCTGCCAGACATGGAATGCGAGGGAAGAACGCCATGCGGGGACTTACTTTGCCTTTGTTTGTTGCAGCTTGTCTCGCTGCGACGGCGGCGAACGCATCCGATCAGGCGCAGATCGAGCGGGGCAAATATCTCGTCACGATCGGAAGCTGCAACGACTGCCACACGCCGGGCTATTTCCTCGGCAAGCCGGACTTTTCGCGCGCGCTGAGCGGCTCCGACGTAGGGTTCGGCATGCCGGGTCTCGGCACGTTTGTCGGCCGCAACCTGACCCCGGACAAGGAGACGGGGCTCGGAAACTGGACTGACGATCAGATCATTGCGGCCTTCACGGCGGGCGTTCGGCCGGACGGACGCAGGCTCGCGCCGATCATGCCGTACCAGAACCTTTCCCACCTCTCGCAAGACGACGCCCACGCCATCGTCGCCTATTTGCGCAGCCTGCCGCCGGTGAAGAACGCGGTCCCCGGCCCGTTCGGGCCGAAGGATGTTCCCTCGACGCTCGTGATGACCATCATCCCCGGCGAGGTCTATTCGAAGCTGCCGCCTCCGCCGCATTAATCCTATCCGCGGCGCGAAGCGAAGAAGGCTGGCGTCGTGACGCCGGCATCTTTTGTGCATTAGGGGGAGGACTGAAACAAGGAGGCCGTGATGCGGCGCAGAACCTTCATCGCGGGCGCGGCGTTCGTCGGCGCGCCCGGCCTGTCGGTGACGGCGTGGGCGGACGACGCCTCGATCGTTGAGCGCTTCGCCGCGACTTTGAGCGCGCACGACATGAACGCCTTCGCCAATCTCTTCGCTGAGGAGTACGTCAACCATCAGGTGAGCGCGGCGGCGCCGCCGCCTCCACCGGGAGTTACCCCCAAGGCGACGACGATCGCCTTCTTCGCGGCGCGGCTCAAAGCCATGCCGGACCTCAAAGTGACGGTTGAGACGAGCCTGGCCGACGGCGACAAGATCGCCGCGAGCTTCGCCTATGAGGGCACGCATACGGGCCCCTATTACGGTTTCGATCCGACCGGCAAGCGCCTCTTCTTCACCTCATGCGACATATTCCGCATCGCCGACAGCAAGATCGTCGAGCATTGGGGGATGGGCGACATCGCTGGAATTGTGGCGCAAGTGAGGGGGTAGGCGGTGGTCGGCGACCGCGGTCACGCGACTCAATTCAGCGCTGGGGCTGGTCATGGCGTGGGTCTATTTGGTCGCGCTCTCGCTCGTTCTTTGGAGCGCCTGCGGCGCTGTGATAGCGATGGAGCGTCGCCCTTGGCCGATCGACAAGACTCTACGCATTCGCCTCGTCGCAGCGCCGATGTTCGCCTTTCTTGTATCGGCCGCTCACAATTTGCTCGCCCCGGAATTCGCCGCGGCGACGAGGGCGACTGCGGTCACCGGCCTTATCGTCGCCCTCGACGCATTGATCGTCGCTCCATTATTCGAGCACAGCTATGAGATGTTTCGAAGCGTGATCGGGACGTGGCTGCCGTTCCCTGCGATCTTCCTTGCGAGCTGGGCGGCTGGAATTCTCGTTCCGGCTTAGACCAAGACCTCGCTCGCTCTACAAGTGAACGTGATGAGAACCACAAACATGACCGATCAGAATCCGAACGACATCGTCGAGATTGCAAGCTCCGCGCCCTTCGCCGAGACGATCGAACGCGTTGTCGCCGCCATCGAGAAGGCGGGGCTGACGATTTTCGCCAAGTTCGACCACACCGCAGGCGCCAAGTCGATCGGCGCGGTCATGCCGCCGACAGTCGTGCTCACCTACGGCCATCCCGCCGGCGGCACGCCAGTCATGCAGGCCGCGCCTCGCGCGGCGCTCGATCTGCCGCTGCGCGCGCTGGTGCGCGAGACGGCGGGCGGCGAGGTCCTCGTCGCGTTTCATCCGATTGCCGCTGTGCTGCGGAACGCAGGGGCGTCGGAAGGCCTGGCGGCGCGGCTTGAGCCGGCGCAGCGGCTGCTGATTGAGGCGATCGCGTGAGGGCGTACGCGGGTTCGAGTTAGGCCCTACCTAGGACGCTTTCGGGCTCTTAAAAACCTTCCAATGGCTGTAGAAAATTCGGTTTGCGCTCTGCGACATGAGTTTTCCGACCGCGACGATCACAGCTTTGAATATAGAGGGAATCAGCGTCGGGCGGACGATGTCGATGAACAGGCAATAGCGCACCCTGTCCGATTCGTTGAACGACTGGTGCAGGAGCGTATCGTCAAAAATGAAGAGCTTGTCCTCGCGCCAGTATTGCGTCGTGTTCCCCACGACAATATAAGTGGAATCATCGGTCATGTCGTTGATGTTATAAAGAACGCGCAGGGAAATGCGCAAAGGACCGAAATGCTTCGAGGTCGACTGTCTGCGGTTGAACACCGAGACGCCGATCGTCGTCACATACTCGTAGTCTTCATAGAATTCGGGGACATTGGCCGCCGTCTCGACGTTCGTCCCGTACCACTTGAAGAAGAACATGGCTCGCTCTTCGGCGAGCGCAATCTGCTGCAGCTTGCCGATGAGGTCCTGCCTCCGGGCGGACTTGATGAGCCGGGCGATCTCCGCCTGGTGTCCTGGCGGCAGGTCTTCGAGCCGGTACACGCCCTTGTTTATATAAGGGAGCGAGAGCAGATCTAGTAGAATATTGATCGGCGACAGGAGCCAGACAAACCAGCCGTTTCCGAGGAAATATCTCTGTAAAGTATCGAGCGTGCGCTCGTCGTTGCGCAGGACGTCGTATAGGCCGCAGGCGAGATAGAAGAGAACGAGTTTCGGGAAGAGGTAAGCGGCTACGATGAGGAGAAGAACCTGACCGATCCTTCTCGTGACCCTGCGCATTACGGGCGCCTCGAATTGAACAAAACCTCGCCGGCCGTCGCCGACAACGTTCGAAAATAGAATCGGTCGCCGGCGCGGGTTTCTGAGACTGCTCTCTCTGGTCTATGGGAACAAGCCTGAAAGCGCCGAAGCGGCGTTGAGCCGCGCGTGCCGTAAGCGGCCTCGCGCTTTGCGGCTACTTGATCTTGGTTTCTTTGAACTCGACGTGCTTGCGGGCGACCGGGTCGTATTTCTTGAAGGTGAGCTTCTCGGTCTTGGTTCGGGCGTTCTTCTTGGTGACGTAGAAGTAGCCGGTGTCGGCGGTCGACAAGAGCTTGATCTTGAGCGAAGCGGCCTTGGCCATGGGTAACCTTTCAGCGAACGGTGCCGTGGAAGGCGGGAAAACAGAAAAGGCCCGCGCGTCGGGGCCGCGGGCGATTTTGCCGGCAACATA
>DATJXI010000102.1:0-4026 GCA_035500275.1 Roseiarcus sp. | reverse complement strand
AGCCGCCGCTGTCACGGGCTCGTCCCGCAACTGCACGACGACCCCGTCACTTCCGGTCGCAGCTTCCGCCGCTATCCGTGGGTCGCTCCATGACGGCATGACCAGCACACCGCGCTCAGCGCCCGCCTGCTCGATTGCCGTGCGCATGAGCGTCTCGATCAGCTTTTCGACAACGACCCCGCCCGAGACGGCTTGAGAGACCTCGATCACGGTCGCAAGGTCCAGCGATTCGACGGGCGCTCGGATCGTGCTCGTCAAGGCAGGCTCTCGCTCGTCCTCCCTGAGGCCCGGGTATAGCGTCTTGAGCTGACGAACCTTCCCGTCGGCTCCCCAACGGGCGTAACAGGAGAGGGCCTTTCGCATGTAGGCATTGGAAATGATCCCGTGTCCACGCGACTCATGGAAGCGTGCCGCCAGCTCACAGGCCAAGGCCTCGTTGTGCACGAATCCGTTGCGTCGCGCCGACTGGATCGCCTGTTCGTAAAGGTCCATGGCGTCGAGCGGGCGGCCCTGCTGGCGAGCAATTTCGGCGTTGACTAGTGCGGCCCTGCTCTCGAAATTTTCCGGGCAATTGTCGGCCCAGACGCGCAATTGTTGCGAATGAACCATAAGGTCATCGAGAATCTGCCCACGCTCCTCGGACGGTGCACTATCGTAGTAAGCCGCCCGCGATAGTGCGCCGTAAAAGTGATATTCCGCGGATTCAAACATCGATGTCGTCGCCCAGTACAGCGGCTGCGCTTTGAACAAGGCAGCGAGCGCGGCGTCATAATCACCCGCGTAGAAGCGGGCTTGGAGCTTGCGTATCCAATACCAGCATATCGCCGTAGGCGTTGAATCTGAGATGCCCGAGAAGCGCTCTTCGATCTGACGCTCTTCGAATTGCCCGTCGTCGAGATGGCCGAAATTGGAGGTCAGTCCGCGCAGCGTTTTAATCAATGCGAGCTGTGCTTCCATGATATCGATGACAGCCCGAAACGGGACATTCAGCGCAAATCTGAGACTCTGCTCTGCCTCTTCCTGAATCTCATGAAGGGGATCACCTGAAGCAAGCGAGATGGATGTCAGATTGAAGAGGCTGTACTGAGCGAAAGTGATATCGCCGCTTTTTTTCGCGGCGTCGAAAGCGCCTCGCAGAACGTCGCGGCCGGTCTTGATGTTCCTAGCCCAAGGGATCACGTGAGCCGCGAAGAGCATATAGGTTCTGGCCTTGAAGCGCAGCAGCTGACGCCGCTCAACGAGCGCGTAACCAACTTGTCCAAGCAAAAATCCAGCTTTGTAATCGCCGAAGCGCGTGCCGGCGATTAGCCCAAGCCATTCAAGTTGCGGGCATGAGCCATCGCCATAACCTCGTGTGAGGCTAAGATCGACGGCTTTGCAGGCGGCGATACAATAGAGGTTCGCGTCGGTGAATAGGGCGGCCGGCACAAGCTTGGTCAAAACGTCTAGTATTTCCAGCGACGTCGGATCGGTCATCAGGGGAAGGTCGAGAAGTTCATCCACGGCTCGACCGCCAATCCGCAACCGAACCAAGTCATACTCACGTTGAGCTTCGACGTCTGTCGGATGCGATGACAGTTCGATACCCACCCCGCTGAGGAACTCAATGGCAATCTCGACTGCGCGGGGGCTCTGACCAAGCGTCGTGTACACGTCTATCCGTAAGCCCGCGATCGTTGCTTGTTCTAGGGAGTTGGCGGCGAGTTGCGAAAGGGTCGTCAAGCGCGCGTCCGCTTCTGTGAGCGCGCCAATCAAGAACTCGCATTCGGCTCGATTTAGCTCCAGTTGGAAGGCGATGTCGCGCTGGTGATCCCCTGCGTTTGCGGACACCATCCCAGTTCCGGCGACGAAGTAGTTCAGCGCGGATGCGTAGGCGGTCGCCCTCTTTGCCCGCTTCCCCGCAATCAGGTTAAGTTCCGCCGCCTGCTCCCGTTCCGTCTGGGCGGTAAGCAACTCGGCCCCACGGTTGAGCTGGCCCACGATCTCGAAGACCGCCTCGTCGCGCTCCTCTTGGGGTGTACTTGCAGCAAGGCGCCTCCCGATCCGCAGGTGGGCTTGGGCCCGACCTTCTTTCGGGATCAATGAGTACGCTGCCTCCTGCACCCGGTCGTGAACGAATCGGTATGCCCTCGGCAGGCGCTCGACCAGCTCATGTTGAACCGCTTCCCACAGAGCCGCATGGACTTTATCCTCCGAGGTTTCGAGGATAGCGGCGAGGGTCGCAATGTCAGCAACGTTGCCGAGACAAGCCAGTTCCTGCAGGGCGCTCTGAGCTTCGGGTTGTAGACGTACGAGCTTGCCAGCCGTGAGGTCGGCGACATTGTCGGCATAGCCTTTGGTCCGAATGCCATGGATATTCCAGGACCAGCGCTGAGCCACTTGATCGAACGCGAGCAACCCCGCGTCCGCGAGCGCGTTCAAAAACTGAATCACGAAAAAGGGATTGCCGGCGGTCTTGGTCTGTACCAGCTCTGAGAGCGGCGTGACGTCGGTAAGTTCGCAGCGAAGCGCATCGGACGTGAGCCGCGCCACCTCTATCCCTGATAACGGCCCAAGCTTGATCTCGGTGACCTCCACCTTGGAGCTTGCAATGCCCCTCAGCGTTCGCGCCAGCGGATGATCGGCTCCGACCTCGTTGTCCCGATAGGCGCCGATCAGCAGCAGATGCTGAACGCCGCCCTGGGTCATCAGATCCTCGATGAGGTCGAGCGTCGACCCATCGAGCCATTGCAGATCATCGAGGAACAACGTCAGCGGATGTTCCGCTCTCGCGAACACGCTTATGAAGCGGCGGAACACGAGCTGGAATCGCCCCTGTGCCTGCTGCGGCTCAATCTGAGAAAGTGGCGGCTGTTCGCCCACAATAGCTTTCAATTCGGGAATGAGGTCCGAAATAAGCAACCCGTTGGGGCTAAGCGCCTCCAGCAGGGCCTCACGCCAGGTCGCCAATTCGGCGTCGCTCTTGCTGAGCAACGATCGCACAAGGCTCCGAAACGCCTGCATCAAGGTCGAATAGGGGGTGTCTCGCTTGTACTGGTCGAATTTACCTGACGCGAATAGCCCGCGTGACGGAACGAGTGCTTTCTGGAGCTCATTGACCACTGACGATTTTCCGATGCCGGAATAGCCCGACACCAGAACCAGCGCCGGCGCGCCGCTCGCGACCACGCGATCGAAGGCGGCGAGCAAGGACTCGACCTCGCGCTCTCTGCCGTAGAGTTTCTCGGGGATCATGAGTCGACCGGGCCTATCGCGGTCGCCAAGTGTGAACGTCCCGATCCGCCCGCTACGCTCCCATTCGGCCAGACAGCGCCGTAGGTCGGAAGCTAGCCCTGCTGCGGTCTGGTAACGATCCTCAGCCGTCTTGGCGAGGAGCTTCATGACGATCTGAGAGAGAACCGCCGGAACGCTGTCCAGCCGTTCCGCTGGGGCCATGGGCTTGCGCGCGACGTGGCAATGAACCCATTCCATCGGATTGGACGCGCTGAACGGCAAGCTGCCCGTAAGCATCTGATAGAAAGTGACGCCGAGCGCGTAGAGGTCGCTGCGCGAATCGATCGACCGATTCATGCGCCCGGTCTGTTCGGGCGCCATAAAGGCAAGCGTGCCCGCGATGACCTCAGGCGGCTCAGGCGCCTGACGCTCGCGCGGTAAACGCGAGGTGATCCCGAATCCGGTGAGGCGCGTCCGTCCGTCAGCACAGTCCACTAGGATGTTGGCCGGCTTAATGTCCTTGTGGACTAGGCCGCGCTGATGCGCCTTGCCTAGTGCGGTGACAATGCCGATGGCGAGGCGCAGGAAGCGCTCCACTCCCATCGGTCCCTCGACGAGTCGTGCAAGCGGTTCGCCACCCGGATCCTCGAACAACAACGCCGCGGAACCGTTTTCGCGAGCGAGCGCGAGTGGCTTCGCAGCCCATCCGACGTCGAGCTCGTCCCTCAGTCCATATTCGCGGACAAGGCGATCGACGACCGCTGGGTCTGGGGGATCCCCGGCAGGCAGCACAGCCAGCGCTGCGCGGCGGCC
>DATJXI010000101.1:0-4806 GCA_035500275.1 Roseiarcus sp. | reverse complement strand
CAGGCCCCTGAGGATTTCAATTGTGTCCGCAACGCTCGGCTCCTTCACGTCGATCTTCTGAAATCGCCTAACAAGCGCGCGATCCTTCTCGAAATACTGGCGGTATTCCTTGTAGGTGGTCGAGCCGATGCAGCGCAGCGTTCCTTGGGCGAGAGCGGGCTTGAGAAGGTTCGAGGCGTCCATCGCGCCCCCCGACGTCGCGCCGGCGCCTATGACCGTGTGAATCTCGTCGATGAAGAGAATGGCGTCCTTGTGCTGCTCGATCTCCTTCATCACCTGCTTCAAGCGTTCCTCGAAGTCGCCCCGGTAGCGGGTGCCCGCGAGCAAGGCGCCCATATCGAGCGCAAAGACAGTCGCGCCCTCGAGCACCTCCGGGACCGCTGAATTGACGATCTTGCGCGCGAGGCCCTCGGCGATCGCGGTCTTGCCGACGCCGGGATCCCCGACGAGCAGCGGGTTGTTCTTCTGGCGGCGGCAAAGGACCTGGATCGTCCGCTGGACCTCGTGCTCGCGGCCGATCAGGGGGTCGATCCGGCCTTCCCTCGCTTTGCGGTTGAGGTTGACGCAATAAGCCTCCAGCGCGCCCTCCTTTTTCTTGGAATCTCCGCTGTCTTTTGAATCCTTCGATTCGCGCGCCTCGTGCTCCTCGTCCGTTCCGCGCGGAAGGCGCGAGGTGTCGGAGTGGCCGGGGCGCTTGGCGATGCCGTGGCTGATGTAGTTGACCGCGTCGTAGCGAGTCATATCCTGCTCCTGCAGGAAATATGCCGCGTGCGTTTCGCGCTCGGCGAAGATTGCGACGAGCACGTTCGCGCCGGTCACTTCCTCACGCCCCGACGACTGAACGTGGAACGCAGCCCGCTGCACGACGCGCTGGAAGCCGTTCGTCGCTTTGGCCTCTTCCTGGCTGTCTACGACCAGATTTTCGAGCTCCGTGTCGAGATAATGAACGACCGTCTTGCGCAGGGCTTCAAGGTCGACGCTGCAAGCGCGCATGACCGCCGCGGCATCGACATCGTCGATCAGTGCGAGCAAGAGATGCTCGAGCGTCGCATATTCGTGGTGGCGCTCATTGGCGAGCGACAGCGCCTTCCTGAGGGTCTTCTCAAGCACACGGGAGAAAATCGGCATTGGCGCGCCTCTCACTTCTTTTCCATGATGCACTGAAGAGGGTGTTGATTCTTGCGGGCGTGATCCATCACCTGCGAGACCTTGGTTTCGGCGATCTCGTAGGTGTAGACGCCACACTCCCCCACGCCGTTGTGATGAACCTGCAACATGATCTGAGTCGCTTCTTGCGCATCCTTGTTAAAGAACGCCTGAAGGATCGAGATCACGAATTCCATCGGCGTATAGTCGTCGTTGAGCAGTAGAACCCGGTACATACTGGGACGCTTCGTCTGCGTCCGTGTTCGCGTAATTACGGCCGCCCCGCTTCCGGGAGTCTCGTTTCCTCGTTTGGGTTCCCGGGAAGCCATCAGGCGCGGCGCCGTCGCCGCCGAAGCGCCAAACCCAGGACTGAACCACCGAGCCAAACGCGCCATCCCGGCACGCAAACGGACGACCAACGGAATCGAAGCGGTAGGCACGAAAACGACCCCATTGCTTGCCGGCTGCACGCAGTCACTAACGCACGCGAACACGACCTTATGTAGGCGCCGACCGGCTCCCGCACGAGAGCGCTCGACGAGTGAAGAATTGCCAATTTGACGGACGCGCGCAAGAGGCGGCCGCCAATTGGGACGGAAGACGCCTGTCGAGCGCCGACCCGAATTCGCCGCCGACAACGCGACATCGACAAGGTCCGTTCCTTCTTGGACGCTGGTTGGCGACCACCCTCGTCAACCACGCGATTGACCAAAGATAAAGGCCGGCGTCCGAAGACGCCGGCCCACAAACGCTTGCGACCCGAAAGGGGTCGGAAACTCACTGCTTCTGGAGATTCGCGTAAGCGGAGGTGACCGGCTTCAAGGCGTCGGACGCAACCTTGGCGAGAAGCTCGGAGACCTTGCTCGCTTGAGCGACAAAGCCCTCATAGGCCTGCTTGGCGTAATCGGTCTGGATCTGGATAGCGGCCTCGATGCTACGCGCGCCGAGAAGCTTTTCCAACACAGCCGAGCTGGCGGCGAACGCCTTCTTCGAATAGTCAGTCGATTCGGCCGCGAGCTCCTGCATTCCTTTGGTCCAAGTCGTGGAGGCGACCGTGAACGCCTCAAGTTGCTGCTTCGAGAAATTCTGGAAATCTTCGAAGTTCGGGGTGGCTGCCATTTTTCATCTCTTCGTCTAGGTCTTCTGTCGACGAAGGACAGCGGCTCGTTTCGATGGGTCACATTATGTGCACTGCACAATAATAGTCAAGCATAATTTTTGCATTGCAACATAGGAGTCGCGGGCGGCTGGGGATGCAATCCTCCGTCAGCGGGCGAAACCATATGGAAACAGCAATTTATGCGGCGTTCATGATTCCATAAATTAAATCTGGATTAAAAAAATCTTTAGCTTCTGCGCCAAAATCGCCTCCGATCGCATGGATCTCGTTAACCTCCGCGTAACTGCGCCGCCATATCGTCCTTGTGTGGGATTTGCGCAACTCAAGTTCACGAGTTGCGGCGTAAAACAAAGGACGCGTGCATGGGGTGGCGTACCGCGTTTCCGCGTCTCGGCCGGCTCGCCCATTTCGCCTTCGCTGCGCTGATCTCGGCTTCCGTTCTATCCTTGGCGAGCAGTTCCGCCGAGGCAAGGCACTATGGGCATTATCACCACAAGGGGCACTCGCGTTACGCGCATTTCGGCCGTCACGCGCATCACTCTGCCTGGCGCACCCGAAGTTATGGATCCGCCGTCCCCATCTCGCCGGCGTTTTCCGCGATGGTGGTCGACGCAAACAGTGGCCGGACGCTCTACAGCGTCGCTGAAGACGCGCCTCGCCATCCCGCGTCGATCACCAAGGTGATGACGCTCTATCTCCTGTTCGAGCGACTCGATAAGGGCGGGATGACGCTGCAGACGCGCATTCCCATTTCCGAACACGCCGCGGCGCAGGAGCCTTCCAAGCTTGGGCTGGACCCCGGCGAGACGATCAGCGTCGAGGATGCGATCAAGGCGGTCGTGACGCGCTCGGCGAACGACATCGCGGTCGCGATCGCCGAGGGGCTCGGCGGCACCGAAAGCGCTTTCGCCGAGGTGATGACGCGCAAGGCGCAATCCCTCGGGATGGCGCACACAGTCTATCGCAACGCCTCCGGCCTTCCCAACGACGAGCAGATTACGACGGCGCGCGATCTCACGATCCTCGCCCGCTCGCTCGAGGAGCGCTTCCCCCGCTACTTCAAGTATTTCGCCACTCACGATTTCGAATACGCCGGCCAGATCATCGGGAACCACAACCATCTGCTCGGCCGGGTTGATGGCGTCGACGGCATCAAAACCGGCTACACCCGCGCGTCCGGCTTCAACCTTCTCACCTCCGTGCACCGCGACGGCCGTTCGCTCATCGCCGTCGTCATGGGCGGGCGCACGTCCCGCGCGCGCGACCGGATCATGGAGAGCCTCATCGAGGACCATGTCGCTGAGGCTTCGACCGTCCACACCGCCACGATGATCGCCGACGCCTCGAAGGAAGAGTCCTCGAGGCCGCCGCGGCCGGAGTCGCGTCCGCGCCTTACGGTCGTAGCCGCGCGGGTGCCGGCGCGCGCGCCCACCGCGCGATCAGACGAAAACGTGGCCCAAGGCGACGATTCCGAGGAAAACGACGCCAATACCCTTCGGGTCGCCGCGGTGGCGCGGGTCGTGACGTCGCACCCTGCCGAGCGGCGCCCGTCGGAGCCACGAGTCGCCGAGGAGCGCGCGGCGGCGCCGAGCGTGGAGGAAACGGCCTCGATTGCGCCCACGCCGACCCGCGAGCAGACCCCTGCTCAGCTCAGATGGGTCAAGGGACCGGACCCCACGAGAAAATTGCCCGACGCCACGTCCGCCGAGGCGCCGACTCCGCCCGTGAAGCCGAAACCTGAAGCCGCGGCTCGAGCCGCGGTCGAGATCTCCGAATCGACGCCCCCAAAAGGTGCCGACGCCGAAGACGAAGACCGCCGGTCAAGCGGCAAAGGCTGGATCATCCAGATCGGCGCAACCGACGACATCGCCAAGGCCAACGCGCTCCTCGCGCGGGCCCGCGAGCGCAACCGAACCGCGCTCGCCGACGCCAAGCCCTTCACCGAGAAGGTCCGCAAGGGCGAGGACGTTCTCTACCGCGCCCGTTTCGCCGGGCTCGACTCGGCTTCCGCCGAGTCGGCGTGCCGCTCCCTCAAACGCAACGGATTCGCGTGCTTCGCCTCCCGCGACTGACGCGGGAACCCACCCAACGGTCCTCCACTGAGTTCTTGAGTATCGGAGAGCCTAGCCTTGTCGCTGCATCAAAACGTCCTTGGCCTGATTGACCCGCGCGGCAAGCGCGGTCGAGCCGCCATGATCTGGATGAAACTTCTTCATCAGCGTGCGATGGGCGCGAACGATCTCGGCCTCGCTCGCCCCTTCCGGCAGGCCCAGGACTTCGTAGGCTTCCCGTCGGCTCATCGCGCCCGCGCGGGCGCGCCCCGCGTAGCGCTCACCCTGTTCTGCCTCACGCCAGCCGGCAAACCGGCGGTCGAGATAAGTCTCTAGAAGGTTGAGGCCATTCGGGTCGTCGCCCCGGAGCTCCTCGCGGAGGCGGATAAGATCCGGCCGCGACAGCGCATCCAGCGACCGGCCTGCATAAGAGCCAGCCAGGACGACGCCCGTCATCGCGCCCGTGTCGTGGTCCAGGCGCATCTCGAT
>DATJXI010000100.1:0-2048 GCA_035500275.1 Roseiarcus sp. | reverse complement strand
TGCGAGACGCTGACGCCGGGCTGGTCGCTCTCCAGCGCTATGGCCCGCTTCTGGTCGTCGGTGAAGAAGCGCCGCAGAGGCCGCCGAGGCGGCGTCGGATCGTCGCTCGGCGGAGTTGTCAAGGCCGTTTCCGGCGGCGTTCTGTTAGCACTAGTGCCAGCGACCGGACGAGCTGAGGGATGAAGATGCGCTCGCCAGTCGACATCCACCTCGCCGTCGTCCAGCCGATCGCGCCATTTGCGCAGAGAGGTCGGCGACAGATGCAACGCGGCGGCGTATTCCCGCACGCTCATCCCGCTCCAGTTCATCGCCTCGACGTGCATCGCCCGGAACGCCCGGAGGGCGCGACTGCGCATGTCCGTGCTGACGCCGAAGCGAAAGCGGGAGCGCCTCCGGCGGCGCTTTTCCTGAGCCTCGCGGCGCTGCTGACGACGCAGTTCCGCCTGATATTCCTCATGCTTGCGAGCCGCTTCCTTGCCGGCCAGGTAGCTCAGCCAGCGACCGAACGTTGTCGCCGTCAGACCATGCTGACGGCAATACTTGGCCCGGCTGAGCCCGCTCTGACGCCAGGCTTCAATGTGAATCAGCCACCAGGATTGCCGCGCTTTGTTCTCGAAACGTCTCAAAGCCACCGGAGCTCCTCCACGCTGCGAAGGAGCCCGACATGCCGCGCAATTGCACTACGCAATCAGGGTGCACAGACCGGACGCTTACCGTGGAAGCGGGACGGCAAGATAAAAGCGTTGCTGTCGTTGGCGCTTTCCGCTCGTCCGATCAATGGCTTATAGCGTTCTTGCCGGAAGGGCCTGCTGGCGCTTTGTGAGAATTTTTCAACGACATCAACGCCATTTGCGCCATCCATTGTTGCTTTCGGGCGGTTCGGTATCGGCGGAGGTTGGACGGCAAGGGAAAAGGCTGACTGGCCGTTGGTCGGATATCGCTGAAGAGATTGAGATTATTGGACTCCCGAGACCCCCTGCTGGCGCTTCCGGCCAAAAGATCAATGATATCAATACACCGAGCGCCATCCGCCTATCCCGAAGGCCCCAAAGCCCTCAGCTTTTGCTTGTGTTGCTTCAGTGTGATAACTACATGCCGTGACGGAGCCGCGTGACTCGACCCTCGATATGCTTCTCGACCTCGACGGGCAGGTTCTCGTGGGTGGACCCGGAGGGCGGCCACTGGGTCCGGTTCGTGGTGACGCGGGTGCCGGTGTCGCCGGAGAAGCCGAACGGCATCGACTACTCGCTGACGCTCCACGGGCCGGACGGCGAGCGGCTGGTGGGGTTCGACAACGCCCATTCGGTCGCACGTCAGAAGCGTGGCGAGCCGCAGGACCATCGCCACCGGCTGCGAAGCATCCGGCCCTACGAATATCGGGACGCCGCAACTTTGCTCGCCGACCTCTGGACGATGGTGGATGCGGTGATGCGTGAAGGCTTTGTCACGGGAACGGTAGCGCGTTTCAGTTTGGCCGGTAGAATGGCGAATGACAACGATCTCGTATGCGCGCCATCAGTTTCCGCCTGCGATCATCCGGCACGCCGTGTGGCTCTATTTTCGCTTCACCCTCAGCTGTCGCAACGTTGAAGATCTGCTTGCCGAGCGTGGGTTAGATATCTCTTACGAAACGGTGAGACGATGGGTCTTGAAGTTCGGGCCGTTGTTCGCCCGCGAGCTTCGCAGTAGGCGCCATCGGCCGACTTCGCAGTGGCATCTCGACGAGATGGCGGTCCTCATTGGCGGCAAGCGATTCTGGCTATGGCGAGCCGTCGATGATGAAGGCGAGGTTCTTGATCTGCTGGTGCAACGACGGCGCGACAAGAACGCGGCGGTGAAACTCATGCGAAAACTGATCAAGAAACAGGGCTTCGCCCCCGGCGTTCTGGTGACGGACAAGCTACGCTCCTACGGCGCAGCCAAGGCTGCGCTGGGATTGTCTGCCCTCCACGAGCAGGGGTTGCGCAAAAACAATCGGGCGGAGAATTCACATCAGCCTGTGCGACGGCGCGAGCGCAAGATGCAGCGCTTCAAATCGCCAGGATCAG
>DATJXI010000099.1:0-25407 GCA_035500275.1 Roseiarcus sp. | reverse complement strand
CGCAGCATGATCTGGGCGTTGTCGTCGAGCCGGCGACCCGGAACGAAAGAGGTCAGGTCGGCGGCGAGTTCGGCGAGTTCGAGGCCGGTGACGTAGTCGGCGAGATTATTGGCGTGCGTGCCGATGTCGCCGAGCGAGCCGCCCGCGCCGGCTTGCTTGGGGTCGGTTCGCCATGCAGCGCCTTTGTTGCCCATTGTCTCCGCCGCGACAGTCAGCCAGTCCTGTGGATATTCGGCGTGAACGAGGCGGATCTCGCCGAGGTCGCCCTCGCGCACCATCTCGCGCATGCGGCGGACGAGCGGATAGCCGGTGTAGTTGTGCGTCAATGCAAAGATGCGCCCCGAACGTTCGACCGCGGACTGCATTTTCCTGGCTTCCGCCAGCGACACGGTCAGCGGCTTGTCGCAGATGACGTGGACGCCCGCCTTGAGGAAGGCGTAGGTCGGACCGGCGTGGACGTTGTTCGGTGTGACGATCGCCACCGCCTCGATGCCGTCGGGACGCTTGGCCTCCGCCTTCGCCATGCTTTCAAAGTCGTCGTAGATGCGATCGGAAGGAAGGCCGATCGCTTCGCCGGAGCGTCTCGACCTCTCAGGCGTGGAAGACAGCGCGCCGGCCACGAGCTGATAGTGGTCGTCGATACGCGCAGCGAGTCGATGGACGGCGCCGATGAACGCCCCCTCCCCGCCGCCCACCATCCCGAGCCTGATCCTGGCGCCCGTCTTGGCGTCGCTGCGTCCCTCGATGGCCATTGTTTGCTTTCCTATTCGCTTGTGGGGGAGACAACCTCTCCAGCTTGACGCGAACCGCGGTGGTGAGTGCCGCGTCCGGCCGCTTCGCCTCGCGGCAATTGCGTCTGAACTGCCGAGCGGCGACTGCCTCGTGACGTCATCGAGGATGCGGCGTACGGCGAGATCGGAACGACCAAAATCCTGCTCCAACCTCGCCCTCGCTTCGCGGGCAGTTACTTTCCGAGATGCTTGTCGAAGAATTCGGCAATCTCGCCAAACGCAACCGCGGTTTCTGGCAATCGATCGTCGAAAAGGTACTGCGCGTGCGACTGGCCCTCGTACACTTCGAGCTGCGCCTCCACGCCGGCGGCCCGCAACGCACGGTGCGACCGCACGGTGTTGCTGAGCAGCAGATCGCGCGTCCCGGTGGTGAGGATGGCCGGCGGGAACCCGTGCATGTCGCCGTAGACAGGCGACAGGAGCGGATCCTTCAGATCGTGGCCTTGTGCATAGACGACCGTCGCCGCGTCACAAAACCCGTCGCGCGACACCAGCACGTTATCGACCAGCTCATTTGTGTAGAAGCTGTCGCCGGTCTTGGTCACGTCCGACATCGGCGTGCCGGCTGAAATGGCCCCGGGCAGCGGCACGCCCTTTTCCTTCGCGCGAAGAATCACTTCCAGGGTCAGGGCGCCGCCTGCCGAGGTGCCGAAGATTGCGATGTTCCTGGGGTCGGTCGTCTTTTCCGCGGCCTTGAGCACCGTCAGCACGTCATCCACGGCGGTTGGGAAATAGGCCTCGGGCGGCATGCGGTAGTCGACCGAGATCACCTTGAAATGCTCCAGCCCCGCCATGGTCATGGCTTCCGTCGCACCCGCCTCGCCGGGGAACAGAACATAACATCCGCCGTGGATATGAATGAGCACACGGTTGCGGTTTTCGGGCGGAATCTCATCGGGAGTCACAACGAAGACCTTCACGCCATCCATGGTCGCCGGCTCGATTTTCACGTGGAGCCGCTCAGCCATTGCCGGAATTGTCGGCACGATCCCAGCATCCATCGCATCGGCCGCCTTGCGCCATTCCTCACCAGTCCTCCAAAGTTTGTTCCAGTCCGGATTGAGGGGGGCCGCGATGAATTTCTGCATTCCGGGGCTGACATCCGTCGGAACCGGTATTGACTTCGCCGGCACGTCCCGCGGGGCGAGCGTCGCATTGTCGGCCGCCGCGATGGACGGCAGAGCGACCAAAGGCACGACAACGAGCGCAGCCAGTGCGAGTTTGTTGAGCTGGTATTGCTGCATGAGCTTGACCCTCCCTCCTATTCGGCGCGTCAGGTGGCCGCCGATTTCGCGAACCTTGCCTCGATCCACCGTTCGCCGCAAGCCAATTCCCCGTGCGCCGAATCGAAGCGGACCCTCCCGAGATCCTCACCCGAGTCTTTCAAGAGCGCTCACTTCAGTCCAAGCGCGCGGTTGATCTGCTTCTTGTCGATCGCGCCGCCGGCGAAATCGTCGAACGCCTTCTCGGTGACGCGGATGATGTGATGCTTGATGAATTCGGCGCCTTCGCGCGCGCCGTCCTCCGGGTGCTTGATGGCGCATTCCCATTCGAGAACGGCCCAGGACGAATAGCCGTACTGCGCCATTTTGGAGAAGACGCCGCCGAAATCGACCTCGCCGTCGCCGAGCGAACGGAAGCGGCCGGCGCGCTCCATCCAGGGCGCGTAACCGGAATAGACGCCCTGCCTGCCGTTCGGATTGAACTCGGCGTCCTTGACGTGAAACGCCTTGATGCGGTCGTGGTAGAAGTCGATGAATTCGAGGTAGTCGAGTTGCTGCAGCACGAAGTGCGACGGATCGTAGTTGATCGCGCAGCGCTTGTGCCCCTTCACCGCGTCGAGGAAGCGCTCGAAGGTCACGCCGTCGAACAGGTCCTCGCCGGGGTGCAGCTCATAACAGACGTCGACGCCCGCCTCGTCGAACGCGTCGAGGATCGGCGTCCAGCGGCGCGCGAGCTCCTCGAAGGCGGTCTCGATGAGGCCCGCCGGACGCTGCGGCCAGGGATAGACATAGGGCCAAGCGAGCGCGCCCGAGAAGGTGGGATGCGCGCTGAGGCCTAGATTCTGCGAGGCCTTGGCGGCGAGCTTGAGCTGCTCGACCGCCCATTTCTGCCGCTCGGCCGGCTTGCCGTGCAGCTCCTTCGGCGCGAAGGCGTCGAAGGCGTCGTCGTAGGCCGGGTTCACCGCGACGAGCTGCCCTTGCAGGTGGGTCGCAAGCTCGGTGATTTCGAGACCGTGGCTTTTGGCGGCGCCGGCGACCTCGTCGCAATAGGTCTTGGACGCGGCGGCTTTCTTGAGATCGAACAGCCTGCCGTCCCAGGCGGGGATGTGCACGCCCTTGTAGCCGAGCGAGGCCGCCCATCCGCACATGCCGTCGAACGTATTGAACGGCGCGGCGTCGCTGGCGAACTGCGCCAGAAAGATCGCCGGACCCTTGACCATGCCAGCCACGTCACTCTCCCTCTTTCTTTAGTACCCGTTTTCTTAGTACGCGTTTTCCTTCTTGAAGAGCGAGGCGCGCGAATAGCGCGCCCCGCGGCGAGACCAAAGTCAGAAGGGCGAGTCTTTGAAGTAGAAGTCCTTGGCGTTGTCCTTAGTGATGAGCGAGGCCTTCAGGATATAGGTTCCGCGAACGGGGATCTTGTCCTCGAGGCCGAGCGCGGTCACATCCATCGCCACCGCGATCATGGTCGGCGAATAGAGCACGTCGACCGGCATCATCGGATCGCCGTCCATCACCCGCTTGACCATCTCCTTGCTGCCGGCGCCGGCGACGACGAACTTGATGTCGCTGCGCTTCGCCTGGGCGATTGCTTGGAACACGCCGACCGCCATATCGTCGTCCTGGCACCAGACGGCGTCGATCTTGGCATGCTTGGTCAGGAAGTCCTGCATCACGTTGAACGCCTTGTCGCGGCTCCAGTCACCAAACTGGCTGTCGATCACCTTGATCATCGTGCCCTTGATCCCTTCGTTGAAGGCGTTGACGCGCTGCTCGTCGATCGGGATCGGAAGGCCGCGGATGACGACGATGTCGCCCCCGTTCGGCATCTTCTGCTTGAAGAAGGCGGCCGCCGCCGCGCCGAGCCCCGGATTGTCGCCGCCGACGTAGAGGTCCTCGATCGACCGGTCGCGCGCGACGCGGTCGACGACGGTGATGAACGTCCCCTTCTGCTTCACCTTGCGGATCGGATCGGTCAGTTCGTCCGGGTTGTGCGGCAGCACGACCAGCGCGTCCATGCCTTGCGTCGAGAGGTCTTCGAGCGCGTTCGCCTGCGAGGCGCCGTCGGGCGAGGTCTTCACGATGACCTTGAGGCCCGGGTATTTCTTCTCGAGCGCCTTCGCCTCTTCCATCGCATGGAACACCACGCCGCCGGTCCAGCCATGGTCGGCGGTCGGTATCGAAACCGCCATCGCCTTTTTCTCTTGCGCCTGCGCCGCGCCCGCAAGCAGGGCGACCGCCGCCAAACCGATCAGAATGCGTCTCATGATGTCCTCTCCTCCTCCAAAACGGCGCGCCATTCGGGCCGTCTCGTATTGTCCTCATCGGTTGCGCAGGCTGCGCTGCGCCAACATGGCGATAATGATGATCGCGCCCTGAACCGCCCCGATGAGGTATTCGCTGACCAGGTTCGACAGCAGCATGATGTTGCCGATGACCTCGAGGATGAGCGCTCCGGCGATCGTCCCCCAGACCCGGCCGACGCCGCCCTTGAGCCGCGTGCCGCCGACGACGACGGCGGTGATGGCCATCAGCTCCCAGCCGAATCCGGTCGTCGAGGTCGTCGAGCTCAGCCGCGGCACGTAGACGATGACGGCGATGGCGACGCACAAGCCCTGCAGGACGTAGGTGATGGTGCGCACGCGCGCGACGTTGATGCCGGAATAGCGCGCCACGTCCTCGTTCGAGCCGACGGCGCGGACGTGCCGTCCGTAAGCGGTGCCATAGAGGATGAAGGCGCCAAGCAACGCTACCCCCACGATGACGAGAACGGGGTACGGCACGCCCATGACGGCGCCGAAATAGACCGGCCGATAGGCGGCGCGCACCGCCGGATTCGCGATGGTGATCGAGCCGCCCTGCGCGAGCCAGGTGACGAGCGACCGGAAGATGCCCATTGCGCCCAACGTCACGATGAACGGCTCGATCTTGCCGAGCGTCGTGGTCAGGCCGTTGAACAGGCCGCAAAGAGCGCCGACCAAGAGCGAAAGCGCCATCGCCGAGCCGATCAAGAGCGGCATGCTGTCGATGAGGCCAGAGTTGAGGAACAGAATCGTCAGTCCCGAAACGAGGGCGGCCATCGAGCCGACGGAGAGGTCGAGGCCGCCGCCGGTGATCACC
Source organism: Roseiarcus sp. (assembly GCA_035500275.1). Lineage (GTDB taxonomy): Bacteria > Pseudomonadota > Alphaproteobacteria > Rhizobiales > Beijerinckiaceae > Roseiarcus. The sequence continues at coordinate 20,273 of DATJXI010000099.1, read as the reverse complement.
AGCGTCTGTCCGACCGCGATCGTGGCGATGAAGGTGCTCCGGGTCACGACATTGGCGATGTTGTCGAAGCTCAGAAAGCGCGGGTTGGCCAGCGCGCCCACCGCGCAGATGAGCGCGAGCGCGAGAAACGGAGCGATCGCGCTGACGCTGAGGCGACGTCGCGCCGAGGCGACCGGGGCTTCGCGCACCGCCTGGCTCACATCGCAACTCCCTGCCCGTAGGCGTTGACGCCGGTCGCCAGCACAACGATCGCATGTTCGTTGATCGCCTCGCCCGCGACTTCGCCGGCGATCCGGCCGTTGCGCATCACGATGATGCGGTGGCAGACGCCGATGAGCTCGGCCATCTCCGAAGAGATGACGATCACCGAGCGCCCCTCCGCCGCGAGCGCGGCGATGAATCGATAGATCTGCTGCTTAGCCCCGATGTCGATGCCGCGCGTCGGTTCATCGATGACGACGACGCGAGGGTTGAGCTGCATCATCTTCGCCAGCAGCAATTTCTGCTGATTGCCGCCCGACATCTGCCCCGCGAGAAGGTTCTTGTCGCCGACTCGGATGTCGAAGCGCTGGATCGATTCGTCCAACGCGCGATTCTCTCTTGCGCGATCCACAAGCAGCCCACGCTGAAAGCGGTCGAGCGCCGCAAGCGTCAGGTTGGTCGCAATGGTCTCCTCAAGCAGCAGGCCTTTGCCCTTGCGGTCCTCGGTCAGATAGACCGCGCCGGCGCGCATGCCGTCCCGGGCGTCGCGCCAGCGCTGGGCCGCCCCATCGAGACGGATTTCGCCTGAGCCCTTGCGAAGCCCGAACAGGGCCTCGAAGAGTTCGGTCCGCCCTGCCCCGACGAGGCCCGAAAAGCCGAGGATTTCTCCCGGCCTGACGCTGAAGCTCGCGTCGTCCGCATAGCCGGGGACGGTGAAATGCGACACTTCCAGCGTCGGCGCGCCGGTCGGCGCCGGCGGTCGCGGCGGGTAGAGGGCGAGGAGATCGCGTCCGACCATAAGCCGCGCCATATCGAGCGGCTCAAGCACGTCCGCCTGCCGGGTCGCCACCCACTTGCCGTCGCGCAGGACCGTGACGACATCGGCGACGGCTTTCACTTCCTCCAGCCGATGAGAAATGTAGAGGACCGCGATCCCGTTCGCCTTGAGATCGCGGATGAGCCCGAGAAGCGCGGTCGTTTCGACCGGCGTCAAGGACGCGCTCGGCTCGTCGAAAATGGCGACGCGGTGCGGCGCCGCGAGCGCTCGCGCGATTTGCGCGAGCTGGCGCTGGGCGATCGACAGCCGCTCGACGGGGACGGTCACCGCCGCCTCGACGCCGAAAGCGGCCATCGCCTCGGCGCCGCGGCGGTTCATCTCCCCCTCGTCGAGCAGCGCGCCGCGCCAGATCTCCCGGCCGAGAAACATGTTCTCGGCGATCGTGAGGTCGGGGGCGAGCATGATCTCCTGATGCACGAGAACGATCCCGCGCCGCTCCGCGTCGACCGGTCCTTTGAGTTCGACCCGTGAGCCATCGAGCTTCAGCCAGCCTCGGCTCGGGGCGAGATGGCCGCTCATGATCTTCATCAGAGTGGACTTGCCGGCGCCGTTCTCGCCAATGATGGCATGGACCTCGCCGGCGCGGACGGCGATTGAGACGTCGCTCAGGACTTCGATTGGCCCGAACGACCGGGAGACCCCGACGGCTTCAAGAACGGGCTCCCCTTTGGGCGATTCCCTTGTATCCGCCGTCGCCGCCTTGGGCTGAGACGGGCTCGATTCGGGCGGCCTTGGCATTCCTCTCCCCGCTGACTTTCAGGGTAGCATGTCAGCTCCGGACCCCTTACAATGCGCTGCTTCATCCGTAAAGCGCTCACGATTGCGGCTTGTCGTCGCAAGCATAACCTGTGCTTTTTCAATGGCTTTTTGGCGCCGGCCAAATTCTTGGCTGCGGGCTCGGACCCCGTGATCCCGGCGAACCCGACGCCCGTCGCTTACAAATCCGTAACTGCGCCAGGATTACAAAGTAAACGTCCGAATGACGTTGGACGCTTTCCCTTGCGTTCGGCTGGCGCTTCGCCGCTCGCCGCCGCCATGACAGGCGCGCGCGCATGGCCGCATGGTGACAGAACCGCCGATGAACGCGTTGTTCCAGCTCCGTTCGCACGCGAACACAATCTACGCGCTCGGCGCGGTCGTCCTCGGCGCGCTCGCTTTTGCCGCGCTGCGCTTCAACCTTCCAATCGACATGCCGGCGCTCGGACTGCTGCTTTTCGGCTGGATCGGGGTCATCCTGGGGCGCATGTCCGCCGGCGTCGGCGACCGCGCGGCTGACGCGAGCGCCCAGGCTGCGCCGAATCAGGCGCCGTGGGACAAGGTGGACGGCATCCTCCGCTCGCTCGCGAAAATCCTGCAGGCGCAGGTGAGCGATAATGACGCCTATTCGGAGCGGCTGAATGGGGCGAGCGCGCGCCTCTCCCAGCACCAGTCCGCCGGGCCGATCACTGAAATCGTCATGGCGCTGATCGAGGACAACCGCGAGATGCGGGAGAATTTGTCCAAAGTCCGCAATCAGCTCGAAGAATCGCGGCTCAGGGTGCTGCAGCTGCAGAACAACCTCGAGCGATCCGAGGAAGCGGGTATGCGGGACGTCGTGACGCTGATCGGCAACCGGCGCTTCTTCGACATGGCGCTGGCGGAGGAGATGGAGCGAGCGCGCCGGAGCGGCGGTGACCTTTGTCTCGCGCTTGCCGATCTCGACCGGTTCAAGCTCATCAACGACCGGTTCGGGCACCTCGTCGGCGACCGCCTTCTGCGGTTCTTCGCTGAAATCCTGACGCAGAATGTCCGGGGTCAGGACCGGGTGGCGCGGTTCGGCGGAGAGGAATTCGCAATCTTCCTGCCGGGCGCCGGCATCAACGAGGCGACCGAAGCGGTGCAGCGAATCCGCCGGGTCCTCGAATCGAAGCAATGGACGCTGGAGCCGAGCGGCGAACGGGTGGGAAAGGTCACCGCCTCGTTCGGCCTCGCCAAGCTCAGGCCGAACGAGACCGGCCCCGATCTTCTGAGGCGCGCGGACGCCAATCTCTACGAAGCCAAGGCGAGGGGGCGGAATTGCGTCGTCGCGGAGGACGGCGACGCCAATCAACGCGCCTCCCGGAGCGTGCGCATCCGGCGCGCCGCCAGCGGCTGACGCCCCAGCCGTCCGATGGGCCGCCGCGACCAAACCTTGTCCTTCCAGCGCGCTCTCGAGGAGGCGCGGCAGAACTGGCTGTCCGCCGGCGGGGACGGCGAGCAGGCCGCCTTGGCGCCCCACATCCGCGCCCCGCTCGGCCTTCCGTGCGTCGAGGCGGGCGGCGGAAGGGCGCGCTGGGAAGGAGCGATGGCGTGGGCGGCTGAAACGACGCCGACGATCGCGTCACGTTTTGCAGGTTCCCCCGGAGAAACAACCTTCGATGTTCCGGACGAACTGCGTCTTGCGGGCGATCTTACGGAGGCTCGGACGAAACAGCTCTGGCGGGAGTTCGTCTGGCGCAATCATCCTGATCGCCAGCCGCCGGGCGAGCGCCGGGACGCCGACGCCCGGGTCGCCGCCGCCAACGCCCTCTACGACCGAGCGCGTCGCGAAATGGCGCGCAAAGGCTAGGACGGCGCTCTTTACTTGAACATGAGTTTGCGCGCGAAGAGCGGCGCCGCGTTCGCGCCCTTCGAGACCGCCATCAGCGTCTCGCCCTTGTCGCCGAGGACGGCCCAGCCTCCGTCGCGCGCGACGATCGCGGCAAGATGGCCGACGCGCGGAACGTCGTCGCCGGGGGCCGCCGCCACGATCCTCCCGTCGATCCTGAACCAGACCTTGTCCGCCCGGGCGGCGACGATCTCGACCGGCGGCGGCGCGGCCGCCGGCTCATGGCCTGGGACTGCAAGCGACCCCGTCGCCTCGAGGTCGACCGGCATTGCGGCTGACGAAGGCTCGGGCGCCTTCGCCGGCGCCGAGCCGCGCGGCTGAGCGAAGATCGCCAGATACTCCATCCCGTTGATCCGCAGCCTTCCCCCGCCATGGGTGAGCATGTAGACGGCGAAGGCGACGGACATACCCGCCAGGGCCGTAGCGAGCGCGCGCAGCGCAATGTCGACGCGCATCATGTTTTCATGCCTCCAACGCTTTGACGTCGCCGCGCAACGCGGCGGCAAGCTCGATAAACGGGTCCTCGCACGGCGGCGCATCCATCGATTGTTTCATCGCTTCATAGATGCGCGGCGCCGACTTGATCGCCTTGTCGAGAAGCGGATCGGCGCCGGCTGCGTAGCCGCCCATGAGCCGCAAGTCGCGCGTCTCCTCGTAGCGCGCGATGAGCGAACGCAGATTGCCCACGAGCTTGCGCTGCTCGGGAGTCCAAATAACATCGGCGAGCCGCGACACCGACGAGAGAATATTGACCGCGGGATATCGCCCCTCGTCGGCGATGGCGCGATCGAGGACGATGTGGCCGTCGAGCGCGCCGCGGATGGCGTCAGCTACCGGGTCGTTGTGGTCGTCGCCGTCGACAAGAACGGAGAAGACTGCGGTGATGGTTCCGGCGCCCTCTTCGCCGGGACCGGCGCGCTCCAGCAGGCGGGGCAGCTCGCTGAACACGCTCGGCGCGTAGCCGCGCGCCACCGCCGGCTCGCCTGCCGCAAGCGCCACGTCGCGCGCGGCATGCGCGTAGCGCGTAACCGAATCGACAATGAGAAGCACCGATTCGCGGCGGTCGCGAAAATATTCCGCGACCGCCATCGCCGTCTTTGGCGCGAGCCGCCGCATCATCGGGCTTTCATCGCCCGTCGCGACGACCGCGACGACGGAGGCGCGGTCTTTGCCGAGTCTTGCATCGAGGAACTCGCGCGCTTCTCGGCCGCGTTCGCCAACGAGCGCAATCACCACCGTGTCGAAATGCGGCGCACGCGCCAGCATCGCGAGCAGCGACGACTTGCCCACGCCGGAGCCCGCGAAGACGCCGATGCGCTGGCCGAGGCATAGAGGCGTGAACAGGTCGACGACCCGCACGCCGGTCCGAACGGGCGCCGCAACCCGCGTGCGGCGCAAGGCCGGTGGCGGCTCCGCGTCCACGGCGACCGCAGCGGCCCCGTGCGCCAGTTCGCCGGCGCCGTCGATCGGCCTGCCGAGCGCGTCGATCACGCGGCCTTTCCACGACGGATGAGGCGCGAGCGACAGGTTCCTTGTGCGGAAGGCGCGCGCTCCAATGGCGGCCGCGCAGCGCGCGTCGAAGGGCTTGAGGGTCGCGCCGACGTCGTCGATCTTCACTACCTCGCCGATCTGGTCGCGGTCCGCGCCCTCGACCGAGACGCAATCGCCAAGCTTGAGGAACCGGGAGAGGCCGGCCACGCGGTAGTGCGACATCGAGATTTCGGTCACGACGCCGCTCATGCGGACGAGCGGCAGCTCGCGCAGCCCCCGTTCGACCCGCCTTTCCAGCCGGCCAAGCGCGGAAGCTACCGAGGGCTCTGGCGAAGCGGCGGTCATGACGCCGATCCCAGCGCCTTGATGGCGTCCTGCAGCGACGATTCGGATTGCGAGGACTCGGCCGCGACGCCCTCGAACGCCCGCGTCACCTCAATAAGCCTGGTCATTTCCCGCACCGGATCGACGTTCGAGCCTTCCACCGCGCCCTGCACCACCCCGTCGCGCGTGAATTCGAGGATCGGCGTCGCCGGCTTGTCCGGCACGACGCTCGAATTTTCCGCGCGCTTGAGCGAGGCGTCCGGATCGATCGCAAAGAGCCCGATCGCGCCGACCTGGCGGCCGTTCTGAGTGATCATGCCGTCGGAGGAGACGGTGATTGCGCCCCCCGACCCGTCGAGGATGATCGGCGCGCCGCCTGCATCGAGGATGGCGTCGCCGTTCAAGGTGCGCAGCGCGCCGGACTCGTCGATCCGCGCCCGGCCGTCGCGGGTGTAGGCAGGCCCGGACGGCGTCTGGATGCCGAACCACCCTTCTCCCTGCACCGCGAAATCGAGCGGATTGTCGGTTCTGACGATCTCGCCCGTTCGGCGTGTTATGTATTCCGATCCGGGCGAAACGAAACTCAAACGCGTCTGGCCGGCTTTCGCCACCTCGGTTTCGAAGGACACGCCGGTCGCCCGAAAGCCGGGCGTGTTCATGTTGGCGATGTTGTCGGCGACGGTATCAAGCCGACGTTCGAGAGCGAGCGCGGCGGACGCGGCGACGTAAAGTCCGTTCTGCATGGAGCTCCCTTGGATGGCGCGGGCCGGCTTCATGCAGGAGAAACTCATGCGATCGCCTTGTCCCGGGCTGACCGGGCATCGTGAAAGCTTCGCGTAAGTCTCAGGCCGCAAAAGCGCTCATCGAGGATCGGAAGGAAGCGGCTCTTGAATTTCGCCATCGGCCTCGTCATCGCGATTGGATGCATCCTCGGCGGCTACGCGGCCCTCGGAGGCCATATGGCCGTGCTGATGCAGCCGTATGAATTCATCATCATCGCCGGCGCGGCGCTTGGCATCTTCATCGTCGCGAACACGATGACAGTCATCACGGATTGCGGCCGGGCATTTCTTGAGGCGATGCTCGACAAGGTTCCGAAACCGCGCGACTATCTCGACGTGCTTGGCGTCCTGCATGCGCTGATGCGTGAGCTGCGGGCCAAGTCGCGCAGCGAAGTCGAGGGCCATTTCGACAACCCGCAGGAATCGGAGATTTTCAAGGCGTTCCCGAAACTGCTCGCCGACGCGGATCTGGTAACCTTCATTTGCGACTATGGCCGCCTCATCATCATCGGCAACGCGCGCCCGCACGAGGTCGAGGCGCTGATGGACGAGGAGATCGAGACGCTGTCCCATGACCGTTACAAGCCGGTGCACGCGCTCCAAGCGGTGGCCGACGGCCTGCCGGCGCTTGGCATTGTCGCGGCGGTGCTTGGCATCATCCACGCCATGGGCGCGCTCGATCAGTCGCCCGAGACACTCGGCGGCCTCATCGGCGCGGCGCTCGTCGGCACCTTCGCCGGCATATTTCTTTCGTATGCGATCGTTGCGCCGATGGCGCAGAAGATCAAAAGCGTGCGCCAGAAGCAGCTAAAGCTCTTCACGCTCGTCAAGCAGAGCCTGCTCGCGTTCATGAACGGGGCGATGCCGCAGGTCGCAGTCGAATTCGGCCGCAAGACAATCCCAGCCAAAGAGCGGCCCACCATCGACGTGGTCGAGAACGAAACGACCCCCGGCGCGGCGGGCGCCGACGTCATCAAGGAAGCGGCATGAGCGTCGGACCGGGATACGCCGACAGGCGCGAGGCGAAGGGGCTGAGGCTTGGAGGGCCCGGCCTTGCCGTCGAACGCCTGAGCGGGCTTGCGCGAGCGCTCAACCAATTCGTCGCCGAGGCGCCGCGCTGCCTGACGCCGCTCTTCGGCGAAGCGCCGGTCGCGGGAAATATCGAAGCGGTTCACCCCACGACCCTGTTCAAAGCCATCGGCGATTGCGCCGGATTGACGGCGGCGATTTATGCGAACGCCGACCCGGCGACGCACCTGCTCATCGCCTTCGACGAACGCATCGACGAACTCATTCTCGCTTCGATCTTCGGCGACGAGTCCTCGATAGACTTGCCGAAGCCGGCCGCGCCGAGAACGCCGCCGTCACGCACGGCGATTGAAACCGCGCTAGTCGAGGCGTTTGCGGGCGCGCTCGGCAAGGCGCTTGAAGCCGGGTTTGCGTCAGTCTCCGCGCTCCGGCTGACCTTCGAGCGGCTCGTTCTTCTGAGCGACCTCCACGCGCTCGGTCGGCGGGACGCCGCCGCCGCCGCGGCGCGCTTCTCGCTATCCATGAAGGGACGGCCGTGTGAATGTCTGCTGCTGCTTCCGCAATCGTTCCTGCTGCCCCTTCGAAAGGCGCTTGAGCAAACCGAGGCCGACGAACCGCCTGCGCCCGACAGCCGCTGGGCGCGCCGGATGGAGACGGAGGTGCAGCACACAAAGCTCCCGGTGAACGCGATTCTCGACGAACTGCCGATGACGCTGAGCGATCTCGCGAGGCTTCGCGTTGGGACAGTGCTGCGTCTCAGGAAACCGGCCCTCGACTCCGTGCGCCTCGATTGCGCCGGACGCGGCGTTTTCACCTGCCGGCTTGGCCAGGGCGACGGCCGCTATCGGCTCGAAGTGACTGGGAGCGCGGCGTTGAGCACATGATCTGCGGAGCCGATACCCCTCACACCCCTGGAACAGACGCATGAACGAAGCCGCGCAGCAGCCCCAAGCGCCGAAACCCGCCCAAGGGGAGAACGCGACGTCCGCCGCGGCGGCGCCCGAGCCCGACGCCGCCAACCTCAACGCGATCCTGTCGATTCCGGTGACGGTGCAGATCGTGCTCGGCTCCGCCTCATTGCCTGTGGCGAGCCTCATGAAGCTCGCTCGCGGCGCGGTCATCTCGCTCGACCAGCGCGTCGGCGATCCCGTCGACGTCGTCGTCAACGGCAAGATCGTGGCGCGAGGCGAGATCGTCGTCATCGACGAGGCGAGCCAGCGCTTCGGCGTCTCGCTCTTGGAGATCGTCTCGAGTCCGGGGGTCGAAAAGGCCGCCTGATGGGCAACAACGGCGATGTCTGACTTAAGGTACGCCTCGGACGGGCAACTCAACGGCCCGCGGAAGGCCGCCGCTCTACTCTTGATGATGGGCAATCCGGTCGCCGCGCGCCTTCTCAAGCATTTCGACCAGCCGGAGCTCAAGGTCGTCGCGAAGGCGGCATCCGAGCTCGGGCCGATTTCGCCCGCGGCGCTCGATTCGCTTGTCGAGGAATTCGCATCCGACTTTTCCGCCGGCGCCCAGTTGCTCGGCGACCCGGACAAGGCCCGGGAATTGTTTGCGGAGGCCCTTCCGCCCGCGGAGGTCGAGGATTTGCTCGACTCAGCGCGGGACGAAGGAAAGGAGCCGGACGTCTGGCAGGCGCTCGGGCGCGCTCCGGAGAGCGCGATCGTGAAGATGCTCGAGGCCGAGCGGCCGGCGACGGCGGTCTATATCCTCTCGAAGCTCGATTCCGCGCTCGCGGCCAAGATCGTGAGCGGCCTGCCGCGCGCACGCCGGAATGCGGCCTTGTGCGGGCTGATGGCGCCGCGGGAAGCGGCCCCCCTTGCGGCTGAGGCCATCGAGAGCGCGTTGCGCGAAATGTTGAAGAGCGCCAGGAAGCCGACCGGCGGCGAGGAGAGCCGCGCGCGCATCGCCGGAATTCTCAACAGCCTCGATCCCGACGACGCCGAGGACGCCATGCGCGCGATCGGGCTGGCCTCTCCGAAAGAGGCCGCCATCCTGAAGACCATGCTGTTCTCCTTCAACGACCTGCCGAAGCTCGCCGAGCGCGCGCGGGCCCTCTTGTTCGACCGCGCTTCGATCGACATTGTCGTCATGGCGCTCCGCGGCACGGACAACGAATTTCGCGATGTGGTCCTGTCGTCGATGCCCTCGCGCGGGCGCCGCCTCGTCGAGGGAGAACTGGCCGCAGGCGCGCAGGCCTCTCCGCGCGAGATCGCCAAGGCCCGGAAAGCGATCGCCGACATCGTGCTCGGGATGGCGAGACGCAACGAAATCGAACTCAGCGGTCCCGCAGTCGATGAGGCGGCGTAAGGCGCGCGCGAAATGAGCGGCGACGCCGACCCCGGCGACAAGACCGAGGAGGCGACCGAAAAGCGGCTGCACGATTCGATCGAGCGCGGACAGGCGGCCTTCTCGCGCGAGGCGCCGCTGTTCGCGTCCCTGCTCGCCACGCTGGCGGTCGTCGCGCTGGTCCTGCCCGGGCGGGCTCAGGCGCTGCTCGAAGCGCTTATCGGCGTCATCGACGATCCCGCCGGCTGGCGGATCGCGCGCAGTGAAGACGTCATCGCGCTCATGGGGCCGATCGCCGGCGCTTCCGCGGCGTTTCTCGCGCCCATGGTCGCGATTCTGATGGTCGCCAGCATCGTCGCCTCAGCGGCCCAGGGGACCCCCCGGGCGATCATTCAGCGAATCGCTCCGGACCTTTCGCGCATCTCGCTCAGGAGCGGTTTTCAGCGCGTCTTCGGCATGCGCGGGGCGGTCGAGTTCCTTAAGAGCCTCATCAAGCTTGTCGCAATTGCCGCGATCGCGGCTGCCGTACTGGCGGGTCAAAAGGCGGTCCTCTTGACCGCGATCGAGCTCGATCCGGGGACTTTGCCGGAGCGCATTCTTCAGCTGGCGACGAAGACGATCGCGGCCGCACTGATCGCCGCCCTCTGCGTTGCGGGTGCCGATCTCGCCTGGTCGCGCCTCTTATGGCGGCGCGACAACCGCATGAGCCGGCATGAACTCAAGGAGGAAATCAAGCAGGCGGAAGGCGATCGTCTCATCAAGGCGCGACTCCGATCGCTCCGCCTCGACCGCTCCCGTAAGCGCATGCTCTCGGCCGTGCCGCGCGCAACCATGGTCGTCGCCAACCCGACGCACTATGCGGTCGCGATGCGCTATGTGCGCAGCGAAGGTGGGGCGCCGATCGTGCTCGCCAAGGGCGTCGATCTCATCGCGCTCAAGATTCGCGCAATCGCCGAGGCGCATCACATTCCGGTTATCGAGGACAAGCCGCTCGCGCGCTCGCTCTATTCGGCGGTGGAGGTCGAAAGGCCAATCCCAGCGGAGTTCTATCGGGCGGTCGCCGAGATCGTGCACCTCGTCCAGCAAAGGAAAACGGGATGGCATCGTCAAGGGCAATGAAACCCGGCGCCGAGACGAGCCGCGCACGGCGGCCGCTCGAGCGGGAGCGGATCATCGCCGACGCGCTCGTGGACGTCGCGAGCGAACTGCGCCTGACCGACGCTGCCGAGCTTATCCATATGATTCGGAGCGATCAGGCCGCCAACATCGCCGACCTCGTCAACTCGTCGACCGAGCTTTTCTTCGAGAGCGGAACGCTGCGCTATGCCTTGTCCGCGAGTTTCCGGGCGCCATGGGACGAGACGCCTGTCATCGCCATCGACATGGAGTTCCGGCACGCCATGGTGTCGGCTTTCTTCCGCCTCACGATCGGGTGGCGCCGCGCGGGAGTCGAGATCATCGACATCTTGTTCGACGAGCAGGGCCTCGACGACCGGGCGAAGGCCGAACGCCTGAACGCGGCTTTAGAGAGCGCAAAGGTGCGCGGCCGCATGCTCGGCGCGTGTCGCGAACGCTGAGCGGCTATCAGAGATCGGGCGCAGCGCCTGGCGGTGAATGCGTTCGCGCGGCTAATGAATCTCCCCGCGGGGATTTTTGCTCCCTGCGGCGGGAGTAGCGTTTCGGGAAGAAAGGCTTTAGAAGACGGCCGCGCTCGGCGGCGCCATGTCGACGCCGCGATTTCGTAATCTATTCGCCGCGCCTTTGACAAAGGCGAACAGGCGGTCAGACAGAAAGGGCGACGGCTGGATGATGGGCGGCTTCGGCTGGCGGAAGGGACTTTCGCCACTTTTGTTTCTTGCTTTGCCGGCAATGGGGGCCGTTTCAACGGAGGCCCTCGCCCAAAGCGCGGAATGCATCCGCCTCCAGCAGGCCATCGCCTCCGCGCCGCGGGCCGGCAGCCAAGTGCAGGCCGCCGCCGAACGACAACGCGCGGAACTCGCCCGAACCTCAGCCTACGCCCATTCGATCGGCTGCGACAATCAAAAATTCCTGTTCTTCGGCTCCGACCCCCCGCCGCAGTGCGGCGAGGTCAAGGGGCAAATCGCGCGCATGCAAGCGAGTCTGGCCGATCTGCAAGCGCGGGCCGGCGGCAGCCGGGGCGACCTCATCGCCCGCTACAATGCGGAATGCGTCAACGCGCCGCGTCAGCCCGGGAACATCCTTGAGGCGCTCTTCGGCGGTTTCGCGCGACCGCCGGCGCCGAGCGTCGAGACATTGCCTCCGGACGAGCAACAGCAGGCGATCGAAAAATCGATCGAAGAGGAGAAGAGCGGCGTCAACGCGCACGCCGGCTCCTACGCCGTCTGCGTCAAGACCTGCGACGGCAGCTTTTTCCCGGTCTCGTATTCCGGGGCCGGCAGCCGCGCCGACAGCCTCGAGGACGTGTGCCGGTCGCTCTGCCCCAACGCGGACGTCCAGCTTTACTCGTTCCCCTTCGGAGGGACCATTTCCGAGGCGGTGTCGGCGAGCGGCGAACCTTACGTAAACTTGCCCAACGCGCTCAAGTTCGAGCAGTCCTATGATGCGACGTGCTCGTGCCGCCGCAGGGGCGAGAGCTGGGCGCAGGCCCTGGCCGCGGCCGAGGCCAAGTACGGGCACGAGTCGCGTGACATCCTGGTGACGCCAGAAAAATCGGCCGAAATGTCTCGCCCGATCCTTTCGAAGGCCGCCGCCGATTCTAAGGCGAAGCCCTCGAAGTCGGCCGCCAAGGCGGTCCTTGCGCCGGACGCCCCGGCGCCGGCCCAAGCGCAAACGCCGGGCCTCGACGCCAGCGGCGTCGACACCGCGCTCGGCGCAGCCGCGGCGACCGTCAGCCGCGAGGCCTCGGGCATCGCTGGCGGCGACGCGCAGTCCAGCGCGCGTTACAGCGAGGGCCAAGGGGAAACCGTCACCGAAGTCGGGCCGGACGGCGCTAAACGGAAGGTCCGGATAGTCGGGCCAACGCTTTAGCTCGACCAATCAGCGGCAGAAGCACGGCGAGCTCCGGGCCGGATTCGCGCCCGGTCAAGGCCTGCCGCAGCGGATGGAAAAGCGCCCTGCCCTTCCGACCGCTGATCTCCTTAAGCTCGGCTGTCCACCGCCCCCAAGTGGACGCACCCCATGGCTCCTCGGGAAGACGCGAGGCCGCGAGGTGCAGAAACGCCCGGTCTTCGACCAGCGGGGCAATGTCGCCCTCGACCACGGCCCGCCAGATCGCGGCGTCGCTCATTGTAGCGAGATTGCCGCGGACCGCGTGCCAGAAAGCCTCCGCCTTCGGCCCTGCGACGCCGACCGCGGCGAGGCGATCCGCCACAGCGGCGTAGGGCAGGCCATGCAGCGTGCGCGCGGAAAGCGCCATGAGCTCGGCCTCGTCGAAACGCGCCGCGCCGTGCGAGAGGTGCTTGAGGTCGAAGAGCGCCGCTAGCTCGCCGAGCGAGGCGACCGGCCGCACGGCCTCCGCCGAGCCGACGAGGACGGCAAGCGCGGCGACGGCGAGCGGCTCGACTCCTTTCTCACGCAATGAGGCGATGGAAAGCGCGCCGGAGCGTTTCGATAGGCCTTCACCCGAGGCGTCGGTGAGGAGATTGTGGTGTCCGAAACTCGGCGGCGCGGCGCCCAACGCTCTGAAAAGCTGGATCTGCACTGCAGTGTTGGTGACGTGATCCTCGCCGCGGATGACGTGCGTCACGCCGAAGTCGATGTCGTCCACCACTGAAGGCAGCGTATAGAGGTAAGTTCCGTCCTCGCGCCGCAAGACGGGGTCGGACAGGGAGCCGCAATCGACGCGGCTTTCTCCGCGCGCCATGTCGCTCCACTCCACCGTCCTCTGGTCGAGCTTGAAGCGCCAATGCGGCCGGCGCCCCGACGCATCGAGCGCCGCCCGTTCTGCTTCGGTCAGCCGTAGGGCCGCCCGGTCGTAAATCGGCGGGCGGCCAAGCGCCTGCTGGCGCTTCCGCCGGCGATCGAGCTCCTCAGCCGTCTCGTAAGCCGGATAGACGCGCCCCTGCGCCTTGAGCTTCTCAATGGCGGCGTCGTAGGTCGCCATCCGTTCGGACTGGCGGCGAATAAGGTCGGGCGCGATCCCGAGCCAGGCCAGGTCCTCCCGGATCGCCTCCGCATATTCGACCCTGGACCGCTCGCGGTCGGTGTCGTCGAAGCGAAGGATGAACGTTCCCCGGCGCGGGTGGGCGTAAAGCCAGTTGACGAGGGCGGTGCGGGCGTTCCCAATATGAATTCGTCCGGTCGGCGACGGCGCAAAGCGGAGAATTGGGGGGGAAGACATTCGCCTTCATAGAAGCGTCGTCCGAAGCGGGCAACTATGTGACAACGAATCAGGAATTGAGTATGTACGCCCCATGACGATCAGCGCTTTAGCCGCCGGCATTTGCGTGTCGAGCGGCGTAATTCATGCTCTCAGCATCGGTCTCGCCAGCCGACGTTGCCTATGGCGAAGTAAGTTGACTGGCGTTCCAAAAAATCCGCCACTAGTCACGATCGTGCAGCCGCTGTGCGGCGTCGAGGCCTTTACGCGCGAGACGTTGTGCTCGATCTTCGCGCTCGACTATCCGAACTATGAGATCGTGTTTTGCCTCGCGAGCGTGGACGATCCGATCGCTCCGCTTGTCAGGAGCGCAATCGACGCCAACCCCGCGCGCAAAGCGCGCCTTCTCATCGGCGACGACAAGGTCAGCGCCAATCCCAAGCTCAACAACGTCGTGAAAGGGTGGAAGGCGGCTCGAACGGACTGGATCATCATCGCCGATTCCAACGTGCTAATGCCGCCGGATTACATCCAGCGGATGTTGGCGAGCTGGCGTCCGGACACCGGCATCGTCTGCGCGCCGCCGATCGGGTCGCGGCCCGGAAATTTCGCCGCCGAGGTCGAGTGCGGCTTTCTCAATACCTACGAAGCGCGCTGGCAGTACGCCGGCGAGGCCGCCGGCTTCGGCTTCGCGCAGGGCAAGAACATGCTGTGGCGCCGGCAAACGCTGGAAGCCGGCGGCGGGATCGAGGCGCTCGGCGCCGAAATCGCAGAGGACGCCGCGGCGACGAAGCTCATCAATGCGCAGGGGCTCGAAGCCCATCTCGCCAACCAACCGTTCGAGCAGCCGCTCGGCGCGCGGCGGCTGAGGGACGTCTGGGCGAGACAGGCGCGTTGGGCGCGCCTACGCAGAGTAACCTTTCCCCTGCATTTTGCGCCGGAAATCGTGACGACCAGCCTGGTCATGATCGCCGCCGCTGCTGTCGCCGGTCCGGCCTTCGGGCTGAACGTGTCCGCGAGCGTCGCCCTCGCCGCCGCCTTCTGGTACGGGGCCGAGGCGCTCCTCGCGCTCATCTCGCGCTGGCCGCTGAGCTGGCGCAGTCCTTTCGCTTGGGCGATTCGGGACATCCTACTGCCGTTCATCTGGTTCTGGGCCTGGAAGAGCGACAGCTTCGTGTGGCGCGGCAACGCGATGAGCGTCGACGAGCCCGAGCTCGAGGAAGTGACGGCGGGACGACCGCCTCGGACTTGAATCTTTCGCCCGCAACTAGATTTCCGGCCACCGAGCCTCATTTCGGCTCAACTGCGGCGCTATGTCGCATTCTCCGCGTCGCCTGGTCACAGTGAAAAAGACCAGAGCAATAATGATAATGGCGCCTGGGGGAGGAGGCCGATCATGCAGCCGCATAGCGACGACGTTCGGATGCGAGTTCTGAACGCCTTGCACTGGGATTACGCATTGCCGCGCAATCGCTTGAACGTGGACGTCAAGGACGGGTGGGTGATCATGTCTGGGAGGGTCGACCTTCCCTACCAGAAGTCATGCGCCGAAGCCGACGCACGCAAAGTGCCGGGCGTCGTCGGCGTGATCAATCAGATTGAGCTTGCGCCGTCGGCGTTGGAGCGGAAGGCGCCCCTTTAGCCAAGCATCCGGAACCGTCGGATGAGGAGAAGGACAACGCCCGCCGCGACAGCGCAAAGCAGAGCGGCGTAAAGGGTTCCGTTGTCGGATTCGGCGAAGGGCAAACCTTTTGTGTTCATGCCAAAGAAGCCGGTGACGAAGGCCGGCGGCAGAAGCACGGTGGTCACGAGCGTAAGCACAAAAAGATTGCGGTTGGTGGCGGAAGCGAGCTGCGCCGCCATCTCGTCCTGAAGCAATCGCGCCCGATCGCCTTGCAGATGAAGGTCCGCGTGGAATGACGCCACGCGTTGCCTCACCCTATGCGCAAGATCGCGGTAGGCGGGAAGCGCGTTCTCGCCGCGATGCTGTTCGAGTTGCCCGAGAACGCTCTGCGCGGCCTGAATGAGACGCTCCTGCCGCGAGATGGCCCGCCTGAGCCGCGAGAGAGACGCGCTTTCGTCGCTAAAGCTTTCCGAAAGCACCCGGTCCTCAATCGAGTCCAGCCGCTCGGCGATCTTGTGCGCAGCCGCGCCCACCGAATCGGCGATCGACGCCAGCATGCGTTCGAACAGCGATGCGCTGTCCTCGTAGACCGCTCCGCCGGAAATGTGCGTCCTCAATTCGTCAGCGCAGCGCACGGGATGACGGCGCGCCGTGACCAGGAACTGCGGCCGCAATGCAAACCGCAGGTCCGTCGGCTCCTCGATGACCGAGTCGAATTCTCGCTGCATGTCGTAGAGCGTGCCCCAGAGCGCGTCTCCGCTCCAGTCGAGGCGGGGATGAGCGTCGGGAGAGAGCAGCGCATCCCGCGCGTCTTCGGGGATCGCGTCTTGCGAGCTCAGCCACTCGCGCGTGCGCGTGTTCGCCAGCACGAGATGGGCCCAGACGAAGCGACGCCCATGCATGAGGTCGAGCGGGGCTTCCGGCGGAAGCGGATGGCCGCAGCCGTCCTCGTCAAACTCGAAGACCCAGGCGACGCCTGGGCCAACGTCGGCAGGCTCGATTTTTTCAGGTCTGATCGCCATATCGCCGGCTGCCGCGCCTCGTGCCAACGGGAGGCATGCTGAAATCCGTGTGTCACACGGTCTTCAGCATGCCGCCGTCGACGAAGTAAGTCGAGCCAATCGAGTAACTCGCGCGGTCGGAGCAGAGAAAGACGAAGAAATTCGCGAGCTCCTGCGGGGTGGCGAAGCGCTTGATCGCCGCGTGCTCGCGCGCAACCCCGTCGAGATGGGCCTGCCAATCGCCGCCCTTGTCCGCCGTGAGTTGTTTGGCCGTTTTGATCCAGTCGGGGGTCAAGATGAGGCCGGGGTTCACGCAATTGACCCGGATGTTGTCGCCGACAAGCTCAGTCGCGAGGCACTTCGAGAACATCATCAACGCCGCCTTGGTCGTGTTGTAGATGGGCTCGTACCAGAGGGGCTGGACAGCGCAGATCGAAGCGTTGTGCAGGATGACACCCCCTCCCCTTTTTTTCATAAGCGGCGCGAGGCCGCGCGCGAGCCGCACCGCCGCCATGACGTGCAAGTCCCAATAGGCCTGCCATTTCTCGTCCGGCGCCTCCATCACGGTTTCGTTGCTGCCGGTCCCCGCGTTGTTGACGAGAATATCGGCGCCGCCGAAGCTTCTCTCTACGACGGCGATGAGCGCGTCGGTCCCCGCGCGAGTCGCGACGTCGCAGGCCGCGCCTTCGGCGCGGACCCCGAACTCAGCGCCGATGCGCTTCGCCTCCGACTGGACGCGGTCCGCTCCGCGCGCCGCTAGCACGAGATGGACGCCCTCCGCGGCGAGCCCTTCGGCGATCGCCAGCCCGATGCCGACGCTTCCGCCGGTGATGACCGCGACCTTGCCCTTCAATCCGAGGTCCATTTCCGCTCCCGAACGTCACCAACACGTGTAGCCGCCGTCCGCCATCACGATCGAGCCGGTCATAAGGCTCGCCGCGTCGGAGGCAAGGAAGAGCACGACCGCTGCGATCTCGTCCGGTTCGCCCATGCGCGCCATCGGCGTGCCCTCGATCCATGTGTCGTACATCGCCTTGTTGGTCTTGGCCAAGGCGGTGAGCGGCGTATTGACATAGGTCGGGGCGACGGCGTTGACGCGCACACCGCGGGCCGCCCATTCGGCCGCCAGCGACTTGGTCAGATGATGCACCGCCGCCTTCGAGGCGTTGTAATAGGCCTGCGGCTGCGGCTTGTTGACGATGACGCCCGACATCGAGCCGACGGTGACGATCGATCCTCGTCCCGCGGCGAGCATATGGCGGCCAAAGGCGCGACAGCACCAAAAGACGCCGTTGAGATTGACGTCGATGGCGCCGAGCCAGTGTTCGTCGGTCACGTCCTCCGCCGGCACTTCCGAGCGGGCGACGCCGGCGTTGCACACGAGGATGTCGACGCGGCCTTTCTCGGCCAGTATGCGGCCGGCGCACGCGTCGACCTGCGCGGCATCGGTTACGTCCATCTCGATCGCGTCAGTCGTGAAGCCCTTCGCCTTCATCTCGGCCTGCGCATGCGCCGCGCCCTTGGCGTTCATGTCAGCGATGAAAACGTGCGCACCAGCCTCCGCGAGCGCCTCGACGCAGGCAAGCCCGATCCCCTGCGCTCCGCCGGTGACGACCGCGACACGCCCCTTCAGATTGAACCGATCGAGGTACATGGCATGCTCCGGACGGCCTCTCAGCTCATCCAGTTGCCTCCATCGACGTTGAGCGTCTGCGCGACGACATAGTCGCTGTCGGACGAGGCGAGGAACACGGCGGCGCCGGAGTGATCCTCCGGCAGACCCATGCGGCCGTACGGCACCGCCTCGCCTACAAGCCGCTTCTTTTCGCCGAGGGGCCGGTGCTCATACTTTGCGAACAGCGAATCGACGTTGTCCCACATGGGCGTGTCGACGACGCCGGGCGAAATGCCGTTGACGTTGATCTTGTGTTTGATGAGGTCGAGCCCGGCCGACTGCGTGAGGCTGATGACGGCCGCCTTCGAAGCGCAATAGACAGCGACAAGCGCCTCGCCGCGCCGGCCGGCTTGCGAAGCCATGTTGATGATCTTCCCGCCGCGTCCTTGCGCGATCATGCGCTTTGCGACCGCCTGCAGGGTGAAGAATAGCCCCTTCACGTTCACCGCGAAGACTTTGTCGAAGCTCTCCTCGGTCACCTCGACGATGGGCGCCATATCGAAGATGGCCGCGTTGTTGACGAGGATGTCGACCCCGCCCCAGCGGCTCACCACGTTGTCCACCGCCGCGCCGATCGAAGCGGTCTTCATCACGTCCATCGTAACTGGAAACGCCCTCTCTCCGTGGCGCGCCACGGTTTTCTCCGCCTCGGCGTGAGAAATGTCGGCGACCGCGACCCGCGCCCCTTCCGCGACATAACGATCGACGATGGCCGCGCCGATGCCGCGCGCGCCTCCGGTGACGATCGCGACCTTGTCCTTGAGCTTCATCTGGGCTTTCCCTCCTCGCCTTTCGCCGCTGCCTAATTGCTCTCCAGATAGTCCGCGAGCGTCGCCCGCACGCCGCGCGACCACAGCGACGTTAGGGCGCCGGAGAACGCGGCCACATAGGTCGGGTTGTCGGCGAGCTCGCCGAAGATGTCGCGCATGGCGAGAAACGCTTTCGGGTCCCGGCGCGCCGGCTTCGCGGCCGCCTGCAGCCGCTCCCAGTTCGGATCGTTCGGCGGAATGACCTTGCAGCTCTCCGACTCGCCGTAAACGTAGCGGCACCAGAGGGCGGATACGAGCGCTAGGCCCTTCACGCTCGCTCCCGCTTTCAGGCGATCCGTCGCTGTGGGGAGAATGAATTTCGGCTGCCGGTTCGAGCCGTCGAGGCAGAGGCGCGAGATCGTGTCGCCGATTTTTGGATTGGCGAAGCGCTCCGCGACTTTCTTTCGGTAGGCTTCGAGATCGACCTGAGGCGGCGGCGGCACAACCGGAACGATCTCGCGCTTCGTCAGCGTCTCGAGGAATGATGCGATCTGCGCGTCCTCCATCGCCTCGTGCACGAAATGGATGTCGAGCAGCCCCGCGGGATAGGCGATCGCCGCATGTCCGCCGTTGAGGATACGGATCTTCATGAATTCGTAAGGAGCGACGTCGGACGTGAACGTGACGCCGACCGTCTCCAGCGCCGGACGCCCGGACGGAAATTCGTCCTCCACGACCCATTGCCGGAACTCCTCGCAGAAGACCGGCCAGTTGTCCTCAAGCCCATAGGAGTCGCGCAGAATCGCGCGCTCGCGATCTGTGGTCGCCGGCGTGATGCGGTCCACCATGGAGTTCGGAAAAGCCACGCGGTCACGGATCCACCGGCCGAGCTCCGGGTCGTAAAGCTCGGCGAGGCCGGCGACGGCGTTTTCGGTCACGTGGCCGTTGCCGGGGATGTTGTCGCAGGACATCACCGTGAACGGCTGGGCGCCCGCCCGGCGGCGCTTGAGGCCGGCGGCGATGAGGCCGAAGGCGGTCCTCGGCGCCTCAGGATTGCGCGCATCGTAGACGATATCGGGATGCTCGGGATCGAAGCGCTGCGTCGCGGGCGATATGTAATAGCCGCCCTCGGTGACCGTCAGCGACACGATGCGGATCTCCGGGCGCGCCAGCATGTTGAGCATCGCCTTGATGTCGAACGGCTTGATGAAATCGATCATGACGCCGGTGACGCGCACATCCGTCGCGCCCGCCTCCTGCTCGACCACGGTGGTGAGCCAGTCCTGCGCCATCAGCTTTTGCCGCATGCCCTCGTCGGCGGGGCGGACGCCGGCTCCGATC
>DATJXI010000098.1:0-14746 GCA_035500275.1 Roseiarcus sp. | reverse complement strand
GTGGAGCCAATCGGCTCGACGACCGTCGCCCAGAACCAGGTCATCCGCGAGCTGGCCGGAGCATCAGGGTCGCTCGCGACCGGCGACTCCGTCTATCTGAACGAAATCGTGAAGACCGGCGCCGATTCGCTGGCCAAATTCGTTTTCGTCGATTCTACAAATCTCGCGGTTGGGCCGACCTCCCGGGTCGTCCTGGACCGGTTCGTCTTCGAGGGCGACCCGAGCGCGCAGAAGGTTGCGGTGAACCTGGCGAAGGGGGTGTTCCGCTTCACGACCGGCGGTCTGGACAAAAAGGCCTATACGATCAACACGCCGACCGCCGCGATCGGGGTTCGCGGCACGATCCTGGACATCGGTGTTCGCACCGTGGAAACCCGAGTAACTCTCGTCGAGGGCCTCGCGCTCGTATGCCCGCGGCGACGGGGCGTGACCCTGGAGCAGCAGGCAAGAGCCTGCGCGGCGCACAATGGGCGTTGCGATTGCGAAATCATCAACCATCCCGGCGAGACGGCTGTGGTCAAGCGGGTGGGACGCACTAACCAGGCGAGCCTGAGCTCGACCCCGGTGAATTTTGCCTCTCTGTGCGCCGGAGATTCGGCTTTGTGTTCGAGCGACACTTACGCGTATGCCGGCTTTGGGGGTTCCGGCGCATTGTGCGGACGATAGCGGCGATGAGGCGTTGCGGGAGTTTGGCCATGCGGAACCTGTTTTCGGCAATCGCCGGCGTGATTGGCGGTGCGGCATTGTTCGGGGCGAATTCCGCGCAAGCGACGGTTACGCTGCTGTCTTTGCAACCCGTTCCGGTGCAAATCAACCAGCAGTATGAGCTCAGCTTTACGGCGAACGATTCGGCGACGACGATCTGGATTAGCGGCTATCAAGAACGCTCGTTTGAACGTGTGTCCGCCATTGCCGTCACCAGCGACGCCGGATCAAACGCGTCGCAAACAAGTTGGACATTCGTACCGGCGGCGAAGGGAAGCAACGCAGGCGAGGTGGGGACGCCCCTTTCCGTCTTGTGGTTCGGAGGCCTCAATGAGGAATTCGACACTTTCAGTCTTACGTACTCCACGACCCCGGGCGCGGACTATCTGCTGAAATTCTACCTCACCAACAATGCTTTCACCCGTAACGTGAGCGCGCTTGAGGTGACGACAAACGCGGCGGTTGGTGGCGGCCAGGCGGCCATCCCGGAGGCGTCGACCTGGCTCATGATGCTGCTTGGCTTTGGCGGGCTTGGTTTGGCCGGATATGGCCGCTCGCTGGCGCCTCGATTTCGTCCGTTGCGTTAACCGAATGGCTTGGTTTTCGTGAAAATGCTCAATCGTTTCCCGAACCCGCCGCTGTCGGAATCGCGGAATCTTGGGCCGAGGCTCTTGTCGCAAAGTTATCGCCGTTCGAGTTCGCTGGTCGGTCAACTACGCGGTTCCAGCGTTTTAGAGATTTGAGACAATGCCAACTCGGTCAGACTCCCTCGGCGTCAAGGGTTGGACGTTTGAACCGAACCGGGACAATGGCGGCGAAAGAGCGTCGCCGCTTCCATCTCCCCTGACCCATCGCCTTCGAGCGACAGCGGCCCGACGTCCCCTGCGCGCAGCTTCGCTCTTCGCATCGACCGGGCTTGCCGCTCTGCTCGTCTCGACTGGCCTGGCATCCGCCGCCTGCCCCGGCGATATTCCGGGAGACCACGTCTTCGCCGGCCCCGAGGATACTTGCAACGTTTCCGGAAATTACGAGTCGTCCGAAGGCATCGCAATGCAGGCATCGAGCGGCACAATAACGTGGACCAACGCCGAGGGCGAGGGCGGGCCCATCCTCTCGACGATCTCCGCCTACGGAACGCCGGCCGTGCAGGCTGACTCTGGCGGGTCGATCACACTTACCCCCACGGCTTTCCTAGGGAACGTCAACACTACCGGCGATGACGCTCCTGGTCTTTTTGTGACGGACCCCAACTCTACACTAACTGCGACAGGGGTCGTCGTCACCACCGGGGCATTTGATCCCGAAACGGGCGCCTTCACCGGAACCAACTCTGTTGGCCTCTTGGTGGAGAACGGTGGAAGCGCCTCTTTTTCGAACGGCTCGATCACCACCTTAGGCCCGAAATCCGCCGGCGTTCTTGCTGAGGGCATCGAAAGTAGCGACGAAAGCGCGACGATCAGCAGCGGCGCAAGCGTCACGATCAATGGCGCAACCACGATCGAGACCTACGGGGACGGCTCGCCGGGATTGGCGGTCAACGGCGCGGGCGCGTCGCTGAGCACGAACGGCGTCATCGTCGAAGGCACCCCCAGCATCGGTGTAAAGACAAACGGCGACAACGCCTTCGGCGCCTACAACGGCGCCGGATCGGGGTTCTCGACCGGCGGAATGATGTCGCTGACCAACACGACCATCGTCACCTTCGGGACGGGGTCTGACGGCGTCGTGACCAATAGCGGCGGCGTGACGACCATCAGCGGCGGCTCGGTCACCACGTCCGGCGATAACGCGATCGGCCTATACGCCAGCGGCGCTGGATCGAGCATCACGACGACGAACGGGACGGTGATCGTCACGGGAGCGCCGGTCGAAGAGGACGGTGAGGGCGACTACGCGGCCGCCGCGAGCTCGACTTTCGGCGCCTACGCCTACGGCGTCGAGGCGAACGGCGGCGCCCATGTCAGCCTGACCGACGGCTCGGTCACGACGAACGGCGACAACGCATACGGCCTCTACGCGACCGGCTCAGGATCGCAAATCGGCGCGAACAACGTCGCTGTCTCCACGGCCGGCTTCCAGTCGGCCGGCGTCCTCACCACAGACGGCGCCAAGACGAACGTCGCCGGCGGTTCGATCGCGACCACCGGCGACGGCGCTTATGCGGTCGTCTCCAACAGCGGCGGCCTGACGACCCTGTCGGGAACGTCCATATCCACCACGGGCAACGGCTCGGGGGGCCTTGGCGTCAACGGCGCCGGCTCGGAAATCGACGCCACGAGCGTAACCATCACGACCAAAGGCGGCTTCGATTCCGTGAGCGGCTTGCACGCCTATGGCGTCTACAACGGCCCTTACGGCGACTTCGCCTCAGGCGGCGTCGTCCAACTCACTGACACCTCAGTCTCGACCGCCCGCGATCAGATGTACGGCGTCTTCACCTCGACCGGCGGGGCCACCACGATCCTTCGCGGCTCGGTCTCGACGTCGGGCGCCGAAGCCATCGCTATTCTGACAAACGGCGGCGGAACGACGGCCGTCACCGACGGCTCGGTCTCGACATCCGGCGTCTTCGCCAACGCGGTCGACACGGCGGGCGCCGGTAGCTCGGCGAGCTTCACGGGGACGAAAATCACGGCGACCGGCGCAGGCTCGAAGGGCGCCGCGCTCGTTGGGACCGGCTCGTCATTGAGCCTCACCGACGTGACCCTCTCGACTTCCGGCGGCCCCGACGCCGCGGGACACAACGCCATCGGGGTCTACACCGGCAGCGGGTCAAGCGGGCTCTATCCTGGAGGCGGAAGCCTCACGATCAAGGACTCCTCGATCTCGACCAGCGGCTTCAAAGCGGCCGGCGTCGTGACCCAGGACAGCGGAAACACCTCGATCACAGGCGGCTCGGTCGGGACGAAGGGGAACGGCGCCTACGCCATCGTCGCCCAAGGCGGCGGCTTCGCGCAGCTGAACGGGACCACGGTCAGTACGACGGGCGACGGCTCGGGCGGGTTCGCGATTCATGGCTCGGGATCGGAGATCGACGCGACCGGCGTCACCATCTCAACCACGGGCGGCTTCGATTCCGCCTCGGGCTACCACGCCTACGGCCTCGCCAATACGCCTTTCGAGAGCTTCACGACCGGCGGCGTCGCCAAGCTCACCGACTCGTCGGTCTCGACCCAGGGCGCCCAGATGTTCGGCGTCTTTACCTCGACCGGCGGCGTGACGACCGTCTCCGGCGGATCGGTCAACACTTCCGGCCTCGGCGCAATCGGCGTCGTCACGAACGGCGGCGGCGTCACCAACATGAGCGGGGCCTCCGTCGCGACCTCGGGCCAGGACGCCCACGCTCTCGCCGTCACAGGATCGGGTTCCCAGGCCAACCTCAGTGGAACGAACACGTTCACGACGCTCGGTTACGGGGCGATCGGCCTTTATGTCACGCAAGGCGGCGTTCTCGCCGCGATCGGCCAAGCAAACGTCACGACTTCAGACGGCGTTTCGCCTGCGACCGGCCTCGGCGCGTTCGGGATCAACGCCGACGGCGCCGGCTCGAAGATCACGCTCGGCGCGGCGACGATCACGACCTCAGGCGTCGGCGCGACCGGCCTTTTCGCGAGCGACGCTCTCGGCAGCGGCGCGGCCGGATCGATCACGGCGACTGGCGCGCTCAACGTCCAAACCACCAACCCCGCCGCCGCGGCGGTGGCGTTGCAGGGCAATGGGGCGTCGATCCTCGCGACCGGCGGCGGCTCGATCGTCTCGGCGGGGAACGCGATCGCATTCCTCGGAGGCTCGAACCAGATCGCTACTTTCGACAATTTCACCATAAATAACGCGGCGGGCGACCTCGTCTTCGCCGACCCGTCCGCCGCCACCGTCAATTTCAACAACACGACCGCCGACGCAGGCGCCGGCAACCTTCTCGACGCGACCGCGGGCAGTTTCGTCACGCTGAACGGGAGCGCGTCAACGCTGACCGGCGCGATCCAGACCGACGCGACATCGACCAGCGCCGTCAATCTCGCCGGTCATTCCCTCTGGACGATGACCGGCTCCTCGGTCGTCTCGAATCTTTCTGTCACCAACAGCGCGATCGTCTTCGCCCCGCCCGGCTCAGGCGGGGGATTCAAGACGCTGACGCTCGGCAGCTACGTCGGCTCGGGCGCGAGCCTGACCATGAACACGACGCTGGGCGGCAGCGGCTCGCCGACCGACCAGATCGTCATCAACGGCGGCCAGGCGACCGGCTCGACGACGCTTTTCATCAACAACGTCGGAGGCGCTGGCGCGCAGACGACCGGCGCCGGCATTCCCATCATCCTCGCCACAAATGGCGGGTCGATCGCCCACGACGCTTTCACGCTCGCCAATCCGCTGATCGTCAACGGCTATCGGTACGCGCTGAGCGAGACCGATCAGGCCTGGTACCTCGTATCCTCGCCGACCTCGACGGTGAACGACATCGCCAACTCTTTCACCAACATCGCCAAGTCCCAGCAGCAGCAGCTCATCACCAACCGCGTTCTGACCTCGATACTCTTGGGCGCGACCGAGCAGATCAACTGCTCGAACTGCAGCTCGGGTTTCGGCTCGATCGGATCCTACTCGCTCGGCGCGCACGGGCGCTGGGGCCTCAGCGACAACGTCACCCTCATAGGCGGCTTCTCCTACGGGGAATATTCCGCCGACAACGCGACGGTCAGCAACGCGCCGACCGTTGCCGGCTCGATCGTCTACGATTTCGTC
Source organism: Roseiarcus sp. (assembly GCA_035500275.1). Lineage (GTDB taxonomy): Bacteria > Pseudomonadota > Alphaproteobacteria > Rhizobiales > Beijerinckiaceae > Roseiarcus. The sequence goes on along the minus strand of DATJXI010000098.1, from coordinate 9,298 downwards.
AATTGGGGGCGGAGCCGCCCGTTCCTCGAGGCGGGCGCCGGCCTCACGCCTTACTCGGAGGTGAGCTACACCCGCTCCTACGTGAACGGCTATGTCTCCGCGGTCGGCCACGGCAAGGGCATCGACCGCAACGCCGGGCTCTTCGGCCGGGTCGGCTGGATCGACCGGCTGACCCCCATCGACGAGGCCGCCGTCTACGCCGACATTAGCCGGAACTGGATGAGCACCGGCGGCTATAGCGAGGCGGCGACCGGCTCGAATCCCTATCCGGCGACCGTGCAAACCGGCCTCGACACGCTCAACATCGTGCGCGTCGGCGGCCAATACACCCATCTCTTCTTCGGCAAGGTCGAAGGGAACATCAGCGCGGCCGTGGCCTACGGCTTCGACGGGAATTTCGGCTCGTCCGTCAACGTCTACGACTTCGGCACGGTCTCGCCCTACCCGGTCAGCGGCAATTCCACCTGGGTCGAATATGGCGCGCGCATCGGCTACCGCCTCAAGGACCGGATGGTTCTCGACGCCTTCGTTGTCGGCACTTTCGGCGGCCAGATCGGCACGACCGCCCACGGCGGCCTCGGCCTCAGGTATATGTTCTGAAGGCGGGTCGCGAGCCTGTCCCTTCTTCCCGCTAAGCGGCGAGAAGGTCAGGCTGAGGGGCGGATCCAGCCTTGTTTCAGAGGCCGCTCACAACCCGCTGCCCTCGTGGCTGATTCTTGCGGTCGCGACGTCGTCCATCATGGACAAGAGCGTGTCGGGCACCGTCATCGGCGTGCAGGCGCGGTCTCCGTCGAGGAAGAAGACCATGCCGCCCGACTTGCCGGAAACCGTCGCCAGCGCCGCCTTGTCGCCATAAGGAAGACCCGGCGGAGTCAGTGGGTTCATGGCGTATATGCCGCGCAGGAACTGCCACTGGTCGGGCGTGAGCTCGATCCACTTGCCGTTATGCTCGGCCACCGCCTTCTTCGGCAGCGAAATATCGACGCAGCGGGCGTTCTCGCCGGCGTGCGCCGCCAAGGGCACGACCATGAGAGCGCCGGCCGTCGCCAGGATGCACTTCGTCAACATGAGGACCTCCTTTTGCCAATCGGGCCCTTCTTGTTGCTTTCCTCGCCTAAAAAGCCTTCCGATCGTCCTTTCGCCGATCAACGCGGTTCACAAACCCCAAACATGACGTAAATTGCTTAAGCAAGGGTTGTGCCAGGGCTGCGGAAGCCGAGAACGCGCTGACGAACGCGGCGTTTCGCCGCCAAGGCGCCGGTTTTTTGACCAAGCGCTAAGCGGCTCGGGGCGATTTCGTGTCAGTGTTCCGCCTCAAACAGAAGCGGCGCGATGGTCCGGTCGCAAGCGCATCTCCGCGCCCCGCGAATTGATCTCCATCAAACTAAAGTCGTAGAGATCGGCTAGAAAGTTCAAGGAAGCGAAAACGGGCCGTCTGGAGCGGCCGGGAAGACCAACTGGGCGGAAAACCCTGGAGCGTGGACCATGACAGGCCACGTCACCGTTAGTCAGCGTTCCGACGCTGCGTTGAAGACCAGCCTCGCCAACCTGCGGCTGGCATACGTGAAGAGATGGCGCGTCGAAGAGACGCGAGCCGCAGTCCCTAGAGTGATCACGACGAAGCCGCAAAAACAGTGGGTCAGTGAGGAGGAGGCGGCGAGGATTGGTCGCCCGCGCAGCCTCTTGGATGACAATCCAGCCGCGGGATGACCGCGAGGCTGCGTTTGCCGTGCGGGAGGTCCGCTTTGTGACTCGAAGCAGGCCGCTAACCGAATGCGGCACAGCCGGTCAGGGCCCAGCCGCAGATCGAAGCGGGAAGCGGATAACGAACGGCGCATGCCCTGCATCAACGCGGCGATCTTGCGCCTGAGACGCTGGCGAATGCTTCGTTTAGCGGGGCTCTCCGTGTGCTCCTCGTCTTCGCGCCGGCTTACGCGCTGGCGGACTGCGAGCACCGGAGGGACCGGATGGAGACCGGATGGAGAGAGTCGCGTTCAAGTACGGTCGCGCCGTGATCAAGGGGCACGAGCATGTCGACTACGCATTTTCCTGCGGGCGCGAGCGAAACCTGAGCGTCCCAGCATGACGCCAATTCCTTAGGCAGGGGTTGTGCCACAGGTGCCGAAGCCCAAAAGTCATAGCGAGCGCGCCCTTCGCCGCCAAAAGGCGGCGGTTTTTTGACCAAGCGCAAAGCGGCTCCAGACGATTCGTGTCAGTCTTAATATCAAAGCGGCGCGGAGCTGGACGCTCTTTGCGTCGCAGCTCAAAGGAGGACATGTCATGAGTGCTGTACCCGCAAAGAAGGTCAGCGTGAGTCAGCTCTTCACGCAGCAAGTCGTCGTGAACTTCGTGGTTGTCGCCCTACTGATCGCGCTCGGCGCGCTGCTCGTCTTCAAAGTTTACGCCGAGCAATACACATCGGCGACGGCGCTCGGATTCATCGCCGCGGTCTACTTTTCCTTCATCGTCTTCCTGCCGGCGGGGACCCTGTTCGCCTCGCGGGCGGAATTCGCCAAGGGCAAGGTCGTCGTCGAGGAGAGCGAGAAGACCGGCGCGACGGCGCCCATTCCCGATCCGCTGATGCACACGGCGCCTCTGGGCGTCGCGTTCGCCGCGGCGGCGACCGCGCTCGCCTGGGCAGTCATTTACGGCTTCGGCTGGACGCCGTCACCGCCCGCCGCCACGCTGACCGCGATGCTGTTTGTCATTCCGTATGCGGTCATCGTGAGGCTCAATATCTTCCGCGACCTCGAGGGGCTGGCGGCGACCGGCCCGTTCCACGGAAAGAAGGTCGCCTCCAAGACCGGCCACGTCTGGGCGACCTACGTGATCCCGAACCTCGTCTTCCAGTCGATCATCAACCTGCCTTTGGCCTATCGCGGCTTCTGGCAGGCGGCGGCCGCCATCGCTGACCGCGCGGGTCCAGGCATGGTGCCGGCCCAGGCGCTGGCGCCTGATTTCGCCATCACCTTCATGTTCGTGTGCAGCTTCACCTTCCTCGCGGTCGTCACGCACACGGCGTCGGATATGTATGAGGGCGAGTTCGGCTATGATGGCCACGCGCGCGGCATCAACGGCTTCCTCTATTTCGGCCTCCTGCTGCTGATGGGCCTGGGCCTCGGAGTCGCAGTCGCGGCTTTGACGCAAGTCCTCGGCGTCCAGGTTGTGGCCTTCCCGGTCGCGATGGTGATGAAGTTCCTGGTCGTCTTCCTGGCGGTCTGGGTCGCGTGCCGGCTCGGCGTCGGCTGGACCGGCAAGAAGTTCAATGACGCAATGAGGCTTGCGGCGTAAGGCGCGGGATGAAAGCGAGGAAGAGACGAGCCGCTCGCGAGAGCGGCTCGTCTGGGTTTTCGTCATCGGCTGTTTCGAAGGCGCGCGAGGAGAGACGCCGTGCCGCGAAGGGGGGCCGTTTCGTCCAGGAGGGACGCGCCGAACGAGACCGCCGACCTCATCGACGCGACGGCGCGCCGGGCGGGCGGAGGTTTGAGGCAAAGCGAGCCCTTCGGCAGCGCCGCGAGCGGCGGCTTAAAATGAGATCAAGGAGACGAACATGGCGGCCAGCGCCACCGACGTTGTTCTCGGCGTTCCCGCGCCGGATTTCTCGCTTCCCGCGACGGACGGCAAGACTTACGCTCTTCACGACGTGGCGGGTCCGAACGGCGCCGTCATTGTCTTCATCTGCAACCACTGTCCCTACGTGAAGGCCGTGATCGGCCGGCTCGTCGCCGACGCGCGGCTCCTCATGGGCGAGGGAGTCGGCTTCGTCGCGATCTCTTCGAACGACGCATCAAGCTACCCCGAGGACTCGTTTCCGAAGATGCGCGAGTTCGCATCGGCCCACGCCTTCCCGTTTCCCTATCTGTACGACGAGAGCCAGGACATCGCGCGCGCTTACGGCGCGGTCTGCACGCCCGACTTCTTCGGATACAACCGCGAGCTCAAGCTCAAGTATCGCGGCCGACTTGACGAAGGCCGGACGACCCCGCCCCCGCCGAATGCGCGCCGCGAGCTTGTCGAGGCCATGCGCGCCATCGCCGCGACGGGCGCCGCCCCGACGGACCAGGTCCCGTCCATCGGCTGCTCAATCAAGTGGAAGAAGGGGCGCTGAAAGACGGCGCGCAGCTTTCACAGGCGCCGCGGGAAGGACCCCGGGGGCAAGGGCGCCAATTTGGAATCGCTTGCAACCGGGCCCAAAGGCGTTGTTTTTAACCATAAATGGGGGCTTGAATTTTACTGGATTTCCTTGGTTTCTTCTCGTCCGAATCGAATGTTTTCAATTGGTTACGCAGCACTGTCGCGCGTGCGCGCACCTGATTGGCGCCGCCAAACCGGATTTTAGCCGACGTTTCGGTTGGATGTGACATGTCGCTATTTCCAGAAGAACAGAATGCCAACATCGACCTTTTGAAAAGGGAAGGAAATGTCTACGCCGCCTGCGGGTCGACCGCGGTGCGCGGGCTCTTCGAAGCCCGGGTGTTGTACCGATCGTTCTCCGACGCGTCGAGTTCGTTTCAAACGCACAACGCCAGACGGCAGATCAGCCTGAGGATTGCGGCATTGGGAACAAGACAGCCTCCAACGATCGCCAGATTCCACGCCGCGGCGTTCTCGCTCGCGATGTCGGATGCGAGCGAAAGCCACGGCTGAGCGAGCAGGACGGCGAAGACTCCAGCCAGCGGGGAAGGCTCGACTGCAAAAAGGCCGTGCGCGCTTATCGGAATGAGGAGAAGCGCGAACGCCGCCATCGCCGCGTAAAGCCAGAAAACGGCCCGGCACAGCTTATGAGCCACAGCGCGCGATCTCCCAGCGCCAAAACCGCGTCCTCACGAAGCGGAGTCCTTCAGCTCTCCGGCCTCCTCGGACGCCCGGTGCGGTCTTTCAGGACGAAACGACCGACGGCGTTGATAGTTCGATCGAATTGACAGCAGCAATCCCATCCGGTTAGTGGCGCGAGCAGACGACGATACATTTTATACGTACCGAGAGGGGGGGCGACTTGAGACACACAATCGCTGCAGCTTTTGGACTGGTCGCCTTGGCGTTCGGCGTCGCCGCGCCGGCGGCAGCCTCGCCTTATTCTCGCGAATATCATCGCGGCTATCGTGATTGTCTCGCCGGCCGATTCGATGAGGAGCAGCACAGTCACGCCTACAGGCGTGGATGCCGCGCCGCCGAGCGCGAGCAGCAGCGGGGGCGCGAACCGGCCGAGGCCTGCCCGCCGGATGTCTCCGAAGCGGACCGCTACCGATATCCCGGCTGCGAGGGCATGGGCGAGCGGGATTGGCGCCGGCGTGCGGCGCCGGTCCCGAACGTGGCGCCCCCCGTTGGCGTCCCCCGCGTCACCGGCATGGACTCCATTCAGTCCGTGGCCGCGATGGCGTCGCGGGGATACCGAAACGTCGGCACGAACATGGTCGGCGCGGCCGTCTTAGGGATCTACTTCAATCCCGTGACCGGTGAATGCGTCCAACTGACCAATGCGAACGGCCGCGTCATCGACGCCCGCGAGATCGGGACGCATCCGCGCTGCCGGTGATTGCAGGCGCAGCGGGCGACGCGACCGAATCGCGCCATCTCACACATGGTGAAATACATCGGCGCGCTTATGAAGACCGCTGACGGGTATGCGATCCAGGGAACGGCGGATCTTGGGTCGCAGGGAAAGAAGCCGTTCAAATGTCATTTCGACGCCAAAGGCCGATTCACCACGTTCGAGTCGCTCGTGGACGAGGGCAAGTTGTAAAGGCGTCATCGGACGGGCGATTTCTCGGAGCGTCTGGCGACCACGAGCGCGCCGCGTAAGCGAATTTTGAAAGCGAGAAGGGCCGCGAATGCTCCGTATGATTTGGATCTTCGTGGCCGCCCTGGCGGCCTTCGCGCCGGCTGCCGCGCTCTCCGACCGCGAGCACCGCGTCGAGAGAGTTGCGTTCAGGGATGGCAAGGCCACGATCAAGGGGCGCATCAAGGGCTACGAATACATCGACTACGTGTTTCCTGTGGGAGCCGGCGAGTCGATGACCGTGACGTTGAAGCCCGCTCCGCGCAGCAGCAACTATTTCAATCTGATGGGGCCGGGCGAGACCGAGACCGCGTTTTTCATCGGCTCGACGAGCGGCGAGTCTTATGAAGGCGTCGCGCCTGTGAGCGGCGACTACACCGCTCGTGTTTATCTCATGCGCAACGACGCGCGGCGCGGAAAAATCGCGAACTATGTGCTGACGATCGTCCTTGGCCGCAGGAGCGTCACGAACGAGCAGGGGCCGGACTTTGCCGACGGCCTGACCGGCGGCCCCGACTTCTGGGAGGTGACGGGCGTCGGCGCCGGCGACACCCTCAACATGCGCAGCGAGCCGTCGCCCAACGCCGGGATCGTCGCCCAGTTCCCGAACGGCGCTGTCTTGAAGAACCTCGGCTGCAAGAATACGGGCGGGCAACGCTGGTGCCGCGCGGAGCGTTCAGAGGCGCCGCCGGCGCAAGGCTGGGTCAAAGGACGATATTTGCGTGAGGCGAGTGGACCGGCGGCCGGGACGAAATAGGATTCGCCTTTCGTTGACAATCCGTCGCAGCTGGTTTCCGAGGGGCTGCTCCAGCCACTCAACTTTCCCTTTGCGTTCCTTCACTTCGCTGGGCGAACCTCCTCGTAAGTGCAGGCGAAGGAGGCTTTCTGAACCCGGTAGGTGTCCTTCGGATCGTTCATGTCCTGTACGATCGCATCGCCGGGACGCGCGACCATCGTCTCCCCCCAGGGCGCGGTGAACGTGAACGCGCCGTCCTGTTCGGTCACGAATACGAAGCACATTTTTGGGCCGCGCGGCCGATAGGGACGCCAGCCGTCCTTGTCCGCGGGGCCAATCGGTCCCTCGTAGCGGCCTGGGAATTTCGTAGCCGAGACGAGATACTCCTCGTTTCCAGTTTCAGGACACCGATTGCGAACCACCATGTCGCCGGTCTTGGCGGGCGGGCTTTGCGTCTCTTTGCCTTCGCCCTTGATGCGCGTCACGACGATTGCGCCGGGCTTGGCCTCACGCGCGTCGACAGGCTTGGTCTTCCGCGCGAAGCTGTCGCGGCCAAGGTCGCGCGCTTTCTGGAAGTAAGCGACGATGTCGACTTGATCCTGAGCCAGAGGCGTCGCCGTGAACAGCATGAGTGCGGCGGCTGCGATGGGCCAATTTCGATTGAACATTTGTGCCTCCAGTGCCTAGAGCTCGCGCAACCGCGCTGCCGCAGCCTCGGGCGTGAGATCGCGCTGAGGCGAGCCCAGCATCTCGAATCCGACCATGAATTTCTTCACCGTCGCCGACCGCAAGAGCGGCGGATAGAAATGGGCGTGCATCTGCCATTCAGAATGCACCGCGCCCCCCGACGGCTTCTGGTGGAAGCCCATGGAATAGGGAAACGAGACGTCGAACAACCGGTCGTAGCGCTGCGTGAGCTCGGAGAGCGCCTCCGCAAGCGATCGTCTCTCCGGCGGCTTCAATTCGTCGAAGCCGCCGATGCGGCGGCGCGGCAGGATCATCGTCTCGAACGGCCAGATCGCCCAGAATGGCGTGAGGACGACGAAGTCGGCGTTGGCGAACACGATGCGCTCGCCCTTATCGAGTTCCTGCTTAAGATAGTCGAGGAGCAGCGGCCGGCCGTGCTTGAGCAGATATTCGGTCTGGCGATGCGTCTCCTTCTCGATCTCGTTCGGCAGGTGGCGCGTCGCCCAGATCTGGCCGTGCGGATGCGGATTCGAGCAGCCCATGATCTCGCCGCGGTTCTCGAAGATCTGGACATAAGCGATGTCGGGCTCCGAGCCGAGGTTGACCGTCTCCTCGACCCAGGCGTCGACGACGCGTTCGATGTCGGCGACGTCCATGCCCGCGAGCGTGAGATCATGCCGCGGCGAGAAGCACAGCACGCGGCAGCGGCCGGATTCGCCCTCGGCGAGGAGGAGTCCGTCCTCGATGCGCTCATTCGGCGCGCCCGACTGAAGAGCGGCGAAATCGTTGTCGAAGACGAAGGTGTGCCTGTAGTCAGGATTGCGCGCGCCGCCCGCGCGAACGTTGCCCGCGCAGAGATAGCAGTTCGGGTCGTGCTTGAGCGCAGGCGCCGCGGGAATCGTCTCGCGCTTTCCCTGCCAGGGCCTCGCCATACGATGCGGCGACACGAGCGTCCATTCGCCGGTCAGCGGATTGAAGCGGCGGTGCGACGCCTCGCGGAAATCGAGCATCAGCGCTTCCGTCAGAGGGGAATGAGCCCGGCGCCGGCCGACGGCGAGCAGACGAAAACGTCGGCGTTGCGGCCTTGGGCGGCGCGGTAACCCTCGACCAGCCTCTTCGCTACGCGATCGACGGCGCTCGCTTCCACGAGGCTCACCGTGCAGCCGCCGAAGCCGCCGCCGGTCATGCGCGAGCCGTAGACGCCGTCCTCGCCTTGCGCGCGCTCGGCGAGGAAATCGACCTCGGGGCAGGTGATCTCGAAATCGTCGCGCATGGAAGTGTGCGAGGCGTTCATCGCCTTGCCGCAAGCGACGAAATCGCCGGCCTTCAATGCGCGCTCCGCCTCGAGCACGCGCGCGTTCTCGGTGACGATGTGCCGGCAGCGGCGATAGACGAGGTCGGGCAAGGCATGCGCGTGCGCCTCCAGTTGCTCGGGCGTCAAGTCGCGCAAGGCCTTGATCGGGCCGAGATGCGGACCGAGCAGCCGCACGCCCTCCTCGCAGGCCGCGCGCCGGGCGTTGTATTCGCCGCCGGCGTGCTGGTGCTTGACGTTGGAATTGGCGACGAGCAGCCGCAGGTTTTGCGCGATCGGCACGTTGCGCGATTCGAGGCTGCGGCAGTCGATGAGAAGCGCGTTTCCGGCGACGCCGCAGGCCGAGACGTACTGATCCATGATTCCGCAGCGCATGCCGACATAGTCGTTTTCCGCCTGCTGGCAGATTTTGGCGATGGCGACCGGCTCGAACGGCAGTCCGGACGCCGTCATGAGCGCATGCGCCGCGCTGACTTCGAGCGCCGCGGAAGAGCTCAAGCCCGAGCCGAGCGGCACGTCGGTCCAGACGACGAGGTCGGCGCCTTTGAGCGGCCGGCCGCTCCTTTCCAGCATGACCGCGACGCCGAACACGTAGTCCGACCAGTCGTGCCGGCCGCGCCCCGGCGGGGCGTCGAGGTCGAATTCGCGCGCCGCGTCCATCGTCATCGAATAGACGTTGAGCCGCCGATCGGCGCGCGGCGCGGCGGCGGCGAGGGTGGCGAATTCGAGCGCCGCCGGCATGACGAAGCCGTCGTTATAGTCGGTGTGCTCGCCGATGAGGTTC
>DATJXI010000097.1:0-3273 GCA_035500275.1 Roseiarcus sp. | reverse complement strand
GCGGACTCACTTGCGCCCGGCGCGGTCCACATTTCCATGAGCACCGTCAGCCCCGGCGTCTCGCGCCGCGTCGCGGAGGAGCACGCGCGCCGCGAACAGGATTACGTCGCCGCGCCGGTTCTCGGAAACCCGGATTTCGCCTGCGAACGGAAGCTGTTCGTGCTCGCCGCAGGCCCGCGCGCCCCGCTGGATGAAGTTCGTCCGCTGCTGCAGCGCCTCGGCCAGCGCCTCTTCGTGATCGGCGAAGACCCGGGACTTGCGAACCTGATGAAGCTCGGCGCCAACACCCTCATCGCGACCACGCTCGAAAGCATGGGCGAGGTGTTGGCGCTGTTGCGAAAGGGCGGGATCGACGGCCGACTCGCATTCGACGTGCTGACAAACTCGCTGTTCGACTCCCGCGTCCACAAGACCTACGGCGGCAAAATCGTCGAGGGCCGCTTCAGCCCGGGGATGGCCGTGCCGCTGGCGACCAAGGACATTCGCCTCGCGTTGGCGGAAGCCGAACACGAAGCCGTGCCGATGCCGGCCGCGAGCCTCGTCCATGACCGCCTCGTCGCGATGGCGGCCCGAGGTTGGAGCGACCTTGACTGGTCCGCGCTCGGACAGCTGGCGGAGGCCGAGGCCGGCTTGAGCGACGACCAGAAAAAGTGAAGAGGGAAAGTGACGCCGCGGTTGCTGGCGGAATGCCCAGCGCGCGGACCCCTGCGTGGGCGACTCGGTCGCCACGAAGTTGCCGCCACGCCGGGGGCAGCGCCGTCGGCGGCACGTTCAATCGCGCCGCGAGAGTGGCTTGGTTGGCGCCGCGACCGGCGCTCGATTCGTCACGATTCATCATGCGACCGCGGGGGCGACTCCATGAACAAGGTTGGTTTGCCTCCTGGGGCGTGGCGGAAGCCTCAGACCGGATTGCTAACGCTTACCGCAGCGGCGCTGATCACCGGCGCCGGCGCCGGGGTTGCCGGCGCGGCGTTCCGGGCCTCGCTCGAAGCGGCCGACCGCTGGCGCAACATCATGATCGCGTCGGCGCATGCGTCGGCCCTCACCGGATTTCTCCTGGTCGTCGGCGCCTGCGCGGCGGCGACCCTCATCTCGGCATGGCTGGTGAGGCGCTTCTCCCCGGAGGCCTCGGGCAGCGGCATTCCGCATGTCGAAGCGGTGTTGCGCGACGGGATTCCGCCTGCATCGTATCTGCTCCCGCCAGTCAAGTTCGTCGGCGGTGACCTGGCGATCGGGGCCGGCCTCGCGCTTGGCCCAGAGGGGCCGGCCGTGCAGTTGGGCGCGAGCATCGCGGTTCTTATCGGCCGCGCCTTTCGCCTTTCCTGGCCGGATTTGCGGGCGCTGCTGGCCGCGGGCGCGGGCGCCGGCCTTGCGACCGCCTTCAACGCGCCGCTCGCCGGCGGCGCCTTCGTGCTCGAGGAATTGCTCCAGAGCTTCGACCGGCGCATTGCGATCGCCGCTCTCGCGGCCTCCGCGACGGCGATCGCAGTCACGCGCGCGGTCCTGGGCGATACGCTCATTTTCCATGTCCCGTCGTTGCCGAATGTCGCCGCCGAGGCGCGCCCGCTTTTCGTCCTCCTCGGCGCGGTCATGGGCTTGGTCGCCGTCGCCTATAACCGCACGGCGCTCGCGACACTGGCCGCGTTCGAACGCCTGCCCCTTCCGGTCGAGGCGCGCGCCGGGCTGATCGGAGCCGCAGTCGGGGTTTTGGCGTGGGTCAGCCCCGGGCTCGTCGGAGGCGGCGACCCGATCACGCAAGACGCGTTGAGAGGCGGGCCGGCTCTTCAACTCATGGCGCTTGCCTTCTTGGTCCGATTCGGCCTGGTCGCGGTCTCCAATGCGGCGGGCGCTCCCGGCGGCCTGTTCGCGCCGCTGTTGGCGTTAGGGGCGCAATTTGGCCTCATGTTCGGCTCGGCGTGCCACTGGGCCATCCCCTGGCTGGACGTTCCGTCCGAGTCTTTCGCCCTCGTCGGCATGGCGGCTCTCCTCGCGGGGGTCGTGCGGGCGCCGCTGACCGGATTGGTGCTCGTCAGCGAAATGACCGGGAACGTCACGCTCCTGTTGCCGATGCTCGGCGCCTACGCCATGGCGATGCTGGTTCCGACCCTGCTGTGCGACCCGCCGATCTACGATTCGCTTCGGGAAGCGCTGCTGCGGCGCGGGCGCGTCGCCGGGCTCGCGAAGCCGGCGATCAACGCGGATGCCGACGACGCATCCTTGGTCAGTCCTGCCGGCCGCGAGTCGCGTACGTGACCGCCTTGTCGCGAAAGGTAACGGTGACGCCGACTTCGACGGCCGTTCACAACCGCAGTGCCGGCAACTCGCCGTCCAGCCATGAAGATCTTGCAGCGCTTCGATGCGGTGTCTGTGTGCCCTACCGCCGCGGTGGCTGCATAGGCGTGCACACGTTCAATCGAGATCAGAATTTTGTCGCCGTTAACGTGACGTGATCGACTTCCAGAAGTAGCTACCGCGCGAGGTGAAGCTCGGTCAGCGCACCTGCGGCGCGTTTACGACGCTTGCGGACCATGGCGCACAAGCGGTTTCGACCACGTCTGCGCATGTCTTGGGTGGCTCCAAAGTCAGGACGCGGCGTCAGCGACCCTTCCTGTCGACAATCGCTTGTGCAATCGCTCTTCGCGATGACGCTCTGCTCGTTCGTAGCGGCGCTTCTCATCCTCGGTTTCCGGGATGACAGGAGCGACAGCGACCGGCTTGCCGCTGTCATCAAGCGCGACGAATGTCAAATACGCCGACAATATGTGGCGAACGTCTCTGCTTCGCAGATCCTCGCACCATACCTTTACGCCGACTTCCATCGACGTATGGAAGGCCCTGTTCACACTCGACTTCAAGATCAGGAACTGGCCAATGTGGACCGGCTGCAGGAAGCTCAAGTGGTCGACTGCGGCGGTCACGGCTGCCCGACGCGAGTGCCGCTCAGCCGCCAAAGCGCCGCACAAGTCGACTAGGTGCAATATGTGACCGCCCAGCACATTTCCTAGCGTGTTCGCATCATTCGGCAGTGCGATATATGTGTACTCGGAGCAGGACTCCCGAACTGGGCGGCCCTTCAGGATTGCAGCTTTCGCCCCAATTGTTTCGCTCATGACCTTTGGCCCCATGACCTGTTGGCGCGCTTGGGCCTGACGGGGCGTTCGGTCGATGCAGTCCCCGTGGAGAGCTCTATGATCTGTGCAGTGATCTCTTCCTGACGCAGGGTTCGATAGGTCCCCACAAGCTCTCCGAGCTTGCTTTCCACGTTGCGGCGAG
>DATJXI010000096.1:0-8049 GCA_035500275.1 Roseiarcus sp. | reverse complement strand
ATCGGTCCTGGGCTGTTTTCGACATCGTCGAGAAACCGGACTTCCCCGCTGCGGCCGCCTTCTGCGATCGCCACGGCGTGCTTCTTCTTGGCGACGTCAAAAGCCACAAAAACTTCGCCATGCCTTCCCATGGTCCGCCCTCCGTGCATGAGGCTAAGGCTCGGCGTGCCCGAGCAACCCTCGTTCTTACCTGCACGAAAGGGCGGGCCACCGTGCCGGGGCCCGCGAACATGAGGTCTAGCGAGGCCCCCACGCCTGAACTGCAGCCAAGACTCTCACGTCCATCAACTTGCATTCCTCTAGGCGGTCGGGCTCCGCCCACCCCAGGTCCTCGACGTCGTACCCTTTCGTCTCCAACAATTCTTTCACCTTCTCTGTCGGAGAACCGAAGCCGCCGTGAGTTTCAACAAGGACGACGCGTGGTTTGATGGTCATGGTTGAAATAATCTTGATCTCCGCTCCTTCGCAATCAAGCTCAAGGACGTCGCACTCGGGTAATTCTCGCGGATCCACTATTTCAGAAGAGTGTAGCGTAGCGTCGCCATAAACGGATATTGACTCGCCGACAATCGCATGCCGGACATCGATGATCTTTGACAGACCGTTCCTTTTTGCGGTTGTACGCACCCTATTCGCAAAGAGTTTCGCGCCTTCGAAGCAGATCACCCGCCCGCTATCGCGAACCGCCTTCGCCGCGACCGCCACCGTGACGCCCTCTCCCCCGCCAACAACCACCACCCTGTCGCCGGGCCGGACATGCATCCGAATGCCCCGGAGGAGCGCCTCTTCATAGTCTGGAATGTCTGCGACATTGTGAGGAAGCAAGAAGTGAGGCAGGGAAGGGTCGCCAAGCTTCCTGTCTCGCGAAATCGGAACGCCCGCATATCGCACAGGCCCCTCGGTTGGCAAGAGCGGGCGAATTGCCCTGCGATAGCAAAAACCAAGACCGCGAATGACGATATTCGGAGACAGCATCTCAAAAACACCCTCTCAAACGATGCTTGCGGCTTCCAAATACGGTTCGCGTCCGCCTTTGAAAAGCAACTTTACCTCTCGCGCGGCCTTACGTCTTCGGTATCGCGGTAAGGATGCAATTCCAGTTTTGCGATGAGCCGCAAACCCTCCATACGCTATCCGGCTGCAAGACTTTATTCGGCTGCGGCGTCGAGATAAATGTTGCTCTGCGGCCCCCGACCTGTCGGCTCCCAAAACAGGGTTCCCTGCGATTTGCGACAAGGAAGCGACAGGGCAGCGACAGGGGTCGATCGCTTGACAGCCTGAATGAGCAACCTTCATTGTCGAAAGTTAAGAGCGGCCTTAGATGGGCGGCTAGACCGAGCTAGTATAATTCAGTTCGAGACGAACAGTCATGGCAGATTACAAGCGCGTCGGGACGCTGTTGTTTCTAACTCCAAGATTCGCACTGGTTGCGGCGCGACGACGGGTTTCCGCTCTTCCGCCGCTGATGGCAAATATCCTTTTGTTTGGGGCATGGGCCTTCGGCTCAATCATCCTAGGAGTCATCGTTGGTTTTGCCGCCGTCATCCTACCGCCAACCGGCGCGTTTGGGATTGTTGCAGTTGTCGGATTGTTTCTGCTTTGGGCGACGCCAGATTTTCCAATCACGCCTTTGAGAAAAACCCGGGCATTGTTTGTGGCGATGCTGATCGTACTTCTGATCGTTCCGAGTTATTATGCGCTAGACATACCGAGTCTTCCCTGGATTTCGGCCCGACGATTGGTCATCTTTCCCCTAATAATGTTGTTCGGCCTGTCCGCGTCGATGTCCTCTGCGATTAGACGGGACATCGTCAGCGCCATTTCAACAAATCGGCTGCTGTCGCTCGGATTGATTGGCTTTTTCGTAATGATTGTGCTGTCTTTCCTCACTTCCATCGGATTGGTAGGCAGCCTGTCGCAGTTTACTGACGCGGTGCTTACTTGGCTCGTTCCCTGGCTGGTGACGCTTTACGTCGTGCGTTCCGACACGGATGTGCAGAAAGCCGTCAAAATCATTGCGATCTGCGCCGCCTTCGTCTGCAGCCTCGCCATCGCTGAACGCATCCTCAACCGGCATCTGGCCATCGAAGCGTTGCCGGGCCCTCTGCTGCAGCGCCTCATGGCAGACAACCCGTCCGTCGACCGCATGGTCAACTACAATCCTTACCGCGACGGCATGTATCGAGCGCTCAGCGTCTTCGGCACGTCCTTGTCGCTTGGAGAATTTGCGGCAATCGCAACCCCGTTTGGCTTCTACTACGCCGCCTACTCCAACACATTCTTCAAAAGGTTATTGGGTGTTGGCCTGATTTTTCTGTGTCTGGGCGGCATTATCGCGGCCTACGCCCGCGGCGGGAACATGGCGTTCGCCGCTGCTTTCGGCAGCTTCGCGGCCCTATGGTATTTCCGCACGCGTAGATTTGACCGCCATTCCATTGGCGCCGCCATCGTCGCGGTCATGGCGGTGATTTTCTTCACGACTTCCACCGTCGCGGTCATGACTTGGCGGCGCGCCCACAATATGGTGTTCGGAGGCGGCCAGGCCTCATACAGCAGCGAGGCGCGCGTTGAACAATGGGAGATGTCGAAGGCGTATATCATCTCCAACCCATTCACCGGCCATGGCTTCTCGAATGGAGCCCTGATTATTGGCAATGGGTCGGAGCAAGCTGGATTCACGATCGACAGCTATGTTCTGTCGTTACTCGTGGAAACGGGCATCCCCAGTCTCATTTTCTTCACGCTGATGTTGTTTGCCGGAATTGCTTATAGCGCAAAGCGATTCTTGACCGATCCCTCGCCGGCGGGCGCGCTGAACGGAGCGTTTGCCTGCTCGCTGATCGCGTATTCGGTCAATCGTCTTGTGCTGTCCGAGCGCGAGAATCATATCCTGCTCTTCATCATGCTTGGGCTGATCATGGTCAGCCACGAACTCCACCTTCGTAGAATTGCCGTTAAACCCGCGCCCGCTCTGGACGACGCGCCGGTAGTTCGGCGTCCGATGCGAGTTGGAAATCCGCAGGCGCAGCATTGACGATATGGTCCGCGTCTACGCTAAAGAACCTAGTGAGTCTATCGTACCAGTTCTTCTTTGCCCAGATGCAATAATGATGCAATCGTGAATGGACTCGTGCAGGCGTTCGGAATAATGTTGTTTGCGTCACCGTCGCCACCTCGAAGGGGTAAACAACATTGACAATAAAGAAAGCGATCCGGACACTTCAATCTGAATTTTGGTTCCTCAAGAACGCCAAAGACACGTTTTATTTCTATTACCGTCGACTTTTACGTGTGCCGCATGATAAAGATTTCGAAGCGTTAGCAATCGTAAGGGAGGAGGAGGGCTCGCGGGGGTGTTACATTGACATTGGTGGAAATCAGGGACAATCTATCGAATCTATTCACCTTTACAAGCCAATGGCAAGGATAGAGTGCTTTGAGCCAAATCGAGCACTTTGCGATAAGTTGATTGCAAGATACGCTGGGAGCAAGCAAGTAAAAATTCGTAACGTAGGCTTGTCGGATAAGTCCGCTCGATTGAAGCTTTTTGTGCCTTCGTACAAGGATTTCGTCTACGATGGACTAGCTTCATTGGACTATAATTCCGCACGTTCCTGGTTAAACAGAGACACTGTGTATTTTTTTAGTCCGGGCGACTTGAAGCTAATTGAGCTAGAATGCAGAGTCGAGACGTTGGATTCTTTTCGACTTGAACCAATATTTATTAAGATAGATGTCCAAGGAATTGAATATGAGGTCGTAAAGGGAGGCGTCGATACCCTCAGGATGCACGAGCCTATCCTGCTTATTGAGGCTTTCGATGACGATCCAAGGCTTGGCGCACTGTTAGCTTCATTGGGGTACGAAGACTATCAGTATCGAAACGGCAGCCTGGTGCGCGGCCGGAATGGGGGGAACAATACTTTCTTGATGACAAGAAAACGTTTCGAAACCACAATTGAACATTAGTTTCGCGGCGACCGATCGGCCGCCCAGATTTTCGACCTCCAGCCGTTCTCTTTGATTCTCCTGTCAGGCCCCCGTGTTATAAGAATTTGAATTGTCGCTTGACGATCGATCTGTGGCATGAGGTTTCATTTTGTCCGCCTGCTGTTTCCTGTTTTTCAGGAGCAGGCGGAACCTACGCCCAGGCGCGAGTCACCCGAGGCGCTGGAGAGCCGCTTTCGCCTCGCTGTTGTTCGGGTTGACGGCCACCGCCCGCTGATAGGATTCGACCGCCTTGGCGCGGTTGTTCAGCTTCTCGTAGCAGAAGCCCAAGCCCGCCCACGCGTCGGAATTGTTGGCGTTGACGTTGAGCGCGGCGTTGAAATCCTCGATCGCGGCCTGGTACTTGCCGGTCCGCATGAGACTCTGGCCACGCGCCTGATAAGGGGCGCCAGCGAACGGGTCGCGGTCGATGGCGTTGTTGAAATCGGTGATGGCCTGAACGTCGTTGCCCTGTTTCTGATAGATGAGGCCGCGCGCGTGATAGGCTTGCGCGCCCTCGGGATTGAGGCGGATCGCCTGGTTGAGGTCGGCCAGCGCGGCGTCGAAATTGTCATGCGATCGATAGAGATTGCCGCGTCCAAGATAGGCCGCGGCGTCGTTGGGGTTCGCGGCGACCGCCCGGTTGAAGTCCTGCAGCGCCAGATCGTCCTTCTTCATTTGGCGGTAGGCGAGGGCCCGGTTGGTGTAGGCGCCGGCGAAATGGGGATCGAGCTCAATCGCATGGCTGAAATCGGCGACGGCGCTCGAATAGCGTCCGAGCTTTGCGTAAACGACCCCTCGGGTGTTGTAGGCCGCCGGATCCTGCGAATTGCGCTCGATGATCTCGGTCAGTGACGCGAGATTGCCGGCGTTGGACGCCTGAGCCGCCGCGTCTGTTTCCGTCTCCGCGACACGAGTCGTCGGCGTCATGCCGCCGAAAGTCTCGCCGCAGGCCGCAAGGGCAAGCGCCCCCGCGACCGCCAAAACCGCTCGCACAGGCTTCGCCAAAGGCCAGACCATGTCCCTCACCACCTGCGGTTCCGTCGTGTCCTCAAGCCAAAGCGGGGTATACCGACGGAACAGGAATCGAGCCAGCGCAATCAAAACCCCGCCAAACGGCGGGGCGAGACATGCTCGATCGCTCGCTTGACCGACCGGCTCACCCGGCCGATCGCGGCGGGCTCGCCGGCTTCGGCTTGACAGGCAGCAAGCCCTCGCGCTGGAGCTTCTTCCGAGCGAGCTTGCGCGCGCGCCGGATGGCTTCCGCCTTCTCCCGCGCCCTCTTTTCCGATGGCTTCTCGTAATGTCCGCGGAGCTTCATCTCGCGGAAAATGCCCTCGCGCTGCATCTTCTTTTTCAGCGCCTTGAGGGCCTGATCAACATTGTTGTCGCGAACGAGTACCTGCACGAAGGCTCCTTGTTTCTGAGGCCGGACCTCGGAACGGATTGCTGAATGAGCCGGAACGCAAGCGCGCGCCCTACCTTTCGGCAGGCACGCCTAGCCCGCGCCTTCTACCAAACCCGCCCGCGCGTGTCCACCATACGCGCGCAGCTTTCTCCATTCATGCCGATTCGGGCGTTTTAGGGAAGACACGGGTGACATGGCCCATTTTGCGGTCCGGCCGGATTTCCAGCTTGCCGTAGAGATGGAGGCAGAGATCGGGCTGCGCAAGAATGTCGCGCCACTCCTCGGCGTCCTCGCCGATAAGATTGTGCATTTCGACGCGACCGCGCCGCGTCGGCGCCCCGAGCGGCCAGCCGGCGATCGCCCGAATGTGCTGCTCGAATTGCGAGGTCTGCGCTCCGTCGAGCGTCCAATGGCCGGAATTGTGAACGCGCGGGGCGACCTCGTTGATGATGAGCCCCTCGCGCCCCTGCCGGTCGCGCGTGACGAACAACTCGACCGCTAGCACGCCGACATAGTCGAGCGCCTCGAGGATCTTGGCCGCGACCCGTTGCGCCTCTTCGGCGGTCTCGGGGGCGATCCGCGCCGGCGCCCGGGTGCGGGCGAGAATATGGCGCTCATGCTCGTTCTCGCTGAGGTCGTAGGCGACGATCTCGCCTTCCAGGCTGCGCGCCGCGACGACTGACACCTCGCGCTCGAAGGCGACGAAGCTCTCGAGGATCATCGGCGCCCCACCGAGCGTCCGATGCACCGCGGAGACATTGGAGCCTTCGCGGATAAGCGACTGGCCCTTGCCGTCGTAGCCGAAGCGCCTTGTCTTCAGGATCGAGGGGCGGCCGAGCTCGGCCACGGCGCGGGCGAGCGCGCCTGCGTCCTCGACGCCCGTGAAGCGCGCGCTTGGCAGCCCGAGGTCGCGGAGGAAGGTCTTCTCCACCAGCCGATCCTGGGTGAGCGCCAGCGCCCGCGCGCCCGGCCGGACCGGGACCCGCCGCGCGAGGAATTCGACGGTCGCCGTCGGGACGTTCTCGAATTCGTAGGTCGCGACGTCCACCGCCTCGGCGAAGTGGGCGAGCGCCTGCTCGTCGTCGTAAGGGGCGACGGTCCGTCCGGCCGCGGCGTCGTAGGCCGGCGCCTCGGGCTCGGGCGCGAAGATGTGGGTTCTCAAGCCCACTTTGAGCGCGGCGATGGCGAGCATGCGGCCAAGCTGCCCGGCGCCAAGAATGCCGATGGTGGCGCCGGGGACCAGGATCATGCTTCGGCCGGCTCCTCGGCGGGCCGGTCGGCGACCTCGGCCGTGCGGGCGGCGCGCCAGGCCTCGAGCCGACTCGCCAGCGCCTCGTCCGAGATCGCCAGGACCGAGGCGGCGAGCAGCGCCGCATTGACCGCGCCCGCCTCGCCAATGGCGAGCGTGCCCACCGGGACCCCGGCGGGCATCTGCACGATCGAGAGCAGGCTATCCTGGCCCGCGAGCGCCTTGGTCGGGACTGGGACGCCGAGAACAGGGAGGGTGGTGAAGGCGGCGGTCATGCCGGGCAAATGCGCCGCCCCGCCGGCGCCGGCGATGACGACCTTGACGCCTTGCTCCCTTGCTCCCTTGGCGAAAGCGACCAGCCGGTCGGGCGTACGATGGGCCGAGACGATGCGCGCCTCGTAGCCCACTTGAAGCGCATCAAGGGTTTCCGCCGCCCGGCGCATGACCGTCCAGTCGGACTGGCTGCCCATGATGATGGCGACGGGCTTCGACGCTCCGCTCACCGATTACGCCCCGCCTGCGAAGCGATTCGCATGAGGGTCAGGGTTAGAGGAAGGGCTCGGGGGGCGCAAGCGACCGGCCGCAGGGAGCGGTGGACGGCTCCCTTGGCGCGGGCGCCATTTCGGCTCGCGAATCGTGGAGTTTCAAAGGGTTGCGGCGCCATTTGGTTCCGGCCTGTCGCGGGCGGCGGTCGAGCGTAACGGCGTAGACATAGAATATACGAGCGCTGTAAAGTCCTATATAAACATAGGTTGAACCTTTGCGCCTAGTATGAATGGCTAACAATAATAATTGATGAATACAGGTTTCCGTTTTAAAAGAGTCCGGTACAGGGTCCAACGTCGATATATTATTTGGACATATCCGGTGACTTCGGCGCTAGTGGATTGCGCCTAACATTTGAGTCCCTGAAGGGATTCCGCCGGTAGATAGGATGTGCGAGTCTGCGCGATGCGCGCTGGAAAAACGCTTTCCGTATCGTCTGCCGACATTCGTCGGCTCAAAGCCTCTGGTTCAAGATCGCAACACGCCGCAGAAGCACGTCTGGCGGGCCGAAATCGTGCTGTTGACCGCCAATGGCCTCGGCACGAACGCGATCATGAGGCACGATGTGATGCGCTGCGTGTTCGAACGACAATCCGGCGAGCCAGCGCCGGTGCGTCGGGGTCCAGGCCGGCCGGTTATAATGATGACCATGGCGCAGCAGGAAGCCGGAGAGTTACTGGCGCGCCTGCCGCAACGCGCGCACCGCCGCCAGTCGCGCGCGCACCAGATCGCGGATCGCCTCATGGGCTGGGTCTGGAACCCACACCGGCGACAGTTCACCCGCTCGGTGCAATTTGGCCAGGCTAATCGCGTCGCGCCGGTTGGTCTTGACCCGATCGCCGGGCTTGCGCGGAACCAA
>DATJXI010000095.1:0-4325 GCA_035500275.1 Roseiarcus sp. | reverse complement strand
AAAGAGAAGCCGCACCCGACCGACTCCGAGATCGACCAAGCCATGTTCGTCAACATCTGCCGCTGCGGCACGTACCAGCGTATCCGCGCCGCCATCAAGCAAGCCGCGGGAGCCTGACATGACCAAGCATCTGCGTGAACTCGGCTCGTTGAGCATCGAAAACGTCAGCCGGCGCACGGTCCTCAAGGGCATACTTTCTACTGGCGGCCTCGTGCTCGCGCTCGCCGTTTTGCCTCCCCGCGCGGCGCGCGCGGCCGGGCAAAAGTGGGGCGCCGACGGCATGCCGCACGGCACGGTGAACAATCCTCTGGTCTTCGTGTCGATTGCGCCCGACGGAGCCGTCACCATCGTCTGCCATCGCTCCGAGATGGGACAAGGCGTGCGAACCGGGATGCCGCTGATCGTCGCCGACGAGCTCGAAGCCGATTGGGCCAGGGTGAAAGTCGCGCAGGCGACGGGCGACGAGGCCAGATACGGCAACCAGGACACCGACGGTTCCCGTTCGACTCGCCACTTCATCAAGCCAATGCGGCAGGCTGGCGCAGCTGCGCGCATGATGTTGGAACAGGCTGCGGCTGCGCGCTGGGGTGTCCCAGTGTCCGATGTTGAGGCGAAAAACCACGAGGTCGTTCAGAAATCGACCGGCAAGACGCTTGGCTATGGCGAGCTTGCAGAGGACGCCAGCGAGTTTGACGTTCCACCGACTGACAGTCTGCGTCTGAAGGACCCCTCGCAGTTCCGCTACATCGGCAAGGAAGGGACCAACATCGTCGACAACTTCAACATCACGACCGGTCGGGCCATCTATGGTCAGGACGTCCGCTTGCCGGGGCAGAAATACGCCGTCGTCGCACGTCCGCCGGTGATGGGCGGCAAGGTCAAGTCGTACGACGCCACGGAAACCAAGAAAGTCCCGGGATTTGTCCAGATCGTCGAGATCCCGGCGCCGTCTTTTCCCATGGCCTTCCAGCCCTCGGGGGGGATCGCCGTCGTTGCGGACGACACCTGGGCGGCGATACAGGGCCGCAAGGCTCTGAAGATTGAGTGGGACGATGGTCCGCACGCGACTTACGATTCGAAGGCCTATCGCGCGGCGATGGAAGCCACCGCCCGCCAGCCCGGCAAAGTCCTGCGCAGCGAAGGCGACTTCGCCGCGGCCTTTGCTAGCGCGGACAAGAAAGTGGAGGCCGAGTATTACATTCCGCACAATGCGCATGCGACGATGGAGCCGCCCTCGGCGACCTGCCGGATCGTGGACGGGAAGGCGGACGTGTGGACAAGCGTTCAGAGCCCGCAAGCCGCTCACGATTTGGTCGCCAAGTACTTGGGGCTTTCGCCCGAGAACGTCACGGTCAACGTGACGCTTCTGGGAGGAGGTTTCGGCCGCAAGTCGAAGCCGGACTTCGCGGTCGAGGCGGCGCTGTGCTCAAAAGGAATCGGCGGAGCGCCAGTCAAAGTCGTGTGGACTCGCGAGGACGATATCCGCAACGACTTCCTTCACACGGTTTCGGTCGAACGCCTCGAGGCCGGGCTCGACAAGGACGGCAGCGTGGTCGCGTGGCGACATAACAGCGTCGCGCCCTCGATCACGTCGCTCTTCAAGCCCGATCCGAAACATGAGGCCAATTGGGAAGCCGGCATGGGGCTGGTCGACATGCCCTTCGCCATCAAAAACATCAGCATCGAGAATGGCGAGGCGGAAGCGCACACCAAGATCGGCTGGTGGCGATCCGTGTCGAACGTCCCGCACGGGTTCGCCATCCAGTCCTTCGTCGCCGAGCTGGCCGCCGCCGCGGGCAAGGACCCGAAGGAGTTCCTGCTCGATCTGATCGGTCCGCCCCGCATCCTCGACATCCCGGCGAGGGTGAAGGACTTCTGGGACTACGGCGAGAACCCGGAAATCTATCCGATCGACACGGGCCGGCTTCGCAATGTCGTCGAGCTCGTAACCGAAAAGGCCGGATGGGGCCGAGCGATGACGGAGGGCCACGGCCTCGGCTTGGCCGTTCATCGCAGCTTCGTGAGCTATGTGGCGGCGGTCATCGAAGCCGCGGTCGACGACAAGGGCAACGTCGCTGTGCCGCGGGTCGACATCGCCGTCGACTGCGGCCCGATCGTCAACCCGGATCGCGTCCGCTCCCAATTCGAGGGCGCGGTCGTCATGGGTCTTGGCGTCGGCCTCCTCAATGAGATCTCATTCAAGGACGGCAGAGTCGAGCAGAGCAACCTCGACGACTATCAGGTGTTGCGCATCACCGACGCGCCCCGGGAGACGCATGTGTATGTCGTGCCGCACGGCTACGATGTGCCCCTTGGCGGTGTCGGCGAACCGGGCGTGCCGCCGGTCGCCCCGGCCTTGATGAACGCGATCTTTGCGGCAAGCGGCAAGCGCATTCGCTCCCTGCCGCTCGGACAGCAGACGAAAGGCGCCTAAACGGCGCCTTCGGAGTCGGGCTGGGAATTCGCCCGATCCGCGTCGAACGCGGATCATGGGCGCAGGTTGGAATTGTCGCTCGGCGGGCGCGGGCTCTATGGGCCGCTCCGGCGGGGCTCGTCCCGAGCTTCGGGCTCGCTTGGCGGTTTTCCTCGCGAGCGGGCGCTTTCGGCGCAGAGTTTTCGGCCTTTCGCCGCGCGGAGCTTCGGCCCACTGGCCGCTCGGCGGCGGCGCGCTATATTTCGGGCGCGCGGGCGGCGAATACTGACGCCGGCGATGAAAATCGAGGCGTCCATGTCCACCATCGAGATCATGCCGAGCCGGCTCAACGAGGCCGAAACCGCGGATCTGAAGCGTGCGATCGGCTATCTCGAGGGGACGAGCTTCGCGCAGCGGATCACCGATACGATCGGCCGTCCAATAGGCGCATTGACCCGAGGCCTCCCGTCTCCCGCCCGGCGCCTCGTCGCCCATGCGAGCGAGACGGCGCTGCGCGGCGCCTTCAAACTTGCGGTACGCACTATCGACCTCGGTACCGCCGCGAAATCCGCCACCGCGGCGCACAAGGTCGCGGCGGTCGCCTCCGGGGCGATCGGAGGCGCCTTCGGGCTCGTCGCCCTCCCGGTCGAGCTGCCGGTTTCGACCACGATTCTCCTGCGTTCGATCGCCGAAATTGCTCGCGAGGAGGGCGAAGATCTCGCCGCGCCGCAGGCGGCGCTCGCCTGCCTCGAAGTCTTCGCGCTCGGCGGAAAAGAGGCGGAGGAAGTCACCTTCGAGAGCGGCTATTTCGCGGTGCGCGCGGCGCTCGCCAAGACCGTCACCGACAGCCTCCGCTTCGTCACCGCCCAAGGCCTCGGCGCGCAATCGGCGCCGGTCGTCGTGCGCCTCATTTCCCAGATCGCGGCGCGCTTCGGGCTCGTGGTCAGCGAAAAGATCGCGGCGCAGTCGGCGCCGATCCTAGGCGCGCTCGGCGGCGCGGCGGTCAACGCGGTTTTCGCCGATCATTTTCAGACGCTGGCGCGCGGCCATTTCATCGTGCGCCGGCTCGAGCGGCTGCACGGGCCGAGCCTCGTTGCGTTCGAATATCAGCGCCTGCGAGGCGAGGCGCGCGCTTGACCGGAGCAAGGGAGCGCCTCGTCGCCGCGGTCCTGTTTGCCCTCGCCGCGCTTCTCTGGGTGGGCGCGGCTGCGCTGGCCGACGCAAGAGTCCCTCCGAGGCTGCCCGGTCTTAAAATCATGCCCCGGCCGCGCGTCGAGCCGCCGATGCGCATCTTGCGGGTGACAAGCTCGGATCCCGCCTGCCAGCCGAATTGCCCCGAATGGATCTCCGCCGAGGGCCGGATTATGCCGGGCGCGGGCGCGGCCTTCGCCAAGGCCGTCGCCGATCTCGACGGCCGCCGGCTGCCGATCCTCATCTCTTCGCCGGGAGGCTCGCTGCCGGACGCGGTGGCGATGGGCAAACTCATTCGCGAGAAGCGTCTCGCGGTCGCCGTCGCGCGCACGCTCATCGAGAACTGCGCCGAGCGCGCCCCCGCCTGCCCGAGCGCGAAGGGTCGGGCGATGACCGGCGGCGCCCGCTGCGCATCCGCATGTTCGCTCGTTCTCGCCGGCGGCGTCGAGCGGCTCGTCGGACCGATGCCGCTGGTCGGCGTGCATCAGATCACCCTGGCGATGAAGGAGACCGAGGGCGCCGTCCATCTGAAGCGGATCAAAAAGGTCTATGAGCCGATCGGCGCCGACGAGGAGGTCGAGGGCTACCTCAGGTCGATGGGGATCGGCGATCCGGTGATGACGCTCCTGCGCAAGACCCCGGCCAGCAGCATCCGCTGGCTGAGCCTTGCCGAGCTCCAATCCTCGCATCTCGCGACGCTCGCGCTCGACGCGGAGGCGCC
>DATJXI010000094.1:0-9370 GCA_035500275.1 Roseiarcus sp. | reverse complement strand
GCGCACGTTTCTCGAGCGGCGATGGACCCGAATACCGACTCGACCCGGTTGTTATCGGGAAAGCCGCGATTGTGGCAAAGCGCGCGCACCCGAGCCCCGGACCATTTCCGGTCGGCGAACAGACGATCGATGAACTGCAGGCCGACCTTGCCCGTCGCGCCTGTGACCAGGACCAGCATCGCCTCCTCCCTCCCCGACAACTGATATCGAGGGGGCGAAGCCAGTCAATCGGTATTTTTCATACAAAAATACAAATGTGTGCTGCTCCCGGCTTAAGACGGCCGCTTGATGACGGTGCGCGAGCCAGAAAGCGACTATATTCCGTTTATTGAAATGACCTCCTCGACGTCCCGGAGCATGGCCGGGCGCGATTGAGCGCGGAACGATGAAACGGATTCCAGTCGGTCCGAAAGACACGGCGCGCGCACGCGCGCTCAACGTCTTGTCTACGCGGGTCACGCTGGCGGTCGCCATCCTGCTGCTGGCGGTGAAGCTTGCCGGCTGGCTGATCACGGGATCGATGTCGCTGCTGGCTTCGGCTGTCGATGGGCTTGTTGACACGGGTGCGAGCGTGGTCACCCTCCTCGGGGTCCATTACGCCCAGCGCCCGCCGGACCGAGAACATCGTTTCGGCCATGGAAAAGGCGAGGCGGTCGCCGCCTTCACCCAGGCAAGCTTCGTCGCGGGCGCCGCCTGCATCCTCGCCTTCCAGTCGATCGGAAGGCTCCTGGTCCCCACGCGGCTCGAGGCGCTCGAGGTCGGCGTCTGGCTCATCGCGTTCAGTCTGGCGGTGGCGTGCGGACTGATTGCCATGCAAAGTTGGGTGGTGAACCGGACGGGCTCAACCGCCATCGCCGCCGACCGCACCCACTATAAGACCGACGCCGCCGTCAACGCCGCCGTTCTCCTTGCGCTTGGCGTGACTCATTTCACGGGGTGCCTTCGCGCGGACCCGGCTTTCGCGCTGGCG
Organism: Roseiarcus sp.; assembly: GCA_035500275.1. Classification (GTDB taxonomy): domain Bacteria; phylum Pseudomonadota; class Alphaproteobacteria; order Rhizobiales; family Beijerinckiaceae; genus Roseiarcus. The sequence goes on along the minus strand of DATJXI010000094.1, from coordinate 8,400 downwards.
ATTTCCGCCTATATGCTGTGGAACGCCTACGGTATCGCCAACGCCGCGCTCGAGCAACTCCTCGACCGGGAGCTTCCCGCCGCGGAGCGCAGACGCATCAAGGAAACAGTGCGCGCATGCGCGGGCGTCCGGGACATCCATGACTTGAGGACCCGCTTTTCCGGCGACCGCACGTTCGTCGAATACCATCTCGAGGTCGATCCCGGACTCACCGTCGACGCCGGCCACGCGATCGGCGACGCAACGGAAACAGCGGTTCAGAAACTCTTTCCGGGGGCCGTCGAGGCGACGGCGCATATCGAGCCGCACGGCATCGAGGACGAGCGGCTCGACGACGCGGTCGCCAAAAGCAGTCCCTTGGAAGGTTGACCCCGTCATGAACCGCGGCCCATCCCACCACAACCACCATCATGATCATGGTGGCGGGCGCCGGCATTCGCATGGGGTCGGCGACTTTGGCATGGCCTTTCGCCTCGGCGTCGCGCTCAATCTCGCATTCGTGGTCATCGAGGCGGCGTATGGATTTCAGGCCCACTCCGTCGCGCTCATCGCGGATGCTGGGCACAATCTCGGGGACGTGCTCGGGCTCGGCGCCGCCTGGCTCGCAAGCGAGCTCGTCAAGCGCGCGCCGTCGGCGCGCTACACCTACGGGCTTCGGGGATCGTCGATCTTAGCCGCGCTGTTCAACGCGGTCTTCCTCATGGCGACGATCGGCGCGATCTCGCTCGAGGCGATCCAGCGCCTCGCCGCTCCCGTGCCGGTCGCCGGCCTCACCATGACGATCGTGGCCGCCATCGGCGTCGTGGTCAACGGCGTCTGCGCCGCCCTTTTCGCATCAGGCCGCAAGGGCGACCTCAATATCCGCGGGGCCTTCCTCCATATGGCGTCGGACGCGCTCGTTTCGGTCGGCGTCGTCGTCGCAGGAATTGTCATCCTCTTCACCGGCTGGCTGTGGCTCGACCCCGTCGTGAGCCTTTCCATCAACGCCGTCATTGCCTGGGGGACCTGGGGCCTTCTGACCGAGTCGCTCGGCATGTCGATGGCGGCCGTGCCGCTGGCCGTCGACCCGGGACAAGTGCGCGCCTTTCTCGCGGCGCAGTCCGGAGTGGAGTCGGTGCATGACCTGCATGTCTGGTCGATGAGCACGACGGAAACGGCGCTCACCTGTCACCTGGTCATGCCGGCGGGGCATCCGGGCGACGCCTTCCTGCATGAACTGTCGGCTGAGCTGGCGGCACGGTTCAGGATCGGTCATTCGACCGTGCAAATTGAAACCGACCCTGGCCTCGCCTGCGCGCTCGCGCCGGACGAGGTTGTCTAAGTTCGGCTATTCCGCCGCCTGCGGGAACTGGCAGCTCGGGCTCGATCGCGAGATCGCCATTTCCTCGTCCGTCATGTCGACCGCGACATCGGCGAACAAAGGCGTGCTGAGATAGCGCTCGCCGGTGTCGGGCAGCATGCAGAGGATGTTCGCGCCCTCTTCCGCCTCGGCCGCAATCTTGAGCGCGCCGGCGAACGTCCCGCCCGACGTGATGCCGACGAACACGCCCTCCTTCGTCGCGAGATCCTTACTGCAGTTGAGCGCCTCGGCGTTGGCGATCGGCACCATGCGGTCAATGAGATGCATGTCGACGGCGTCGCCCGTCAGCTTCGGAATAAAGTCCGGAGTCCAGCCCTGCATGGGATGCGACTTGAAGGCGGGGTGAGGCGCGGCGGGCGAGCCATCCGGGTTGCGCATCTGCTCGACGCCTGACTCGATCAGCGGCGCGTCCGCCGGCTCGCAGACGATGATCTTCGTCTCAGGACGCTCGCGCCTCAAGACGCGCGCCACGCCCTTCAGCGTGCCGCCGGTGCCGTATCCGGTCACCCAATAGTCGAGCCTGTCGCCGGCGAAATCCTCGATGATCTCGCGCGCCGTCGTGCGCGAATGGAAGTCGGGATTGGCCTCGTTCTCGAACTGGCGCGTCATGAACCAGCCATGCGCCCTGGCCAATTCCTCGGTCTTGCGGATCATGCCGACCGCCCGGTCGGCCGCGGGCGTAAGCACGACCTTGGCGCCGAGAAAGCGCATGAGCTTGCGCCGCTCGACGCTGAAGGTCTCCGCCATCGTCAGGACAAGCGGATAGCCCTTGGCGGCGCAGACCATCGCAAGGCCGATGCCGGTGTTGCCGCTAGTGGCCTCAATGACGCCCTGCCCTGGCTTGAGCTCTCCCGACTGCTCCGCCGCTTCGATCACCCCGAGCGCCAGTCGGTCTTTGACCGACCCCAGCGGGTTGAACGCCTCGACCTTGACGTAGAGATTCACGCCGGCCGGCGCGAGCCGGTTGATGCGAACGACGGGCGTGTGTCCGACCGTCTCGAGGATGTTTTCGTAGCGCCTTCCCATGGACGTTTCCTCCGCTCGCCGCTCGCTTCGAGACTAGAGCATTGCGCGTTATGAGGGAAATGCGCGCGAAACACGCCGGGCTCCCTGGATTGCGCCGGCATAGTCGAAGCGTCGACGACCCTCACGGCGCGTCGCGTTCCTCACGCACGGCGAGCGCCGCGCGCGCTTTCAGGCGACGATGCAGGTCATCGGGAACGTCATAACATCGCGAGTTTGGATCGTTACCTGCATGCGAGGAAACTGAAAATATGCGTCTATGATGTCAACGGCGCAAAAAAGAGCCGCCCGGAGGCGGCTCTTTCATGTTTCAGCAAGCGGCGACTACTCCGCCGCCCGCTGCCGCGCCTTGCGGGCGCCCGTGTCCGCGGGCGGCGCGGCGAGCGGAAGCGCGGGCGGTTGCGCTTCGGCCGCCTCTGCTTTCTGCGCGAGGATGAGCGTATCGCGCATCTGGGCGATGGAGCGCAGCTTCGTCATGGCCGCGCCGGTCCCCGCCGGGATGAGCCTGCCGACGATCACGTTCTCCTTAAGCCCCTCCAGCGTGTCGACCTTGCCGTTCACCGCGGCCTCGGTCAGCACGCGCGTCGTCTCCTGGAAGGAGGCGGCGGAGATGAAGGAGCGCGTCTGCAGGCTCGCCTTGGTGATGCCGAGCAGCACCGGCACGCCGGCCGCCGGCTTCTTGCCCTCGGCGAGCGCCGCCTCGTTGGCCGAATCGAGGTCGAGCTTGTCAACCTGCTCGTCCTTCAAGAAGTCGGTGTCGCCCGGGTCCACGATGTCGACCTTCTGCAGCATCTGGCGCACGATCACCTCGATGTGCTTGTCGTTGATGCTGACGCCCTGAAGGCGGTAGACTTCCTGGATCTCGTTGACGAGATAGGCCGCCAGCTCTTCGACGCCCTTGATGGCGAGAATGTCGTGCGGAGCGGGGTTGCCGTCCACGATATACTCGCCCTTCTCGATGGCGTCGCCGTCCTGCAGATGGATGTGCTTCGACTTCGGGATCAGGTACTCGACCGGCTCGACGCCCTCTTCGCTCGGCTCGATCGAGACGCGCTGCTTGTTCTTGAAGTCGCGCCCAAACCGCACCGTGCCCGAGACCTCAGCGATGATCGCGTGGTCCTTCGGCCGGCGCGCCTCGAACAGCTCCGCCACCCGCGGCAGACCGCCGGTGATGTCGCGCGTCTTGGCGCTATTGATCGAGATGCGCGCAATCGCGTCGCCCGCACGAACGGTCGCGCCCGGCTCAAACGAGATGATCGACTCGACCGGCAGCAGATAGCGCGCGTCGCCGCCGCGCGGCAGCTTGGCGATCTTGCCGTCCGGACCCTTGATCACGAGCGCGGGTTTCAGCGCGGCCGTGCGCGGCGTGGAGCGCCAGTCGGTGACGATGCGCTTGGCGATGCCGGTCGCCTCGTCCACCTGCTCCGACATCGACTGGCCTTCGACCAGGTCCTCGAACCCGATGACGCCGTCGACCTCGGTGAGAATGGGTCTGGTGAACGGATCCCATTCCGCGATCCTCTGGCCGCGCTTGATCTTGTCGCCCTCGTCGACCCTCAGGCGCGCGCCGTATTGCACGCGGTGAACCGCGCGCTCAGCGCCGCTGCGATCATAGATCACCACCGCGACGTTGCGCGCCATGGCGACGAGGTCGCCGTTCGAGTTGCGCGCAACGTTGCGGTTGCGGATCTTCACCTCGCCGTCGAAGTTCGACTCGATGAACGACTGATCCGCCAGCTGCGCCGCGCCGCCGATGTGGAAGGTGCGCATCGTCAGCTGCGTGCCCGGCTCGCCGATCGACTGCGCCGCGATGACGCCGACCGCCTCCCCGAGATTGACAGGCGTGCCGCGCGCGAGATCGCGTCCGTAGCAGAGGCCGCAGACGCCGTTCTTCGCCTCGCAGGTGAGCACAGAGCGGATCTTCACCTCCTGGATGCCGGCCGCGTTGATCGCCGGCATGTGCTCCTCGGCGATCATCTCGCCCGCTTCGACAATGACATTGCCGTCCGCGTCGCGCAGCGTCTCGGCCGAGGTTCGGCCGAGGATGCGGCTCGCGAGCGAGGCAACGACCGTACCGGCATCGATGATCGCGCGCATGCTGATGCCGCGCTGCGACCCGCAGTCAACCATGGTGATGATCGAGTCCTGCGCAACGTCCACGAGACGGCGAGTGAGATAACCCGAGTTCGCCGTCTTGAGCGCGGTGTCCGCAAGGCCCTTGCGGGCGCCGTGGGTCGAGTTGAAGTACTCGAGAACCGAGAGACCCTCCTTGAAGTTGGAGATGATCGGGCTCTCGATGATCTCGCCCGAGGGCTTCGCCATCAGGCCGCGCATGGCGGCGAGTTGCCGCATCTGGGTGGGCGAACCGCGCGCGCCCGAGTGCGACATCATGTAGATCGAGTTGATCGGCATGTCGCGCCCGTGCTTGTCCTTGCGGACGGCCGAGATGCCGGCCATCATCTCCTCGGCCAGACGGTCGGAGCACTTCGCCCAGGCGTCGACGACCTTGTTGTACTTCTCCCCCTGAGTGATGAGGCCGTCGTTGTACTGCTGCTCGTACTCCTTCGCGAGCGCCGCGGTCTCGGCGATGAAGCGCCGCTTCGAGTCGGGCACGACCATGTCGTCCTTGCCGAACGAGATTCCCGCCTTGAAGGCCTCGCGGAAGCCGAGCGCCATGATGCGGTCGCAGAAGATGACCGTCTCCTTCTGGCCGCAGTTGCGGTAGACGATGTCGATCATGTTCGAGATTTCCTTCTTCGTCATCAGCCGGTTGACGACGTCGAAGGGGATCTTGGGATGCTCGGGCATCAGCTCGCCGAGCATGAGGCGGCCGGGCGTCGTGTCGTAGATCTTGGCGACGCGCTCGCCGTTCTCGTTGTAGGTCCAAGCGCGGCCCTTGATGCGGCTGTGCAGCGTCAGCGCCCCGGCCGCCATCGCATGCTCGATCTCGCCCATGTCGCTGTAGAAGCCGTGGAGCGGCCGCTTCGTCTCCGGGTCCTCGACATACTGCCCCGGCTCGCCGTCGCGCATGAGCGAGACGTAATAGAGGCCGAGCACGATGTCCTGGCTCGGCACGATGATCGGCTGTCCGTTGGCCGGATGCAGGATGTTGTTGGTCGACATCATGAGGACGCGCGCCTCGAGCTGCGCCTCGAGCGACAGCGGAACGTGCACGGCCATCTGGTCGCCATCGAAGTCGGCGTTGAAGGCGGCGCAGACGAGCGGATGCAGCTGGATCGCCTTGCCCTCGATGAGCACCGGCTCGAAAGCCTGGATACCGAGGCGGTGCAGCGTGGGCGCCCGATTCAGCATGACCGGGTGCTCGCGGATCACCTCGTCGAGAATGTCCCAGACCTCGGGCTTCTCCTTCTCGACCAGCTTCTTGGCCTGCTTGACGGTCGCCGACAGGCCCTTGGCGTCAAGACGAGAATAGATGAAGGGCTTGAACAGTTCGAGCGCCATCTTCTTCGGCAGGCCGCATTGGTGGAGCTTGAGCTCCGGCCCGACGACGATGACCGAGCGTCCCGAATAGTCCACGCGCTTGCCGAGCAGGTTCTGGCGGAAACGGCCCTGCTTGCCCTTCAGCATGTCGGCGAGCGACTTCAAGGGCCGCTTGTTGGCGCCCGTGATCACGCGGCCGCGGCGGCCATTGTCGAACAACGCGTCCACCGATTCCTGCAGCATGCGCTTTTCGTTGCGGATGATGATGTCCGGCGCGCGCAGCTCCATCAGCCGCTTCAGCCGGTTGTTGCGGTTGATGACGCGGCGGTAGAGGTCGTTCAGGTCGGAAGTCGCGAAGCGTCCGCCGTCGAGCGGCACGAGCGGCCTCAAGTCCGGCGGGATGACCGGGATTTCGGTCATGATCATCCACTCGGGCTTGTTGCCCGAATGGATGAAAGCCTCGATGATCTTGAGGCGCTTGGCGAGGCGTTTCGGCTTCAGTTCGCTCTTCGACTCGGCGATCTCGATCTTCAGGTCGTCGGCGATCTTCTGAAGGTTCATGCCCTTCAGCATCTCGCGGATCGCCTCGGCGCCGATCATGGCGGTGAAGCTGTCCTGCCCGTACTCGTCGATCGCGCGCAGGCAATCGTCCTCGCTCAGGAGCTGACGGTCCTTGAGCGGGGTCAGGCCCGGATCGAGCACGATGTAAGATTCGAAATAGAGGACGCGCTCGAGCTCCTTGAGCGACATGTCGAGCAGAAGCCCGATGCGCGAGGGCAGCGACTTCAAGAACCAGATGTGGGCGACCGGCGCCGCGAGCGAGATGTGGCCCATGCGCTCGCGCCGCACGCGCGACAGCGTCACTTCGACGCCGCACTTCTCACAGATGACGCCCTTGTACTTCATGCGCTTATATTTGCCGCACAGGCACTCGTAGTCCTTTATCGGCCCGAAGATGCGCGCGCAGAAGAGACCGTCACGCTCCGGCTTGAACGTGCGGTAGTTGATCGTTTCCGGCTTCTTGATCTCCCCGAACGACCACGACAGGATTTTCTCCGGCGAGGCGATGGCGATCTGGATCTGATCGAACGCCTGAGGCGGGGCGATCGGGGCAAAGGGATTGGTGATTTCCTGGTTCATTCTTGTCTCCCGCGAGCCCTAAGCGGCGGACCCCTTCAAGCTCGCATTCCTGGAAGGAGCCGCGGCGCGGACGCCGCGGTTCAAGGTCGTGTTCACAAACGCGCCACGGGCGGCTCGCGTCATTCGGCGGCTTCGGCGGGCGGCAGCTCGTCAGGCGTGCGCTTGAGCGAGGCAAGCTCCACGTTAAGGCCGAGCGAGCGCATTTCCTTGACGAGCACGTTGAAGCTCTCGGGGATGCCGGACTCGAAGGTGTCGTCGCCGCGCACGATCGCCTCGTAGACCTTGGTCCGGCCCGCGACGTCGTCCGACTTGACGGTCAGCATCTCCTGCAGCGTGTAGGCGGCGCCGTAAGCCTCGAGCGCCCACACCTCCATCTCGCCGAAGCGCTGGCCGCCGAACTGCGCCTTGCCGCCCAGCGGCTGCTGGGTGACGAGGCTGTAAGGCCCGATCGAGCGCGCGTGAATCTTGTCGTCCACGAGATGGTGAAGCTTCAGGATGTAGATGTAGCCCACCGTCACCTTGCGGTCGAAGGGATCGCCGGTGCGGCCGTCGTAGAGCGTGACTTGGCCCGACGTGTCGCAATTGGCCATCTTCAGCATCTCGACGATGTCCTTCTCGCGCGCGCCGTCGAAGACGGGCGTGGAGACCGGGACGCCGCGGCGCAGGTTGGAGCCGAGCTCGGCCAGCGACTTGTCGTCAAGCGCCCGGATCGTCTCGTCCTCGCCGTAGATCTCTCTGAGCTTCGAACGCAAGGGATGGGCGTCGTTCATGCGGAGGTAAGCGTCGACCGCCTCGCCGACCTGCCGGCCGAGGCCGGCGCAGGCCCAGCCGAGGTGCGTCTCGAGAATCTGGCCGACATTCATGCGGCTCGGCACGCCGAGCGGGTTCAGCACGATGTCGACAGGCGTCCCGTCCTCGAGGAAGGGCATGTCCTCCTCCGGGACGATCTTCGAGACGACGCCCTTGTTGCCGTGGCGGCCGGCCATCTTGTCGCCGGGCTGGATCTTGCGCTTCACCGCGATGAAGACCTTGGCCATCTTCATCACGCCGGGCGGCAGCTCGTCGCCGCGCTGCAGCTTCTCGACCTTATCGAGGAAGCGGCTTTCCAACGACTTCTTCGACTCGTCGTACTGCTTGCGCATGGCCTCGATCTCCGACATCGTCTGGTCGGACTCGAGCGCAAAGCTCCACCATTGCGAGCGCGGCGACTCGTCGAGGAGCGCGCGCGTGAGCACCTGATCCTTCTTGAAGCCCTTCGGCCCCGAGAGCGCCCGCTCGCCTTCGAGCGTCTCGGCGAGACGCGCGTAGACGTTGCGGTCGAGGATCGCCTGCTCGTCGTCGCGGTCCTTGGCGAGCCGCTCGATCTCCTCGCGCTCGATCGCCTGGGCGCGCTCGTCCTTGTCCACGCCGTGGCGGTTGAAGACGCGCACCTCGAC